>JAXJLD010000109.1:0-20553 GCA_036297385.1 Christensenellales bacterium | reverse complement strand
GTCGGCGCAGGCGTGTGCGTCGGCGCGGGCGTGGGATCGACGCGGTCGGAGAAGAGCAGGGACTGCGTATCTTTTCCCGCTGCGCCGTCTACGGTCAGCCCGTTGTCGCGCTGGAATTCCTCCACGGCGCGGATGGTGCCGCCGTAGTAGCCGCCGGTGACCGTGCCGTGATAATAGCCCAGCTCACGCAGGCGCATTTGCAGCATGAACACGTCCTCGCCCTCGCGCCCACGGTAGAGCGTGCGATAGCTGGAGGGCCAGTTCTCGCGGCTGTATGTGGGCGTGGGGGTGGGTTCGGGCAGATCGCGCTCGCGTAGGGTGCGCGGGTTCAGCTCGCGCCGCAGCGTCATGGTGTATTCGGGGTCGTATTCGCCCTCGTAGACGGTGATGATGGTGCCGGCGGAGCAGTTGTCGTAGATCCACTTTGCATCGCAGACGTACAGACGCACGCAGCCGTGGGATACCGGCGTGCCCAGATCCTCAAAGGACTTGACGGAGAGCAGGCTTTCGTCCGGCTCGGAATAGAGCACAGAATGGAAGGCGTTCAGGCTGTCAATGCGCGTCAGATACTGCGCGTGCCCGCCCCACGCCGGGAAATAGCCCCAGCGGGCGCGCTTTTTGGGCATGATGGTGGTGCCCAGCGGCGTGGGATACTTGCTGGTGCCGGTGGAGCAGATCATCTCGCGCACCAGCACGGTGTATTCGCCCCGCTCGTCATAGGTATAGGCGCGCACAATCTGGTTGGTGACGTCCACCATCAGGGTGTAGCGTGCCGGTTCGGGCGTGGGCGAGGGGCGCGGCGTGGCGCTGAGGGGAACGGCTGCGGCGGAGAAGAGCATCTCCTGCGTCTGCCGCCCGGCGATGCCGTCTGCATTCAGGCCGTTGTGCTGCTGAAACTGGCGCACGGCGCTGCGCGTGACCTCATAATAGCCGCCGGAGACGCGGGCTGTGTAAAAGCCCAGCTCCTTCAGGCGGCTTTGCAGCCTTTCCACCAGCGGGCCGTTGGCGCCGTACTGGAGTTTGCGCGAGTAGGTAAAGGGCTCAGGCGAGGCGACAGGCATGGGGGTATCCAGGTGATAGGTCTCAACGAGGCGCTGGATCTCCTCTGGCGTGAGCGCGTTGAGATCCGGCGCGGGCGAAGGGGACGGCGTGGGCACAAAGGAGCCGTCCGGCGGAAGGAAATGAATCGCGCCGTCGTCCTGAAGGATGACCTTGCCGTTTTCGTCCTCAAAGAGAATGGTTTCGGCCTGCGCCATGCAGGGCAGGAAAAGGAGCAGAATGAGCAGAAATGACAGACGCTTCATGGCGTACCTCCTTGGGGATTGTGGGTTATGTTGCTTTTGTACGCACGAAGCGGGAGCAGACCGCTCCCGGTCTGATGCCATGATAGCACAGATGGCTGCTTTCGGCAAGGGACGCAAAAAACCGGCTCCCTTTCGGGAACCGGCTGAAAAGCGTATGAGAGGATGGGACAGGATTACTTGTTCAGGGTTTCCACCTCGGTCGGCTGCGGGATGACGATTTCCAGCGTCATTTCACGGCCGTTGCGGTCAATCTTCACGGAGACGGTCTCGCCGGAGGTCTGCTTCGCCTTGATGGCGTTCAGGTCGTCGGCGGTGGTCACCTTTTCGCCCGCAAATTCGGTGATGATGTCGCCCTTGCTCAGGCCGGCGCGCTCGGCAGCGCTGAACTCGCTGACCTCACGGATGTACACGCCCATGGGCATGGAGTACTGCTTGCTCATGTCCTCGGTGACTTCGATGATGGTGATGCCCAGCATGATCTGGCTGCCCTTGGTCTGCGCTTCCACGGACTCCGGATCGTTAATCATGGTGGTGACCAGCTCCTTGATGTCGTTGACCGGGATCGCATAGCCCATGCCCTCGATGTTCACGGAGGCGGACTTGGCATAAACCAGACCGATCACGTTGCCGTAAGAGTCAAACAGCGCACCGCCGGAGTTGCCGGGGTTGATGGCCGCGTCCGTCTGGATGGCGTTGATGGTCACATCGTCGATGGTCAGCTCCTGCTCGGTGGCGGAGATGATGCCGGCGGTCACCGAGCCGTGGACATTGCCCATCGGGTTGCCGATGGCCACGGCCAGCTCGCCGATTTCAAGCTGATCGCTGTCGCCAAAGGAGGCGGGATTCAGGCCTTCGGCATCAATCTTGAGCACTGCCACATCGTGGCTCTCGGAGGAGCCGATCAGCGTGGCTTCGTAGGTCTTTTCCTCGCCGCCCTCTTCATCGGGCATCACAAAGACGTTGATCTTATCCACGCCGGAGATGACGTGGTTGTTGGTGAGGATGTAGCCGTCCTCGGAGAGGATGATGCCGGAGCCCGCGCCGGACTGCTTGTACTCGCGCTGGTTGCCGCGCGGATAGCCGTAGCCGTAGCCGGGGAAGCCGAACATACCGCCGAACGGGCTGTAATAGTTGCTGTCATAGTCGTTGTAGACGACGGTGGTTTCCGTCTCGATGGCTACAACGGAGGTGCGGCACTTTTGGGCGATCTCCGGGATGGAGAGCGCGTCGGCTTCGGACGCAGCCTCGACGATGGAGAAGTGCTTGCCTTTGCCCTCGTCAGCCATGGCGAAGGACACGACGGAGGCAGAGACGGCGAGGGCCATGGCGGCCGTCAGCGCGAGAAGCCTGCGGAAAGAACGGGGAGTACGCATAAAGATCAGATCTCCTTTCGGGGTTCATGTTGTGAGGTTCTTTCGATGGTCCTTATTATAGGGGGCGGCTGTGGAGAAAGCATGATGGCATTGAGAAGAGATTTTTGAGAAATTGTGGCGCACGTGTGAAGGTCAGCGTGCCTGCGCCATCACGGCGAAGCCGAGGGCGAGCAGATCGAATCCTGTACGCATGAGCGGCGGTTGGCGAACGAGGCGCACGCCGCTGGTCATCAGCCCCACGCCGCAGCCGGACGCAGGATCGGCAAACAGCTCGGCGCACATACCGTAGGCCACGCCCTGATGACCGACCGGAGAAAAGCCGGGGAATACGTCCGGCAGAAAGGCGGTGTTCAGCCCGCGCCCGGCGCGGACAATGCCCGGCGTGCCATCCTGACAGCGGCGCATATCATCGAGCGAGGCGGGCGAAAGCACGCCCATGCCATCCTGTGAGGCCAAAAGGCGAATCAGCTTAGCCATGCCTGCGCTGTCGGTTATCATCCGACCGGCGGCAATGAGGTAGTCGCGTTCGGGATCAAAGGATTCAGGGGGGCGTGCGGCCAGCGCAGCGGCATCGTAACGGCGCACGGGCGGCAGAAGCCCGCGCACGGCATAGCCGTCAGCGAGCGAGGAACCGAGGCGGCGGGGATCATAGCTGGCACGCACACCCAGCGGCGAGAACACGCGCTCGCGCAGCACATCGTCAAAAGGCTGGTTTGCCGCGCACTCGATGACCACGCCCGCCGCACCCGCGCCGAGGTTACTATATAGAAAGGAAGCGCCGGGAGCATCCGAGCGCCAACTCTGCGGAGCGGCAAGCAGCTCGTGCAGGGTGCAGCCGGGTTCCATGCCGCGCGTGCCGTAGGGGCCGTCATCGGTGATGCCAGCCGTATGGGTGAGCAGCATACGCAGGGTGACAGGCGTATCCGGCGCATACGGGCTGCGCACGGGGTAGCCCAAATAGGTGCTGACATCCTCATCGAGCCGAAGCACACCGCTTTCTGCCAGAGAGAGCGCCGCAAAGGTCATCACCAGCTTGGAGACGGAGGCGATGCGGAAACAAGTCTGCGGTGTAACCGGCGTGCGGGGGTGCAGGCGGGCGTGACCGAAGCAAAAGACCTCGTCTGCACCGCCGGGCATGGCGAAGATCAGCGATGCGCCCACTGCGCGGTTTTGGCGCAGGATGGCGTGCGCGGCATCCTCCACGGCGATTCGGGAGGATGGCGTGAGCGTACCGTGTGGGCCAAAGACAAGCGGCGGAAGCCTGCGTGCCACAGCCTCAGCGCGCGTGCGCAGGGCGAGCAGTTCATCCTTCGTCGGATTTTTCATGGTCAACCTCCGAAACTGGCATTGATATCGGTATTGTATAGCGGAAAGCGGCGGCTTGTCAATGAAGAGCGGGCGCATTCATCTTGCATTGCGGCGGAGATTGGCTTATAATATTTTACATCAATTTAACATAGGATGGGCGGAATGAATCGGACAGACAGATCCCGGCGATTGTGAAAAGGAGGGTATCGGGATGGAGAGGATTCTGGACGTCATGAGCGGAGTGTGTATGTTCGGACGCTCGCTTCACATCGGCATGGTGCTGCTGCGCATCAGCGCGGCGGTGTTCATCGGCGCGATGATCGGCATTGATCGGGAGATTAAGAACCGGCCGGCGGGGATGCGCACCCATGTGCTGGTGTGCGTGGGCGCGGCGCTGGTGGCGCTGATGGAGCAGCAGTCCGCGGCGGCGGTGCTGGCGCTGGGCGCGGATTCACCCATCAATGTAAGCATTGGACGCATCACCTCCACGGTGGTCTCCGGCGTAGGCTTTTTGGGCGCGGGCACGATCTTCATGTCCGAACACAAGATCTCCGGCCTGACGACGGCGGCCTCGCTGTGGTGTACGGCGTGCATCGGGCTGGCGGTAGGCTCGGGTTTTATCATCATGGCGCTGATGGCGGGCGTGATTGTGCTGGTCATCCTGCGGATGATGCAGAAGGTCATCCACGTCCATACGCTCAAGCGGCTGGAGGTGCAATTTGTCCACCGTCAGGAGACGCTGGCATTTCTGAGCGAATACTTTGCGCAGGAGGGCTGCGGCGTGCTGGATGTGGACTTCCACGCAGAGACCAAGCCGGAGGGCAACCTGTACACCAATATGTATACGCTGACCATGCCCAACCGCATGAGCTATGTGGACATCATTGAGACGCTTTCCGAGCATCCGAACATCCGCCGCGTGCGCACGCGCAATCTGTGAGCGCACCGCGCGTGAGCAGCGCACACAGGAGCAGCGAGAGCAGGTCGCTGACGCTCTGGCAGACGATCAGCCCTGTGATGCCGAGCAGGCGGGGCAGCAGCACAAGCAGCGGGATCAGCACGAAGCCCTGACGGCTGGAGGCGATCAGGCTTGCACGCACGGTGAGCCCGAGCGATTGGGTGAGCATATTCATCATGATGACCGCGCCCTGTGCAAAAAAGACGAGGCTCTGTGCGCGAAGGGCGCAAACGGCGAAGGCAAGCACATCCGCCTCCGGCTGAAAGAGCGCAAGCAGCGGCCTGCACAGCAGAAAGACCGCCGCACCGGCGAGCGCGAGCGCGATGGTCACACAGCGCAGGCAAAAGCGATAGGCCGAGCGCACGCGCACCATGTCGCCCGCGCCGAAGGCCGTGCCGCATATCGGCTGAAAGCCCTGACCAAAGCCGATGACGGCAGAGGAAATCAGGGATACGGTGCGCACGCACAGCCCCATGCCCGCCAGCGCCGCGCTGCCAAAGCCCGCACACGCACGGGTGAGCAGAATGGAGGACAGGCTCATCAGCCCTTGACGCACCAGTGTCGGCAGGCCGGAGCGCATGATATTGCGATAGACCTGCGGACGCAGGGAAACGGCGCGAAGTCGGGGACGAACGAGATGCTTGTCCCGATGGATGGCGAGAAGCAGCAGGCCGAGTGTAATGGTTTCGCGCACGAGCATTGCCAGCCCGCCGCCGTGAACACCGAGGCGGAGAACGCCCACCAGCAGCACATTCAGTCCGATGCCGATGCCTGCGCCCAGCACGAAGGCGACCATGTACGGCACGGCTTTGCCCTGCGCGCGCAGCAGGCTGGACAGCACCAGACTGGCGCACAGCATGGGGCCGCACGCGAGCACATAGCGCGCGTAGACGGCGGCGGGCGCTGCGGCCTCCGGCGGACAGCCGAGCAGCCGCACGATGGAATCGGCCAGCAGGAAGCCCGGCGCACACAGCAGCAGCGCAAGCGCCAGCGTGGTGAGCATGGCGGTGGCACTCGCCGCATAAGCTGGCGGCACATCACCGCGGCCCAGCGTGCGGCTGACATAGCTGCCCGCGCCCATGCCCAGCGTGAAGCCGATGGTCTGAATCAGCGTGAGCAGGGAGAAACTGACGGAGACGGCGGCGGAGAGCACTGTGCTGCCGCGGGAAAGGAGCAGCGCATCTGTCAGTGTGCTGAGCGAGGAGGCCAGCATGGCAGCCATGCCCGGCAGGGAAAGGCGCAGAATAGCCGGGGCGACAGGCCCGGCGAGCAGCGCGGCAGAGGGGGCTTTCATGCATACCTCCGGTTTTGCTGAAATTGAATTTGACAGGGGCTGGAGAATGGCGTATGATGACACTATTATAGTGTGTGCGCACAGACGGCGGATTATCCGCGCGGACAGAGATGGAGGAAGAAAAACATGCTCATTGGAGCACTTGAGGCTGGCGGCATCAACATGATTGCGTCCATCGGCAACGCGCAGCGCGGCGTGATGCAGCGCGCCAGCTTCCCTACGGCCGATCCGGAATCGACCATTCCGCAGATTCTGGAATTTCTCAAGGCGTTCGATATCCGGGCGCTGGGCATCGGGTCGTTTGGCCCTCTGGATCTGCACCCCGATTCACCGACCTACGGCTGTATTACGGATACGCCCAAGCAGGAGTGGCGCGGCTATCCGATGCTGCCGGTGATGCGCGAGGCGCTGGGCGTGCCTACGGCGATTGACACCGCTGCCAACGTTTCGGCGCTGGCAGAGAACCGCGTGGGCGCGGGAAGAGGCACGCGAAATATGCTCTACCTGACGGTGGGCGCAGGCGTAGGCGGCGGCATCCTCATCGGCGGAGAGCCGGTACATGGGCTGGTTCACTCGGAGCTGGGCCATATGCTGATTGCCCCGGCAGAGGGCGACCCGCTGGAGCGTGGGGTATGCCCGTTTCACGAGCACTGTCTGGAGGGGCTGGCCAGCAGCGTTGCCATTGAAAAGCGATGGGGGCTTCCGGCAAAGCTGATGACGGAGGAGCATCCGGCGTGGGCGCTGGAGGCCCAATATCTGGCGCAGATGTGCGCCAATGCCATCTTAGCCATCTCCCCGGAGATCATCGTGCTGGGCGGCGATGTGATGCAGGCGCAGCCTGCGCTGTACCCGATGATCCGCACGGAGACGCTGCGGCTGCTGGGCGGCTATGTCTGCTCGCCCAGAATTACGCCGGAGGGGATGCGGGGCTACATTGTGCCGCCTCAGCTGGGCATCAATGCAGGTGTGACCGGGGCGCTGCTGTTGGGCGCACAGGCGCTGGCAGAGGAAGAAGAGCGGGATGACTGATAAGGCGTATCTTTGAAATACTTTATCCGGAGCAAAGTAAAAATGGTTCTGGGGATGTTGCCCTCAGAACCATTTTGATTTCACATTTTTGATTGTATGCAGGCTGCAAGAATACTTTTATCAATGGAGCATATAAAGAGAGAAGGGCTTACAGCCGCCTGACGTACCAGATGGACAACGCAAACAGCGCCAGCACCAGCACCGCCAGAAACGGCGCGGCGCGGTCAAAGGCATTGCGTGCGTCATGGATGGCGTTTTCCACATTCACGCTGCGCTCGGAGAAGCGCTCGACGATGCGGTCGGAGAGCTGCTGCGCCTCATCTTCCGTCATGCGCAGCGAGGAGATGGCTTCCTTCCAGCCGGGAATATCCGGCTCGGCGCACAGGGTGGCGGCTTGCTGTGCGCTCACGCCTAGCAGTGCGGGCAGCTCATCGACGGAAAAGCCTGCCTGCATCAGCGCCAGCGCGGCGCGGCGGCGGAAGGGCAGGCGCAGCAGCGCGTACAGCGCGTCCCTGTCGGGGCAGGGGAGACCCGTCTGTGCGAGGTTCTTGCGGCTGGGGCGGCGGTGCATCTTCTTCAAATAATAATCGTCGCACAGGCGGACGGCGCTCTGGAACAGGAGGATGCGCGCGGCTTGCTCGCCAATTTCGGCATCCTTTCCTCCGCCTAGACGCAGGAAGGACTGAAACGCAACGTCCTGCGCCTGCGCACGATGGGGAACCAACAGGCTGCACAGGGCGCCGAGGCTGGCGTTCCATTGGTCGAAATAGTCGTCAAAATGGGTACAAATCTTCGACATTCGGTCTTTGTCCTCCATGTCTATGCATTAAAAGTGGATGGATATGCAATCTTTGACGCAAAAAAGAATTATCGGAAAAACGGACTTGCAAAAGTATCCCTGCTGTGTTATAATTCATTATAGCACGACGGAAAGGGGTTGGCAAGCTCCATACGCTGACCCATTTGCCCGTCAAATCCGCATTTTACAAGGAGGAAGTCCCATGAAAAACCGTCTCCTCGCATGGCTGCTTTGCTTGGCAATGCTGCTGACCATCGGCGCTGTTGCTGCGGCCGAAACCAACCCCAACGCGGGCATGGGCTATTACCCGGGTACCGCCAAGAAGGGTACCGTCGCGGTGGAATGTTCCGTTATGAGCGTCATGAACCCGATGAAGATGACGTACAACACCGAGCTGGGCATTGCCCGCCACACCCAGGACTGCCTGGTGAAGCTCAGCCCTGTGGACAACCAGATCGTTCCGGCTGCGGCGGAGAGCTGGGAGTCCTCTGCGGACGGCCTCACCTGGACCTTCAAGATCCGTGAGGGCATGAAGTGGGTCAACTCCAAGGGCGAGGTTGTCGGCGACGTGACCGCGCACGACTTCGTGTTTGGCTGGCGCGAGCTGCTCAATCCGACCAACGCTTGTGAATACTTCAATTTCGCTGCGATCTTCAAGAACGCGCAGGCGTACTACGACTTCGTTTCCGGCGTTCCGGGTGCTCCGGAAGTCAAGATCGAGGACGTGGGCATCAAGGCTGTGGACGACTACACCCTCGTGTGCGAGCTGGAGAACGTGCTGCCGTATTTCCTGCAGTACGTCAAGTTCGAGGTCATGAGCCCGCTGTATGAGCCGTTCTACACCGAGGTTGGCGCCGACAACTACGGCACCTCCCCGGAGACCACCCTCTACTGCGGCCCGTTCTACATGAGCGAGTGGGTGCTGGAGAACAAGATCACCACCACCAAGAACCCGCACTGGTGGGATGCCGAGAACGTGAGCCTCGAGGCCATCGAGTGGATCAAGTACACCGACAGCAACGCCAAGATGAACGCCTTCCAGGGCGGCGAGGTTGACGTGATCGACGTGACCGGCGAGCAGCGGCAGATGTTTGAAGCCGAGGGCTTCAAGGTCTCCAACTATGTTGGCGGCTACAGCTTCTACTTCTACTGCGCGGTGGACGATCCGAACCGCGACATCTCCAACAAGAACCTGCGCAAGGCCATCAGCTACGCGCTGGATCGTCAGCAGATCATCGACACCGTTTTCAAGAACGACAGTGAGCCGGCTCCGAGCTTTGCGCTGGGCATCTCCGGCGTGAGCACCCCGACTTTCGCCGAGGCTGTTACGGCGGCCAACGGCGGCGAACGCCTCTATCCGGCCAATGCGGATCTGGACAAGGCGAAGGAGTATCTGGACAAGGCGCTGGCCGAGCTGGGCAAGACTGCCGACCAGATCGACATCACCTTCATGGTTTCCGAGGGCACCCAGAACGAGCTGTACAATCAGGTGATGCAGGAGCAGCTGCGCAAGAATCTGGGCATCGACGCCAAGATCGAAGTGCTGACCATCACCGAGTCCCGCGCCCGCCGCAATGCGCACAACTATGACCTGTTCGCCGGCGGCTGGGGCCCGGACTACAACGATCCGATGACCGATCTGGACATCTGGACCACCGAGAACGGCAACAACCACACCGGCTACTCCAGCAAGAAGTACGATGCGCTCATCGAACTGGCGAAGGTGGAGACCGATATGGCGGAGCGCGAGCAGGTGTTCGTCAAGTGCGAGCAGCTTCTGGCGGAAGATCTGCCGATCATCCCGATCTACTGGCGTCATGAGGACTATGTGGTTTCCGAGAAGATGGCTGAGGGCTATGCCCGCCTGCCGTTCCAGAGCTATAACCTCATCTACACCAAGCTGGCGGAGTAATTCCTGCCTGTTTCCAAAGCGAAATTGCTGCATGGGGGCTCTCCCCCGTGCAGCTTTTTTCTTGACTCAGAGCACTTTTGAAGGAATAGGCATTGACAACTGTCAAAAAATCCGTAATAATGTAAGAATCGAAACTTATGCAAACAGAAGGAGGAAATGCATTGGCTCGCTACATCATCAAGCGTCTGGTCTATGCCATCTTGACGCTGTTCGTGCTCATCACGCTGGTGTTCTTCATGATGCGCCTGCTGCCCGGCGATCCGTTCCTCGGAGAGAAGGCCATCTCTCCCACGGCGCTGGCCAACATGAATGCCAAGTATGGTCTGGACAAACCCGTTTTCGTACAGTATCTCATGTACATGGGCAACTGCCTGACGGGTGATCTGGGTATGTCCATCACCTACAACCGTCCGGTGATGGAGATTGTCTCGGAATCGTTCATGGTTTCGGCGGATCTGGGTATCCGCGCGCTGATCTTCGCGGTCATCGCGGGCATCCTGCTGGGCGCTATCGCGGCCATCAAGCGCGGCACCGTCTGGGATTCCCTGTCCATGTTCATCGCCATGATCGGCGTTTCTGTGCCTAGCTTTATTCTGGGCGCGGTGCTCCAGTACTTCCTGGGGCTTCAGCTTCGCCGGATGTTCGGCGTGAACCTGTTCCCGATTCAGGGCTGGGGTACCTTCAAGCACACGCTGCTGCCGGCGTTTGCGCTGGGCCTTGGCTCTCTGGCGACGGTTTCCCGACTGATGCGTACCAGCATGCTGGACGTGCTCAGCTCCGATTACATCAAGACCGCCCGCTCTAAGGGCCTCTCTCAGCACCAGATTCTCTGGCGGCACGCGATGCGCAATGCCGTCATGCCGGTGGTGACGATCATGGGCCCGACGGTTGCGTCCGTGCTGACCGGCACGTTCGTCATTGAGAGCATCTTCAACATCCCGGGTCTGGGCAAGTACTTTGTCACCAGCATCAAGGACCTTGACTACACGATGATCGGCGGTACGGTTGTCTTCTACGGCGCGCTGCTGATCGTGTGTACGCTGGTGGTAGACCTGCTCTACGGAATGATCGACCCGCGCGTCAAGCTGGAGGATTAAGGTATGGAACACATCGATAAGTCCCGCTTTGCCCATGTTGGCGAAAGCGCTCACGATCGTGAGGCAATTGCGCGTCCCAGCCTGACCTTCACGCAGGACGCGATGCGCCGTCTGGCCAAGAACAAGGTGGCGCTGGTGTGCGTGGTGCTGATTGTGCTTCTGTCGCTGATGTCCGCGCTGGCGCCGGTGTTCTCTCCGTTTGATTACCGCGAGCAGCACTACGGCCACACGAATGCGCCGATGTTCTTCGTCTGTGACGATGAGACGTGCGAAGGCTTTGGCCATATGCACCTGTTCGGCACTGATACGCTGGGCCGTGACCTGTACACCCGCATCTGGATGGGCGGCCGCGTCTCGCTGATTATCGCCGTGACGACGGCCATCGTCGATCTGATTGTAGGCTGCATCTACGGCGGCATCTCCGGTTACTTCGGCGGCACGCTGGACATCATCATGATGCGCATACTGGAGATTATCAACGGCATTCCGTACCTCATCATCGTCATCCTGCTGATGATGGTGCTGGAGCCGGGCATGATGACGATCATCATTGCCTACTCGACAGTCGGATGGATACCGATGGCGCGTCTGGTACGCGGTCAGGTGGTCTCGCTCAAGCAGCAGGAGTATATCTCGGCAGCGGAGGCCATGGGCGCAAGCCCGGCGCGTATCATTGCCCGCCACCTGCTGCCCAACACGCTGTCCGTGGTCATCGTCCGCGTGACGCTGGCCATCCCGAACGCGATCTTCTCGGAAGCGTACCTGAGCTACATCGGTCTGGGCATTCCGCTGCCCAAGTGCTCTTGGGGCTCGCTGGCGCAGCTGGGCATCCAGAACTTCCGTATGTATCCGTGGCAGCTTCTGATTCCGGCGGTCTGCATCAGCCTGACGATGCTGGCATTCAATATGTTCGGAGACGGCCTGCGCGACGCCTTCGACCCGAAGCTGAGGAGGTAATTTCGACATGGCAGAGAGAGTTCTTACCATTGATGGCCTGCGCGTGTCGTTTGACACCTACGCAGGCGAGGTGCAGGCTGTTCGCGGCGTGACGCTGCATGTGGACGAGGGCGAGGTGCTCGCCATCGTCGGCGAGTCCGGCTGCGGCAAGTCCGTGACGGCGCAGACGATCATGAAGCTCAACCCGATGCCCCCGGCCAGAATTGTCGATGGCACGATCAACTTGGCGGGCCACGACATCGTGAAGGCGAATGACAAGGAAATGCAGAAGATCCGCGGCAACGAGGTCGCCATGATCTTCCAGGACCCGATGACCTGCATGAACCCCACCACGCAGGTGGGCAAGCAGATTGTAGAGTCTATCCGCCTGCACAAGCACCTGAACAGCGAGGAGGCCCGGAAGGAGGCCATCCGCTGCCTGGATCTGGTGAAGATCCCCAACCCGGAAGAGCGTGCCAAGCAGTACCCGCACGAGTTCTCCGGCGGTATGCGCCAGCGCGCGATGATCGCCATGGCGCTGTCCTGCAACCCGAAGCTGCTTATCGCCGATGAGCCGACCACCGCGCTGGATGTGACCATTCAGGCGCAGATCATGGAGCTGCTGGGCGAGCTGAAGGACAAGATCAACACCGCCATCATCCTGATTACGCATGACCTCGGCGTGGTGGCCGGCATTGCCGACCGTGTGGCGGTCATGTACGCGGGCAAGGTGGTGGAGACCGGCGCCACGGATGAGATCTTCTATGAGCACAAGCATCCGTATACCGAGGCGCTGCTGCGCTCCCTGCCCTCCACGGATCAGGGCAAGCGCGAGCCGCTGATGTCCATTCCGGGCACGCCGCCCGACCTGCTGGCCCCGCCGAAGGGCTGCGGCTTTGCGGCGCGCTGCCATCGCTGCATGCAGATCTGCAAGGAGGAGCAGCCGCCCGAGTTTGAGCTGAGCAGCGGCCACAAGGCAAGCTGCTGGCTGCTGCATCCTGATTGCCCGAGCGCTGAGGAAAGGGGGGCGAAGTGATGAACAACGAGGTTCTCGTTCAGGCACAAGACCTGTGCAAGTACTTTAAGATTGGCGGCGGCCGTATGCTGCACGCCGTTGAGGGCGTGAATCTGGAGATTCATCGCGGTGAAACCCTCGGTCTGGTCGGCGAGTCCGGCTGCGGCAAGTCCACGCTGGGACGCACGCTGATGGGCATCTACAAGCCGACGAAGGGCAAGCTGCTCTACGGCGGCAAAGAGGTGGATCTGACCAAGAAGAAGGAGCGCTTCGACTTTGCCAAGAAGGCGCAGATTATCTTTCAGGACCCGTATGCTTCGCTGGACCCGCGCATGACCGTTGGATCTATCATTGCCGAGGGCATGGAGATCCACGGGATGTACGACGAGAAGCGCCGTCAGGAGCGCGTGGCGGAGCTGCTGGATACGGTCGGCCTCAACCGCGAGCACGCCAACCGCTTCCCGCACGAGTTCTCCGGCGGCCAGCGTCAGCGCATTGGCATTGCCCGTGCGCTGGCGATTGAACCGGAGTTCATCGTCTGTGACGAGCCGATCTCCGCGCTGGACGTGTCCATTCAGGCGCAGGTAATGAACCTGCTGCATGAATTGCAGACCAAGATGGGCCTGACCTATCTGTTCATCGCGCATGACCTGAACATCGTCAAGTACATCTCCGACCGCATTGCGGTCATGTACTTGGGCAGCGTGGTGGAGCTGGCGACGAGCGATGAGCTGTATGCCAACACGCTTCATCCGTACTCCCGTGCGCTGCTCTCCGCTGTGCCGATCCCTGATCCGCACAAGGAGGCGCAGAAGCACCGCCAGATCATCGACGGCGATGTGCCCAGCCCGATCAACAAGCCGAAGGGCTGTGCGTTCTCCAGCCGCTGCCCGATGGCCTGCGACAAGTGCCGCGAGTCCGTGCCGCCGCTTCGCGAGGTGGAAGCTGGACATTTTGTGGCGTGCCATCTGGTATAAACCGGGCAAAACTGTCCTATGGATTTCACCCGGCCCCTTCCCGTTTCGGGAAAGGGCCGGTTTTTTTGATGCGAAATCGAGGGGGAAAAGGAATGCCTGAACACAAGAAAAGCAAGGAATAAAAGTAAAGTTCAGCTATATTGCATTTTCACGATTTATGCGTGAAAGAAATTCACCGGCATCGCAAAAAATGCACAGCAAAATGTGACAAATTGCAATTTTCCACTTGCACGCTAAAGCGTTAAATGCTATAATTGCTCTTGCATTCAAACCCCGCTCCACAAGAAGAGGGGATGAAGGAAGTGCCTTTTCGCATTCCACATCCCGCGGAATGCTCAAGGAATATTCTATTTGTTGGAGGGAATCCCATGAAAAAGCTGCTTTGTCTGGCTATGGCTCTTGTGCTGTGTCTGGCTCTCGCCTGCGGTGCTGTCGCAGAAGAGAACTGGAAGATCGCCATCCTGACCGGCACCACCTCCCAGGGCGAGGAAGAAGTCCGTGCTGCCGAGCGTGCCATCGCCACCTATGGCGCTGACCACGTGATCCATGACACCTATCCGGATAACTTTGCCGCCGAGACCGAGACCACCATTTCCAAGATGGTGTCCTTTGCCTCCGATCCCGACGTGAAGGCCATCATCGTGTGCCAGGCCGTTCCGGGCACCAAGGCCGGCTTTGACAAGATCCGCGCCATGCGCGACGACATCCTGCTGATCGCGGGCGTGCCGCAGGAGGATCCGGACGTCATCACCGCCGCCGCGGACATCGTGCTCTACTCTGACGAGCCGGGCCAGGGCGACACCATCATCGAGACCTGCGCCGACTGGGGCGTGGACGTGTTCGTGCATTACTCCTTCCCGCGTCACCTCGCGATGGAGACCATCGCTGCCCGCAAGGCCGCGCTTGAGGCCAACTGCGAGGCGCTGGGCATCCAGTACGTCGAAGCCACCGCGCCCGACCCGACCGGCGACGCAGGCGTTTCCGGCGCGCAGCAGTTCATCCTGGAGGATGTGCCGCTGAAGATGGAAGAGTTTGCGGGCAAGAAGGTTGCGTTCTTCTCCACCAACTGCTCCATGCAGGAGTCCCTGCAGACCGCGATCCTGACCCAGCCGAATGCGTACTATCCGCAGCCGTGCTGCCCGTCCCCGTATCACGCCTTCCCGGCTGCGCTGGGCCTCGAGTCCCTGCAGATCGGCGGCGATGACACCGACGCGCTCAAGCAGATTGCGGCGAAGCTGAAGGAGCATGACGCGGTGGGCCGCTTCTCCACCTGGCCGACCCCGGTCAACATGGCCATCATTGGTGTGGCGACCGAGTATGCCAAGGCGTACATCGACGGCGAAGTGTCCAACAACGACAACGCCAAGATTGCGGCGCTGTTTGAGGCGGCTGCCCCGGGTGCTGTGCTGAAGAACTACACCGACGCGAACGGCACCACCTACGACAACTACTACACCATCCTGCTGGGCAATGTCGATTTCAACGACTATCTTGAGTAAGCGTTCGACGCCTTACAGGGCGTAAAAATCAGGCTGACCCGCCTCGACTGGTGAGGCGGGTCGCTTTTCGATTTGATCAAGGAGGAATACATTTGGCCGCAGAGTACATTTTGGAGATGAAAAACATCACCAAGCGCTACGGCGAAAACCAGGTGTTGACAGACGTCTCCCTAAAAATCCGCCCCGGCGAGATCCACGCGCTGCTGGGCGAAAACGGCGCAGGAAAGAGCACGCTGATGAACGTGCTCTTTGGTATGCCCGTCATTCATGCAACCGGTGGCTTCGGCGGCGAGGTGCTGATTGACGGCCAGCCGACGACCATCGCTTCGCCGCACGATGCGATGCTCAAGGGCATCGGCATGGTGCATCAGGAGTTCATGCTGCTGCCGGGCTTTACCATCGCAGAGAACATCAAGCTCAACCGCGAAATCACGCATCCGAGCCTGCTCTCCCGCGTGCTGGGCAAGAATATGGAAACGCTGGATATGGCGGCGATGTCCAAGGATGCGCGCAAGGCGCTGGACAGCGTGGGTATGTCCATCGACGAATACACGCTGGTCAACGGTCTGCCGGTGGGCTATATGCAGTTTGTTGAGATCGCCCGCGAGATTGACAAGACGGGCGTGAAGCTGCTGGTGTTTGACGAGCCGACGGCGGTGCTGACCGAGTCCGAGGCGGCGCAGCTCCTGACCGTGATGAAGAGCATCGCGGCGAAGGGCATTGCCATCATCTTCATCACGCACCGTCTGGATGAGGTGATCGAGGCCGCGGACGGCGTGACCATCCTGCGCGACGGCAAGTTTGTATGCGAGACGCGCACGGCGGACACGAACGTAACCAAGCTGGCGGAGCTGATGATCGGCCGCAAGGGCGAGGCGGCCTTTGTCACCGCCGAGCCGCGGGAGCTTCCGGAAAACACGCCCGTGGCGCTCAAGGTGCGCCACCTGGCTGTGGATATGCCGGGTGAGCAGGTCAAGGATGTTTCGCTGGACATCCGCGAGGGCGAGATTTTCGGCATCGGCGGTCTGGCTGGTCAGGGCAAGGTGGGCATTCCCAACGGCATCATGGGCGTCTACGATGCGGAAGGCGAAGTGGAGTTCTTCGGCCAGCCGGTGAAGCTCAACGACGCGCATGGCGCACTCAAGAGCGGCATGGCAATGGTTTCCGAGGACCGCCGCGGCGTGGGCCTGCTGCTGGACGAGAGCATCGAGGACAACATCGTGTTCAATGCGATGCAGATCAACGGGGAATTCACCAAGAACATTCTTGGCGCAAAGCTCAAGGACAGCAAGCAGATCCGCCGTCATGCCAACGAGATGATTAAGGAGCTGGATATCCGCTGCTTCGGCGCGGTGCAGCATACGGGCACGCTGTCGGGCGGCAACCAGCAGAAGGTCTGCATTGCGCGTGCGCTGACGATGAACCCGAAGCTGATCTTTGTCTCCGAGCCGACGCGCGGCATCGACATCGGCGCGAAGAAGCTGGTGCTGGAGACGCTGGTGAAGCTCAACCGCGAGAAGGGCATGACGGTCGTCATGGTCTCCTCGGAACTGATGGAGCTGCGCTCCATCTGCGACCGCATCGCCATCGTTGCCGAGGGCGAGGTCGTCGATATTCTGCCGGTGAACAGCTCCGACGCGGACTTCGGTCTGGCGATGTCGGGCATTAAGCCGGATGCTGGAAAGGAGGCGTAAGGGGATGCCGAAGGTCAATGTGAGCAAAAAGCAGGTCATTGCCTGCGTGGTGATCCTTGTGCTTGCGCTGGTGCTGGGCGTGCTGGGCGTGTATGGCCTGAGCAGCCGCAACGCTGAATCCGGCACAAAGCTGCTTCAGGATATGCGCCTGCAAGCCGTGCTGAACACGGCGGGCACCGGCGCTGTGGATGCCTATGTGGCTGCCGAAAAGCAGGCCGCGACGAAGGCCGTGCGCGCGGCGGGCGGCGGCATGAAGGAAGTGCGCGCAGCCACCGCGAAGGCGGAGGAAGAGGCGCGCGCCAAGGCGGAGGAACTGGGCATCGGCGCGGTCGACCTCAGCGCTGTGGATACAGCGGCGCTGGGCGAGGCGCTCAACGCGATGGTGGCGGTGCAGGACGCCTATTATGCGGAAGAAGCCCGCGCTCAGGCAGAGTATGTGAAGCAGAACCGCGACACCATCACCGTGCAGGAAGAGGCGGCGGAAGCGGCCCCCGAAGCTGCGGCGGAGGAGGGCGCGGCCATGGAGGCCGAGGCTGAGGTGGAGGAGACCATCGATATGTCCGGCTTTGTGGCTTCCGAAGAGATGAACCGCCTGTCCGGCGAGGTGGACAGCGCATATCTGGCGCTGTGCGAGGAGATCAAGGTGATCTTCCCGGCGCTGACGGACGATATTCTCCAGAGCCTGAAGGCAACCATCACCAGCGTGATGTCCGCCGCGGGCGATACCTTTGAGAGCCGGTATGACCGCGTGCTTGAGGCCAGCGGCATGAATCCGGGCGCGTTTGGCGTGATCCTGCGCCAGTCCCGCACGTTCGCGCTGTCGGCTGTGGGCCTGGTGGTGCTGGCGCTGGTGGTATTCTTCTATGCGCCGCTGGTCAAGAAGATGGGCGTGCCGCGCCTGATTATCGGTATGTTCTTCCTGCTGCTGTGCCTGATGGCGCTGATCCTGAATCTGTCCCTGACCAGCCAGCTCGGCAACACGCTGGTGCGTCTGGGCATGAACGGCGTGCTGGTGCTGTCCATGCTGCCGGGCATTCAGTGCGGCATCAGCCTGAACCTGGGTATGCCCATCGGCATCATCGGCGGCCTGATTGGCGGCCTGCTGTGCATCGAGCTGGGCATGGGCGGCCTGAGCGGCTTCCTGTTTGCCTGCGCGGTGGGTATTCTGATCTCGATGGTCACGGGCTATTTCTACGGCCTGCTGCTCAACCGCCTCAAGGGCGATGAGATGAGCGTGACCACCTATGTCGGCTTCTCCATCGTTTCGCTGATGTGCATCGGCTGGCTGGTGCTGCCGTTTAAGAGCCCGATCATGAAGTGGCCGCTGGGCAATGGCCTGCGCACCACGATCGGCTTGCAGGGTGCATACAAGCACGTGCTCAACAACTTCCTCTCCTTTGAGGTGTTCGGCGTGACCATCCCCACGGGCCTGCTGCTGTTCTTTGCGCTGTGCTGCTTCCTCGTGTGGCTGTTTATGCGCAGCAAGACGGGCATTGCCATGTCGGCGGCGGGCGCGAATCCGCGCTTTGCGGCGGCGACGGGTATTGACGTGGACCGTATGCGCATTGTCGGTACCGTGCTTTCCACGGTGCTGGCGGCGGTGGGCATCATCGTCTATGGTCAGAGCTACGGCTTCATGCAGCTCTATCAGGCGCCGCGCCAGATGGGCTTTGTGGCGGCCTCGGCCATCCTGCTGGGCGGCGCAAGCACGTCCCGCGCGAAGATCAGCAACGTCATCATCGGCACGTTCCTGTTCCAAGGCGTGCTGACGCTGGGTATGCCGGTGGCCAACGCGCTGATTCCGGGTTCCACGATCTCCGAGACGCTGCGAATCCTGATTTCCAACGGCATTATCATCTATGCGCTCACCAAGTCGGGAGGTGACACTCGTGGTTAAAAAGAATTGGCGTGAGTTTGCGCGCAACAACGTCGTGACGATCATGTTCATCCTCGTCTGTGCGGTGTGCATGATGTTCTCCGGCTACAAGCCCAGCTACGTCATGTATGAGCTGTTCGGGCGTCTCTCCCGCAATGCGTTCATCGTTCTGGCGCTGATTATCCCCATCGTTGCGGGCATGGGCATCAACTTTGCCATCACCATCGGTGCAATGGCGGCACAGATCGCCTGTATTCTGGTGCTGGAGTGGGGGCTTCAGGGCTTCCCGAGCTTTGTGGCTGCTGCGGCGCTCACCGTCCCGATGGCGGCGGTGTTCGGCTTTGGCGTGGGCAAGGTGCTCAACAAGATGAAGGGACAGGAGATGATTGGCGGCCTGATTCTGGGCTACTTTGCCAACGGTCTGTATCAGCTCCTCTGCCTGTTCATCTTTGACAACATCATTCCGATCAACAACCCGAACCTGACGATCAAGGGTTCTTCCGGTATTGCCAACACCATCGACCTGTCCAAGAAGGGCGGCATGGGCGGCACGCTGGAGCAGCTCTGGCAGCTTCCGGTGTATCAGGCGGCGCTGGTCTTTGCGCTGGTGATTGCGGTGTGCCTGCTGATCGGTCATGTGCGCAGCCACCGCAAGGATAACCGCAAGCTGGCGCTGCAGCTCGGCGGCCTCGCGGCTGTCTGCCTGCTGATGCAGCTTCCGGTGATGAAGGATCTGTTCTCGATGGTCAAGGTGCCGATGGCGACCTTTGGCATCGTGGCGCTCCTGTGCCTGTTCAACGTGCTGCTGATGCGCACGCGGCTGGGCCAGCAGTTCCGCGCCGTCGGACAGAACCGCACCGTCGCCAATGCGGCGGGCATCAACGTGGATAAGGTGCGCATCATCGCCATTGTGATCTCTACGGTGCTGGCGGGCTGGGGACAGCTCATCTTCGTGCAGAACCTCGGCGCATTCCAGACCTACGGCGCGGCGGATCAGGTTGGCCTGTATGCCGGCGCGGCGATTCTGGTCGGCGGCGCATCGGTTGCCCGCGCGACGAATATGCAGGCGCTGCTGGGCACGGTACTCTTCCACCTGATGTTCATCCTTGCGCCGGCGGCGGGCAAGAACCTGTTCGGCGATGCGGCGATCGGTGAATACTTCCGCGTGTTCATGTGCTACGGCGTTATCGCGCTGGCGCTGGTGATGCACGCATGGAGCAGCGTGGCGCCCAAGAAAAAGCGCCATCACGCGAGCGACAAGGCGTAAGTGCTGCGGCAGACCGCACACAGCGCGGCACGCCGCAAACAACTGAATTCTCTTCAACAAAAAAGCGAGAACCGCAGGGTATGGGAGCCCTGCGGTTCTCTTTATATGTGGTACTTACACTGTTTTCTGATAGAAACGATCCATAGGTGCGAAGCAAAGAAGGGGGTTGGGGATGAAATCCCCAAGCGGGTTTTGGGACTGGAGCCTGCCGCGCC
>JAXJLD010000108.1:0-30352 GCA_036297385.1 Christensenellales bacterium | reverse complement strand
GAACGTCGGAAATCGCAAGGAGCGCAAAGCGCGACTATGCGAGTTTCCCGGAATCGCAGCCCTAATGTGCGCCTGAAACGGGTTCCATTTGAATAAATAGGTTGAGCAGTTCACACGGTTTCTTGAGAGAAGCAGCCATATACAAAGCCCCGTCAGGTAACGCTTCGCTCCCTGACGGCTTTGCCTGAACGGCTTCGCCATATGGGGATACGTTGGGACTGCCGTCCCAAGCCCTGCTTGGGGATTTCATCCCCAAACCCCTTCTTCGCTTCGCGCTGAATCAAGTTTTTTAGAATGTAAATTGGATTAGACAGGATAACCCACACCCGCACGCACCAGATACAGCACGCGCTGCACAACCGGCCTATGCGTGATGGTTTCCAGCGCCTGAGCATACAGCGCAACCTGCGGCCTATGCCGCTCCAGCGCGGCCTGCACATCGCGCGGCGAATCCGTCTTATAATCCACCAGCACCCAGCCGCCGTCCTCCTCAAAGCAGCAGTCGATCACGCCCTGCACAAGCTGCATCGTCCCGTCCGGCGCCGTGCGGCGGAATGTAAAGGCCCATTCGCGCTCTACGCGTGCGCTGCGCAGCATCCGCACGCCCAGCGGCGAGGCAAAGAAGTCGATCAGCATCCGCACGGGCACCGCGCCCGCCTCGGCAGCCGTCACCACACCGTCTGCTATCATCTGCGTGCGCTGTGCGTCCAGCTCGCCTGCCACATCGCAGGTTTGCCGCAGCGCATCCAGATCGACCATGCGCATCATTCTGTGGAACGCTGTGCCAATCTGTGCGCCGCTCATCGTCCTTTCTTGCATGAAGCGGGGCAGGCGCATCAGCTCGGTCTCCCGCGCCTGCGGCGCGTCCGCTGCACCGTCGTGCTTTTCATCCCGGATCACCGCGCTGACGCTCGTTTTGCGCACCGCAGTGTGCGCATCCTGCGCCGTAAAATTCATCAGACGCGCCATCTCGCTGTCCTCCAGCGGCGCAGCCTCCAACTGTGCCAGCAGGCGCATCACCGCCTCATCCGAGCGCAGCGCCTTTTCCGCCGTCCTGCCGCCCTCATGTGCAAACACCCGCCAGCGGCTCTCTCCGGCCGTTACAGCCTCCTCCGGGATGCTGAGCGCCGCACCCGCCGCCAGCAGCATGGGGCAAACCATGTCCAGCCCCGTGCGCATCGCCCGAAGGCTGCCCGCTCCGTCACCGCGCCGCCAGAGCGCCGGCACCGCCTTGCAGCCCGTATCGCCAATGAGAATCAGCCGATCCCGCGCACGCGTCATGGCGACATACAGAATACGGATCTCCTCAGCGAGTTGTTCGCGCGTCATGCACACGCGGATTGCACGCCGCAGCAGCGTATCCCGTTCGCTTTGCAGCTGTGTGTCGATGCACGTCAGTCCCGCGCCCAATGCGCTGTGCAGCAGCAGCGGCGCATTCTGACTGCGCACGTTCATCTTCCTGCCCATGCCCAGCACAAAGACCACCGGGAACTCCAGTCCCTTGCTCTTGTGCGTAGTCATGATGCGCACCACGTCCTCGCTCTCTCCAATGGCGCTGGCGCTCATGCTGTCCCCGCCCGCACGCAGCCGCGCCGCATAGCGCAGAAACGCATGAAGCGAGCCGCCCTGTGCCTGCATGAACGCCCGCGCACGCGATACCAGCAGGTGCAGGTTCGCCTGCCGTGCCGCGCCGCCCGGCAGCGCACCTGCCTTGGCCAAAAAGCCCGTCTCCGCATAGATGCGCTCGATCAGCCTGTCCACACCCTGATGGCGTGCGCACAGCCGCCAGCGGTTCAGCCGCGCCTCAAAGCCGCGCAGTTTTTCGCTCAGCGCATCGTCCTGCTCCTCGCGGTAGCGGCGCACAGCCTCGTGATAGGGCACGCGCGTATCCGGCACAGCCATGCGGATGGCCGCCAGCTCGCTCTCGTCCAGCCCCAGCGCAGGCCCGCGCAGGCTGGCGAGCAGCGCTTCATCCTGTGCACCGCTGGAAACCGTCGTCAGCAGCGCCAGCATGGCGCGGATCTCCGGGATATCAAAATACCCCTCGCCCGCGTCGCAAAATACCGGAATCCCCTCCGCCTGCAAAACATCCGCCGCCAGCGTCGCCATGCCACGCGCCACGCGCAGCAGCACCGCCATATCCCGATAGCGCAGCGGGCGCTCGCCGCCTGCCTTCGCATCGTAAAACGGCGTGCCGACCAGCGCCTTGATGCGCTGCGCCGCAATCAGCGCCTCCCGTTCCACGCCTGCCAGCTCTCGTTCGCCGTCGGCATCCTCGCTCTCCTCCTGTGCCTCCGGCTCCTCCTCGCCGCGCCAGATCAGGTGCAGCTCAAGCGGCGGATCATCCGCCCGCGCATCGAGGCCGGGGATGAGCGCCTCCCGCTCGTCGTATTCGATCTCCGTCACATTTCCGCGCATGATGCGTGCAAACACCGCGTTGACGCCGTGCAGCACATTGGCACGCGAGCGGAAGTTGCGCTGCAAGTCAATCCGCCGCGCCAGCGTTTCCTCCTCGCGGTCATATCGCTCGGCACGCGCAAGGAACAGCGAGGGCTCCGCCTGCCGAAAGCGATAAATGCTCTGCTTCACATCGCCCACCAGAAACAGCCCGTCCTCACGGGCAAAGCTGCCCACAATCGCCTCCTGAATGGCGCTGGAATCCTGATATTCGTCGATGAACACATAGCGGTACTGCGCCCGCAGCGCCACACGCACATCCTCATGCGCCAGCGCCCGCAGCGCACCGTGCTCCAGATCGTCAAAATCCATCAGCCCGCGCTGGCGCTTGGCCGCCGTATACAGCGCTTCATAGGTGCGTACCAGCTCTGCCAAGCCGCGCAGCGGCGCCTGCGTCATCGCCAAATCGTCCGCCGCATCCTCCATGCTGACCGCCAACAGCTCCCTGAGCGCCGTCAGCGCTTTCTTCATGCCCTCCCTGCGCTGCTTCACCCGTTCGGCAATCTCCTCATCAAAGAGGTCGCCCTTCTTTTTTCTGCCCAGCGTCGCCGGACGCGCCGCATCCAGCGCACCGCGCAGCGCTTCGTAGCCCCGTGCCGCAGCCACGCCCAGATCCGCCAGCATCACCACATCCTGTGCGCAGGCATCCGCATAGTGTTCAGGTCCCTGCTCGCCCTGACAGAGCGCCAGCGTACCGCGTGCATCCTCGGCAAGCTGCGCAAGCTGCTCCGCCGCATCCTGCGTCAGCAGGCGCACAGCGGGGCTATCTGCCAGCGCCTCCGCGCCGCAGCCGCAGCCCGCTATCGCCTCCTCCAGCCATGCCCACGGATCAGGGCGCGTCATCACAAAGCGATACAGGCTGAGCGCCAGCTCCGACAGCTCCTCCTGCGTAAAGCAGCGATCTGCCGCCAGAAAGTCCTCGCTGCCCACCTCATAGCAAGCGTAGAGCGCGTCCTCCATCGCCTGCTGTGCCAGCACGCCGCACTCCTGCTCATCGCCAATGCGGAACGCCGGGTCCACGCCCAGCGCCTGAAAATGCTCCCGAAGCAGATTGCCGCAGAAGCGGTGCAGCGTGGAAATGCTCGCGCGGGAGAGCGCCAGCACCTGCTCGCTCAGTTCCGGTCGCTCGGCAGCCGCCTGCTCCAGCGCACTGCCGATTCGCTGGCGCATCTCGCCCGCCGCCGCATTGGTGAAGGTGACGATAAGCATCTGCTCAATCGGGCATCCCTCCTTCACAAGCTGCGCAATGCGCTCCACCAGCACGGCGGTCTTGCCCGATCCCGCTGCTGCACAGACAATAAGGCTGTGTCCCCTGTCCGTGATGGCGTCCCTTTGCTGCTGCGTCCAGTTTGGCATGGTCTGCTGTCCCTCCTGTGTATGATTGTGTTCATTATACCATACGCCGCAGTGCGCTGCAAAATCCGATAGAAAAACCTTCGCAATTCTGATTGACATTCGCTTCACAAAGTTGTATAATGTCATGTACACGAAAAAAACAAGGAGGGTTTATTGCTATGATGCAGTCCCTTCGTGATTTTCTGAAAAATGTCGGCAAGGTTGCCGTCGCTGCCTCTGTTGCCACCGCGCTCCCGCTGAGCGCCATGGCTGAAGAAACCGCCGCTGTGCATCCCTACACCTACGCCAAGCTCGATCCCGAGAAGGTTGCTGACCGCGCCTATGCCCGCTTCAGCGAGCTGGGCGGCTGCGCCGTCGGTGTCGTCGCGGGCGTTGTCGATTGCCTCGCGGAGGAAGTCGGTGCGCCGTACACCACCTTCCCGGTCAAGATGTTCCAGAACGGTGCGGCCGGCTACGGCCAGAACTCCCTGTGCGGCTGTCTGGGCGGCGCCGCTGCGGTGATCGGTCTGGTCTGCGAATCTGCCGATTCCAAGGCCTGCCTGAAGGAAGTTGTGGACTGGTACAAGACCAGCACCCTGCCGACCTATGACCGCGGCAGTGCGCCGGCGGTTGCGCAGGTTGTGCCGGGCTCCCCGAACTGCATGGACTCCCTGTCCAAGTTCTTCGAGGCCGCTCCGCAGATCAACTATGACATGAAGCATCCGGATCGCATCAACCGCTGCGCCTGCCTGACGGCGGACGTCGCGCGCAAGACCGCCGAGGTGCTCAACGCCAAGTTCGGCGTGTAAGGCTTCCATCGTATCCATTTAAATAAACGCGGCATGGCGTAAGCCATGCCGCGTTTTTGTTTGTCGGCCAGCCGTATGCCCTGCCGCAAAGCCTTCTCCGCTTCGCGCGGTATGAAGCATTGACGAACAAGGCCGATATCAACTGCGCCGGATATGCAGCGCCACCACCTCGCTGTTGGTACCAATGCGAACCGGGAGTTGGAAATACCCCGCACCGGCGGAGACGACGCTGTGGGTGCTTCCGGTCTGCGTGTGACCATAAAATCCCCTGTCGCCATACGCCCAGCGGGTGAAATATGTGGCGGGGAAAAACTGACCCTTGTGCGTGTGACCGCAGACGATCAGCGCCGCCGTCAGCTCCCTTTTGCCGCCCTGCACCGCCAGGGTATACGCCTTCGTATACACCTTTTTGGCGTATGCAAAGCCATATCCCGACACGGCAATGCCCAGCGCCAGCGGAATCAGGTACAGCCTCGTATCCTGCAAACCGAAAACCACCTGCACCGCGTCAAACAGGAGCAGGCAGGCAATCACGCTGGGCAGAAAGCTGAAAATGATTCCGCACAGGTTGAACAGCCTGCGCGTCTTTTTCTCTGCGCTTGGCATATTGACATACACCAGCATATAGAGGCACAGCGCCGAAAGAAACAGCAGCACAATAAGCCGGATATCCAGCCCGAAAAAGCCCTCTGCCGGATGCACGGGCATTTCGTCCGCAGCGGTTTCGGCTTGTTTCATTCATATTCTCAAAGATGCTCAGACCATTCAATACCCACCTGCCCTTCTGGCAAAGCCCATCCATTTCAAGCATAGACCGCCTCTTCGCTTCGTGCCGGATAAGGCATTTGGGAATGAGAACAGCATCCGATCATCCATTCCGGTAGGATAGGACAAATCGCCGCCGCTTGTCAATTCATATGCCGATGTTGTCGAAACCCTTTCACAGTCATGCCAAAATTGCGTGCCGCCTGTCAATGAAACAGTCCGCGCCCGATGCGCTCCAGCCAGCCCATACAGCCCGCCGCATCCAGCGCCACTGTCAGCGCACACAGCACCGTACCCAGCGTAAACACCCATGCTCCACCCAGCGCCGCCAGCAGCACGCTGACCGCCGCGCACAGCAGCGTGCAGGGCCAAAGGCGGCGCGGCTTTTGCATCATAGGCCGTTCGAGGAGCGCACGCAGCGCCCGACCGCCCTGCCCCAGCAGTACCGCCCACGATACAAGCCACAGCAGCCGAACAAGCAGCACCGTCATCCCGCCAGTCAGCACAGCCGCGCTGGGTGTGAGCGCCAGCATAGCCAGCAGCCCCGCACCCACAGCACTCACCGCCGCCGCGCCTGTCATCTGCCGTTCGCTGCGGATAACGGACGCAAGGCGCTCCGAAGCCGCGCTCATGCTCAGCATCGGCCACAGCGCACAGGAAAACGCATACAGCATCCCGTTGGTCACATCCGCACGCCCATCCTGCAAGAGCGACATGAGCATGGCGCCCGCCGCCATCGTCGCAGAAATTGCGCCCAGCGCCTGCCGGATGCGCCCCGCCGCAGGAAAAAGCCCCTCGGCACACACCCGCGCCGCACCCTCGCCCTCGTGGCGCACGGAGGCAAACAGCGCCGCAAAGCCCAGCATGGCGCACAGCAGCGCCCCTGCTGCGCACACCGCCATGCCCGCCTTCCAGCCCATCACCTGACCAACTGCCGCGCTCATCCAGAGTGCCGGCGGAAGCGCCGCCGCCAGCCCCAGCGTCTGCCGCACAATCAGCCGCCGCTCTACGCCGCGCTTGAGCGTGCCCGGCGCATCGCGCGAAACATCCACGCCCCATCGGTGCGCCAAACCGCCGCTCAGCAGCGAATACACCGCACACAACAGCGCACCTGCGCCCAGATACAGCGCCAGATCACTCATATGCCCGCCTCCCTTTGGTTTCTGTCCCACCCTGTTCTGTTTGACGGATTCTGATTAAAACGAGCTATCATCGCCATTACGCGCACTTTTCCAGAATCAAAGACTGCCTCGTGCTTAGGGTTCATTCGATTCAAAATGCGCCATATCGGAAAAAAGAGCGGCCTTTCGGCCGCTCTGGGTGTTGCACATCATGCTGTCGTTTCCGCCAGCGTGCCGGTTCATTTAGTCGTCGAGCTTGGTGAACTCGTAGTTCTGGCCGTAGGTCTCCACGTACACGGTGCGCATGGTCTGGTCGCTCATCGGCTTATCGCTGCTGTTGGTCGGCTGGGAGGCGATCAGATCGACCGTCTCCAGACCGCCGAGCACGAAGCCGAACGCCGCGTAGTCGCCGTCCAGATAATCGCTGTCCGCGTGCATGATGAAGAACTGGCTGCCCGCAGAGTCCATCGCACTGGAGCGCGCCATGGACAGCACACCGCGCACATGGCTGAGCGGATTCTCCACGCCATTGTTCTTGAACTCGCCCTTGATGGCATAGCCCGGGCCGCCGGTGCCGTTGCCGTCCGGGTCGCCGCCCTGAATCATGAAGCCCGGAATCACGCGATGGAAGATCAGGCCATCATAGAAGCTGCTGTTCGCCAGAGAAATGAAGTTGCCCACGGATTCCGGCGTGTTCTCGGGATACAGCTCGCCGTAGATGAGGGAACCGTCATTCATGGCGATGGTGAAAGTCGGCTTCTTGCCCTCCACCTTGCACGGGGTCATCAGCGCGGTGTTATTCACAGCCAGCGCATCGGCCTCCGCCATCTCCGTCATCGCAGCCGCCGGCACATAGCCCTTGACCGTGGTGCCCGGCACCGCAACAAACGCATACTCCGTGTCCTCTACGGTGATGTGGCCCAGCACGTCCAGCGTCGCGCCTGCGGCCAGCTTCGCCACCGCGTCGCCCTCAGGCATATCGGTCAGGTCGGTCTCCGCAGCCACGTTCGCATAGGCCACAGTCGCCTCCACAGACTCCGACACATAGACGTGGAACAGCGGGCTCAGGTCGTTGACGATGATGTTCGCATCGTCCAGCATGGTATCCACATATGCGGTGTACGCATCGTTCTGCTTGTTGATGAGGGTCTCCTGCGTCTCGGCTTCCTTGCGGCTCTCATAGTCCACCGTGCCCGGCGTCATGTCCGCCGCATACTTGAGGATGAAGTAGCCGTTGTCGGCCTCCACCACGCCGCTCACGTCGCCAACCTTTTCAAGCGCCATCGCAGCGTTCTTGAATTCCTCACTGTACAGCTCCGTGCTTTCCGCCATCGGATAGCCCAGCTCCATCTGCTCCGGCGTAGAGGAATCCTCATTGCATTCCAGCATCACAGCGCCGAAGTCCTCGCCAGCCTCAATCCGCGCCAGCGCGGCGTTCGCACGATCCAAGCCAGCCGGCTCAGCCGCCTCGGCCTCGGTCGCCTCAGTCGCTTCCGCCGGGGTCGCCTCGTCAGCCGCCTCCTTGGCGATAAAGATGCAGTGCATCAGGCGGACATTTTCCGGCGTATAGAGGATGTCCTCGCCGGAGAGATACGCACCGATGAAGGCATTCGCATCCGCGTCATACGCGGCCTTCTGCTCCTCCACCTTGGCGTCATACGCCTGGCGAACCTCTTCCTCCGTCACTTCCACGCCCTCGGTGCCCAGCGCATACAGGTGATCCAGCACGCCCTTGAGCTTCGCGCTCTCGTACAGCGCGTCAAAGGTATAGCCCGCCGCTTCCAGCTCCTCCGCGGCAATGGCCTCCACCTCCGTCTCGGCCAAGCCATAAGCCGTCAGGGTCTGCGTGTAATAGGCACGCATCGCGTCCAGCGCGGCGTTCGCCTGATCCTTATACTGCTGATCCAGCTCCGGGGTCAGGGTGTAGCCCGTCTGCTCCGCGTGCTGGGCGGCCACGCGCTGGCTCAGCGCCATCTGCACGGTCTCCTGCGCGACGGAGTTCTGGAACTCGGTGTCATACTCGTCCATCTCATAGCCGTACTGCGCATAATAGGCGATGTAGGACTGGAGCATGGCATCAAACTCGGCCTTCACCTCGGACAGCATGACGTTCACCTTGCCGTCATAGGCGGTTGCCAGCACGACATCCTCAGCAACCGTCTCCACAGCTTCGGTCTCTGCGGCCGTCTCTTCCACAGCCGTCGTTTCCACAGCCGCCTGCGCGTCAGCCGGCTTCTCGGCGTTTTCCTCCGCCATGGCCGCGCCCGACACGGCGAGCATCAGCGCCAGCGCCAGCGCCGTCATCTTGTTCATGTTCATTGGTCGTAATCCCTCCATTTTTGCAGTTTCAGCGATGACACCCATTATACCTTCCGTGCGATAAAAACGCAACGTTTTCTCAAAATTGCCATGTACCCTTCAAGTCCGGGTCACAATTCGTTCACAAACGTGCGGCTTCCCGCTCACCAGAAGATGTGCGTCGGAACAAGGTCCGCATTGGTCTGCGGATCCTGTGCGCGCTTCTCCGCAGCAAACTGCTCGATATGCGCCGCCATCTGGCGCACGGCAGGCGCCATCATCTGCGGATTCTGCACCGCAATGCCAAACTCACGGTACTCCATCGGTTCGATGCGGCACACATCCACATCGCCGTGCGCACGCGTGAGGATCAGGCTGGGCAGGATGCTGATGCCAAAACCACTCTCCACCATGGCGATGGTGGACAGGTCATCCACCACGCGGCAGCTTGCCCGTACATTCAGGCGATACTTAGACAGAAAGGCCTGAATATCCGCGTCCGTGGAGTCGTCCTGCACGACGAAGGTGTGCGGGCGCATCTCTTCCACCGTGATCACGCCGGGGGTCTGGGTGCGCAGTCCTTTGGGCACCACGCACATCATCCGGTCGCGGTAGAGCGGACAGACACACAGCTCGCGCGTACACTTGGTGGACAGGAAGCCCAGATCGACCACGCCGGTGCGAATCCAATGGGTCACGTCGGCGTAAGTCCCCTGATAGATTTCAATCTCGATCCCCGGATACTCGCGCTTGTACGTCGTCACAATCTGCGGCAGCCACGTCATGCACACGCTGTTGAACGCACCGATCTTCACCGTGCCGCGCTGCACGCCCTTCAGCTCATCCACCGTCTGGGAGAGTGCCTCATCGGCATTGAGCACCTGACGGATGACGGGATAAAGCGCCTCGCCGCTGCGCGTGAGCGATACGCCGCCCTTGCCGCGCACGAACAGCGCAAAGCCGCACGCCTCCTCCATGGAGCTGACGGCATGGCTGATGGCGCTGGGCGTGAGGTGCAGCACCTGCGCCGCGCGGGCAAAGCTGCCCTGTTCAATCACGGTATGAAAAATGCGATATTCCAGCAGAGTCATGTATTCGGCTTCCTTTCAGCAGTCTTCTGCAATTTCATTCACGTCTTTATATGAATAAGTGAAAGAATTTATCTCTTCCTTTAGAGTACACCCGCCGCGCCTGTTCGTCAACCATAAAATGATTGCATTGTGCTCCACTTTCTGCTATAATAACCGCCGGACAACTGCATGGACTGTTCGCAACCATCCAGTCCTAAAACAAAACTATGGGCCGAAGAAGCGGAAATCTTTCCGTTTCTTCATGACGGCCGCGCGCCGTTTTTTTATTGCCGCGCCGTCTTCCCGGAAAGGAACACACATGAACCTTCTCAAAACCGGCACGCTCACCCGTGCCGCCATCATCGCCGCGCTCTATGCCGCGATGACGCTGCTGTTTGCCCCGCTGAGCTACGGCGAGGTGCAGATCCGCTTCTCCGAGGCGCTGACCATCCTGCCCATCCTGCTGCCGGAGGCCGTGCCTGCGCTGGCTGTGGGCTGCCTGCTGGCCAACGTGCTGGGCGGCTGCACGATTTTTGACATCGTCTTTGGCACGCTCGCTACGCTGCTGGCGGCGTTGTGTACACGCGCACTGCGCCGCAATGTGCTGCTGGCCAGCTCCATGCCGGTGCTCTTCAACGGCGTGATCGTCGGCACGGTCGTGCATTTTGCCTATGCCCCCGGTGTCGCGCTGCCGCTGTGTATGCTCTCTGTGGCGCTGGGCGAGGCGGTTTCCTGTATGCTGCTGGGACGCATTGTGCTGCGTGCGGCAGAACGCATTCCGCAAAGGCTGATCCAAGGCTGATTGAGCCTTGACATTTGCGCATAAGCACGTTAATCTTAATCTGTATACAGTTGTATACAGATTTTTTTCAATTTATGCTAAGGAGGACATGATTATGCGTATCGCGCTCATCAATGAAAACAGTCAGGCAGCCAAGAACGAGCTGATCCTCGGTGCGCTCAAGCAGGTCGTGGAGCCCATGGGCCACACCGTGGACAACTACGGTATGTATACCGCGCAGGACGAAGCACAGCTCACCTATGTGCAGGTGGGTATTCTTGGCGCCATTCTGCTCAATTCCGGCGCAGCAGACTACGTCATCACCGGATGTGGTACCGGCGAAGGCGCCATGCTGGCCATGAACAGCTTCCCGAACGTCATCTGTGGTCATGTCGAGGATCCGGTGGATGCTTACACCTTTGCCCATGTCAACGACGGCAACGCCGTTGCCCTGCCGTTTGCCAAGGGCTTCGGCTGGGGCGGCGAGCTGAACCTGCAGTACATCTTTGAAAAGCTCTTCGGCTTTGGTCATGGTCAGGGCTATCCGCGCGAGCGCGTGGTGCCGGAGCAGCGCAACAAGAAGATCCTCGATGCAGTGCGTGCGCACACGCTCAAGGATCTGGTCACCTGCCTGGAGGGCATCGACCCCGAACTGGTTCGCGGCGCTGTGGCGGGCGAGAAGTTCCAGGAGCTGTTCTTCGCCAACGCCAAGGATGAGAAGATCATCGCCTACGTCAAGACCCTGCTGGCGTAAGGGCAGACGATTTTCACCCTGTTATCGGATTCAAACGAGCTATACCTGCAAAGCAAAAGGGGTTTGTGGATCTTTCGTCCACAAACCCCTTTTTTGTTTTACGCATAACGTGTTTTAGAGCGAGCGTGCCGTCTCAAACGCCTCAAAAAACTCCGGGCAGCTCCAGCCGCCGCAGCCACACAGCGTATCGCCCGATACGCCGAGCTGCAGGCGCAGCCCGTTTTCAAGCGTCACCGTCAGCGTCTGGCGCTGCGTGGAGGCATCCGCAGACTTGAGCACCGCCTGATCCAGCAGCACGGCGATCACCTCGTTCGCCTTCTCGCCCGTCAGCGTGCCTTCGCCGGAAAGCTCCAACTCCGTCACCTTGCCGCGCACAGAGAAGGTATCCTCCAAGCTGCTGCCCGCCGGGCCCTTGCCCGCATAGCTCACGCGCTGGAACACGCGCATACTGCCGTCCACTTCCGCCGCAACAGCGGTCGTCTGCGGCAGCCCGGCGAGCGCGTAGATGGCTACGCCCTCGCCCGCCACATTGGAAAGCCCCTCGCTCAGCTCGCTGGGCGAAGCCAGCGACGGCTGCTCATCATGGCGCTGCACGCTGCCCACCTGCCCGCTCAGCAGCGTATTTTCCACATCCGCAGGCTCCGTGAGCATCTGATAAAACGCGCCGTCCACCGTCACCAGCGGCACATCGCCCTCCCCAACGGCGAAGAGCGATTCGCCGCCCGGCATGGCGCGGCTGACCATGGCGTTGTCGCCCAGATCCGCCACCATCCTGCCGGCAGGCATCACCGACGCACCGCCAGCCAGTTCCGGCATCATCCGCGTCATGGGCGCAGCCGCTTCGGCTTCATCGCCCGCGGCAATGGTGTCAATGGACACCGCGACCGGCTCGCCTGAGAGCATGACGGCGTTCCTGCGCTCCATATGCGAGGCCGTCACGCCCACACACGCCAGCGCCAGCGCCGCGCAGCACACCGCCGGTACAAGCCGATGCGTCGTCTTTTTCACAGCCGCCGTGCCATGCCCCTGTGCGGTGCGCACAATGGCCAGGCGCATATGTTCATTCGCCCGCAATCCGCCCAGCATCTCCTCGGCAATGGGCCGCAGTTGATCGAGCGATTTCATATCATTCACCTTTTTCTTCCTCCTTTAGCAGGACGCTGAGTTTCTTCCTTGCCCTCGAAAGGCGGCTTGAGATCGTCCCTTCCGGAAGATCCAACATTTGTGCGATTTCAGAAATTCCCAATCCCTGATAGTAGTGAAGCAGGACGGTTTCACGGAACGCCGCAGGCAGCTTGTTCACCGCGCGCATCAGCTCCGCCTTCTCCTCCTTCTGCTCGATGGTCTCATCCTGCGAGGGGATGAGCTCCAGCGTCGGCGCACCGAGCACCACGCGCTTGAGCCACGCGCCGCGCCAAAGGTCGCGGCAGCTATTGACGGTCACCCGCAGCAGCCACGCCTTTTCACGTCCCGGCTCGATGGCGCCTCCATGTGTGTAGAGCTTGACAAATACATCCTGACAGACATCCTCGGCCTTATGCCGGTCTGCCAGATAAAAATACGCCATGCGCAGCACGTCGTCTGCATACTGCGCATACAGCGTCTCAAACTGTGCGGCGCTCATCTGGGCGCTCACGCTTTCATCCAATGTTTTCACTCCCTGCCTCTTCAACATAATAAACGAATGAAACATATGATTTCATCCGCAAAACACAATTTTTTTCAAACACATTATAGCGGAATTTGTCCAGCATGGCAAGGCGCGGGAGAAACTGACAGCGCTGGGCGCAAAAAAAGGCACGGGCGCCCGCCCATGCCTGAATATGCCGGTTATCCCGCATCAGAAGCTGCGTCCGCCGCCGCCGCCGCGCGAGCTGCCGCCGCCAAAGCCGCCGCTGGAGCCGCCGCCGAAGCTGCCCCCGCCAAAGCCGCCGCCGAAGCTGCGTCCACCGCCGCCGCCGCGGGAACTGCCCCCGCCAAAGCCGCCGCGCGAACCGCCGCCAAAGCCGCCCATCGGCGGGCGCGGCGGTCTGCGCCGCCCATTGTGATTGCCGAACAGCCAGCCCATGAAGAACCACTTGAAACAGCCGTCGCCCCGCACAAACACGTTAACCAGCACGGAGATGACGATGTAGAGGAACAGCAGGTTCAGCAGCACGTCAAACAGGCTGAAGCTGCTTCGCCTGCGCACCGGTTCATCCTGCACATACACCGAACCGGTCACGCCCACGCCGCTGCGCGAAGAAGAGCCAAACAGCGCCGTGCCGTTTGCGCTCGCCATGAACTCGCACACGTCCTGATACAGCGCCACCATGCCATCATCAAAGTCGTTATCGGCAAAGTAGTCGATGTTGTCGTCGATCAGCTCGCCGCACTTGCGCCCCGTCAGCACGCGGTCAACGCCCCGGCCCGTGCCAATCTGAATCTTCCGGTCACCGACGGACAGCAGCACCACAATGCCGTTGTCCTCGTTCTTGTTGCCGATGCCCCATGTGTTGATGAGGTCGGTCGCATAGTCCGCCGGGTCTGCCCCGTCAAGGAAATCCACCGCCACGGCGATGGCCTGCACGCCCGTCGCACGCTCCAGCGCCTCGCCATAGCGCGCAATCTCGTCCATATCGCGCCCATCCAGCACGTCCGCGCCCAAGTCATAGGCATAGGCAAATGTGGACGGCCTGTCCGGCACGCCCGCCAGTGCGCCTGCGCACAGCGCAAACAGCATCACCAGCATCAGGCAAAGCGAAGCGATCCTCTTCATTCGTTTTCCCCTTCCCTTTCTTCTCGTTCTTCCGCCGACTGAGCCGCCTTTTGGGCTTCCTCGGCCTCCTCTTCCTCCCGGATGCGCTCCTCATCCTCTTGAATCCGCGCGGTGAAGCCGCCCAGATGATGCGCCGTCATCATCCCGGCAAACGCCAGCGCCGCAATCACCGCCACCACAATCACCAGCACCGCGCCCAGCGCCTCCGGCGATTCCTTCGCCTGCTGAAACGCAATGCGCAGGTTGGTGGGCGTCAGTCCGGCAAAAATGCTCTTCTCCATCGCGCCCTCAAATGCCCTCGTACACGTCCGGTTCCGGCAGCAGGGACTTCAGGGGCAGCTTTTCATACAGCGCTTCCGCCCGTTCCGCTTCCTCATTGTAGGCACGCGCCTCCTGCCGCAGGAAACTGCCCTGCTCGGCAAAGCCGTCCGCCGCGCGCAGCATACTGCTCGCCGTCTCGCCCTCCAGCTCCGCCGTGGTCAGCTCGCTGACTGCCGCCGTCAGGCGCTGATCCGCCCGGCTGATCGCCCGCGCGGTGCGTGCCTGCTCCATATCGCCGATGGCAAGCTCCACCTCATGGATGGCGTTCGCATCCAGCCCGGCCCGGCTGGCTACCGTCAGCACATTGCGCGCCTCACCCACGCGATCCTCGACGATGCTCTCCACATCGCCCTGCCGCCAGAACGCCTTGGGCGTGGCGTTTTGCAGCGCACGCGCATTGCCCACGACCAGCGCCAGCGCCAGCAGCACCGCCATGATCGCCACGCCGGCCGCCTGCGGCAGACGGTGCAGCCTGTCCCGCAGGCCGCCCTTGTGCGTATTCGTCCTGTTCGTTTTGCTCTCCCGCGTCCCGCGCGGAGCCTGCTGCGCAGACTGCATATGCATCGCTCCTTCCGCCGCAGGCCGTCACCGCGCCTGCACGCTCGTCTTTTTATTCAGCTCCTGCTCGATGCTCTCCAGCTCGGACAGCAGTTCCTCCGCCGTCTGTTCGGCACACTCGCGGTCGCTCTGCGCCGCCGCCTGCGCATAGGCATCCCGCTGCGCACGCAGCTCCGCCGCGCCGCCGCGTATGCCCCGCGCCGCTTCGCCCGCGGCACGGCGCTGCATGGTCAGGCTGTCCGTCGCCCGCGCCAGCCCCAGCGCCGCCGCCATCTGGCTCTTCCACAGCGGGATCATCACCTCCAGCGCAGTGCGCAGCTTTTCGCAGGTCACGCTGTCGCTCGCCTGCACCATGCGGATCTGCGCCGCAAGCTGCGTGCTGGCCATCTGCGTCACACGCAGATCCTGCACCCGCCGCTCCATCCGGGCGACAAGCGCCGCCTCCTCGCCGCGCACCTTCGCCTGCCGCACCGCTTCATCGCCCACCACAATCAGCGAGCAGAGTTCGCGGTACAGCCCTTCATTCCGCTCATAAATGCGGTCCAGCAGCGCACTGTCGCGCATCAGCGCCACGCGCCTGTCGGTCATCTCGTTGGCACAGGCGTTGATCTTGGGCTCCGCCTTTTCATAGGCCGTGCGCACCTCGTCCAGCGTGGAGGCCACGCCAAACATCCGCTTGAAGAGCCCCTTGGCCTCCGCGGCAAACGAGCAGCCCTTGATCGCCTCCGCCATCGTCTGCATGGTGCTGGTCAGGCTGCTCATGTCCTTGCTGAGCATCTGAGATAGTGCCAGATCAGAGAACGCGCCCATCTCCTTCTGCGCCCGTGCGCCAAATCCCGCCACCTGCGCACTGCTGCGCAGATCGAGCGTGGACGCCATCTGCCGGATGCGCTGCTGCATCCCCGCGTCAAGCTGCTCCATCGACGGCACGGCCCCCTGCTCCGGCACGAGGGCAAACCGTTCAAACTCGCCCATCACCGTTCCTCCTGCCGAAACAGCCCGGCAAACGGATCGTCCTGCTCTTGTGCGCCGCCGGATGCGCTAGGCGCATCCTTTTCGCCCAACAGCCCATCCCCCGCCAGCATCTCGGAAAGCACGTCCATCTCGCTCTCCAGATTGATGAAGCGGTACTCGTTCAGCGCGTCAAGCTGCTTGTGGAAGGCTGTCTGCACCTGCCCCATCGCCTCGCGAATTCGCCCGGCAATCTGCGCATTCTCGCCCGCGTTGACCTCGTCCTCCAGCCTTGCACGCGCCTGAAGCAGCTTGAGCGTCGCCGGGAGATAATAGCGCAGGAACGTGCGCAGCGAAGAAAGCCTCTCCGGCTGCTCCTCCAGCCGCGTCAGAATCGTGCGGCAGGTCGCCTCAATGTCCGCAATCTGCGCGGAGAGGATGTCCTCGGCAATCGCGTCGTTCGCCTGTGCGATGGCGGCAAGCTGACCACGCGCTTCGGCAATCAGCGCGTCGGCCTCGGCGCTGCCGCTCTGCGGCGCACGCTCCACCTCCACCACCCGGTCAGGAAACAGCCGCTTGCCCGCCCAAAAGCCCAGCACAGCAGCAACCGCCGCCACGGCATAACCGCCCAGCGTGCCCATGCCCAGCACCAGCGCCGAAAGCAGCGCCGCTGCGCCCACCGTCACAAACGGTGCGCCGGAGCGAATCGTCTTTTTCTCCATATCCCAGTCCCTCCGAAGACCCTTGCCGGCCTATCTCAGTCCTCCACGTTGCTGAACACCGCGTTGGCCGCCGCCGCCGCGGGCGTCACACCGTAGCCGCGCCACTGCTCCGCCACTTCCGTCTCCACGTCAAAGCGTACCTTTAACCGGCCGCCCGCAGGAATGCCGATATCCTTGAGGCGCACGCCATCGGCGTACAGCATCTGTCCACCCTCGGTATACAGGCCAAGGCCCACCGTCGGATTAAACGCATCCTCCGCCGTCGGATTGGCAATCTCGCACACGACATACATCCGGCCGCTCTCGTCGCTGACCTCCACATACGCCTGCGCCTCCAGCTTCTGCCCGTCCATCGGCGCCTCCAGCGTCATGTAGCCAACATCGTACTGGATGCCCGTGATGGACGGCGCTGCCTCGCCGCGCTCCAGATACACCACGTCAAACAGATAGCCGTCCTCGCCCGGCTTGATGTACATGGGCCACAGCCCCGACACCTCCTGCGAAGCGAGCGTCTCCTCGCCATTCATCAGGTGCAGGTTGCCCTCGTCCAGACAGATCGTCTGCGCGGCATTGTTGTGTACCTGAGCAAAGCAGTATACCAGATGATACTCGCCCACCTCGACAATGCTGCACGAGGACTGCACAACCGCGCCCTCATCCTGCGCCAGTGCGCCAGCGCCCAGCATCAGCATCAGCGCCAGCAGCATACCCAGCCATTTTTTCATGGTCATTCCTCCGCTCCTTGGGTTGTCGTTTTCCAGCCCGTCGCACCGGATATACAGGCGGTGCGCCATCGGTTACGGAACCGGCTTCCCGTCCGTTTTCTGGGGGCAGTATAGCATATTTTGATTTCCGCCGCAAGTTGACCCTGCTCACAATGTCGCAGCAGGCGCTTTCATCATCCATTTAAGCCGCTCAACGCACCAGCCCTGTTCCGCGCCTAAAACTGATTTTATATCAAAGGACACCTATATTCCGATCGGAATATACAAAAAAGGCGGGGACGGAGGCAGGATTCATCCCGCCGCCTTCCGCGCCCTTGGCTCCATTTTCCTTAATTCACCTGACGGCGCACGCCATCCTCGCTGACCACCGTAACCGGCGCATCCTCGCCGCTGACACACAGCTGCTCCGCCGCGCCCAGCTTCAGCGCATCGCGCACAGCCTGCAGCTCGTCCACGCGATAGTGGGCACGCACATAGCGGTCACCGTCCGCCACCACAATCTCCGATACGCCCACCCGCTTGAGCGCGTCCATCGCCGGCTGATCAATCTGCATGGCGATCACCTCGTCGCGTGCGGACGCCTGCAAATACAGGCACAGGAAGTCCCGGTCGTTCTTGTTGACCTCCAGCTTCTCGCGGAAGGTCACGCCGTCGCCCATCGCCGTGTACAGGCGCAGGTTGATAAACAGGCCGTTCAGGCACGCCTGACGCAGCCAAGCTTCGTTGACCATCACGCCGCGGCAAGGCTTCACTTCCTCAAAGGGTGCCAGACGCTCCGCAGGCACTTCGGGCTGCTGAGCCTCTGCACCCGGCATCAGCGGTGCGGTCTCTGCGGCGAGCACGCCCATCGGCTGCGCAGCCAGCAGCGCAATCAGCGCGGCGGCGGCAAGGGTTCTTCTGTTCCAGCAATTCACGGTCATGTGCCCCTTTCCTCCAGCGTATCAGTCAATCAGGCCGTAGCCCTCCGGCACCGGGGTCTCTCTGGGTGTAACGCCCACATAAACCTTCGGCGTGGTGGCCTTGTAGGTATCGGTATACTTCTTCTCCCGGCTCACTTCAAGCCCCTGCGCGTCCAGCGTCACCAGATACACATCCACAACATAGCCCTTGTGGCCGTTGCTGGTCTGCTTCGTCTCATCGTCATAGATGACGTACTGCGCATCGTTATCCGGGATATAGGTCGGCTCCGGCACGGGCAGCTCCTCCACCACCTGAGATTCCAGACGGTAGGTGTAGCCGTTGGGGTCCGGCCGGCCATGAATGGTGAACTTGGTATGCCAGTAGCCCTTCTTCTTGTAATACTCAGTGGAGATGTAGATATCCGCATTCGTCGTATTCTTGAACACGAAATCCAGTCGGTCATCCTGCACCGTCGCATCCAGACCCAGCGGCACATAGTTGGAAGCCAGCGAGTGCTGGTAGCGCGTCTTGACCTCCAGCCCCGCGTTCACCACAGCGTTGTACAGCGTAGAGGACACCTGACACACGCCGCCGCCCACGCCCGTGCGGTAATCGCCGTAGGCCAGCTCCGGCGCATCGGCATAGCCGTTGGCATAGGTACGTCGTTTGGCGACCTTGTTGAAGGACACCTGCTCGCCGGACTTGATGATGAGCCTGTCAAACCGCTTCGTGCTGACCTCGATATTGATGAAGCGGCCCGGATCGCTCGTCGCGCCCACCGCCGTCTCATACGAGCTCAGCTCCACAATCTGCCCCTCAAGCTGGGCGCGCGTCACAGGCGCCTGCACCGGCGTGGGGGTAAGATCCACCGTACCGGATTCCAGATGATCCACCATCAGGCAGATGCGCTCATTCATGCCGGTGATGTCCAGCTCCTGACCGGCCGCCTCGTCCGTATAGGAGAACGGCGGCCACTTCGTGTCATCGGGCACGCGCGTGGCACTGACCGGCGCACGATCCACCTCACTCTTGATCTGTGTGAGAATCTGATTGACGTTGGAAAGGTCATAGGTCAGCGTGGTATAGCGCATGACCGGCTCTTCCTGTAGCGCCTTCACCTGCTCGTAGCGTGCTGAGGCAGAGCCCGTATGCCCTATTGCCCAGAGCTGATCGAGCTGATCCGCCACGTCATACTTCATCTTCAAATCTTCGCCCGTGATGTTCCACGTTCGACCGCTGCCGTCCGTGGTGCGCAGCACGATGCTGAAATTGGCAATCTGCGCCCTAACCTGCTGGCTGACGATAGCCGCCGCCTCATCCAGCGTCTTGCCCTCCAGCGGGATATTGTTGACAAAGATGTTGGGATAGAACACGCCGTTTCCGCGGTCCAGCGTCTGCTTGATATCCACCAAGCGTGCGCCGCCCACCGCGCCCACTACCACCACCAGCGTCAGCAGCGCCGCACCGATGATGGCGAGCGCCATCCTGCGAATCTTGGCGCGGCGGCGCTCCAGCGCCTTCTTGCTCATTTTGCGCGGCTTTTTCTTCTTCGGTGCGCTGCGCTTGGCAGGCGCCTGCTTGGTCGTTTTCGGCTTGCTGCCATCGGTTCGGCTCGTGGCCCGAACGGGTTTCCCCCCTGTGGGAACACTCTTGACCGTGCGCACACTCGTCCGGGGTTTTTCCGGCTTATCCTGCGCCGCATCCTGCTGGGATTCCGTCCGTCTGCTCATTTGCAGGATGGCGTTCGTCTCCTCATCCTGTGCGGCACGACCCGCCTCCCGCTCCTGTGGACGCGGGGCTCTGCCGACCGGTGCGCCGCGCCGTTCCGCTGCGCCCGACACATGGCTGGCGGAGACCATCCACTCCGGCGTCTCTTCATTTTGTGCCACAATGCGGTGTGGCTGCTCCTCCTGAATCGGGGAAGCCGCCTGTTTCCGCCTCCGATGTGGCGTGGTATTCTCCGGCACAGCCTCCACCTCCTTTTCACCCTGCGGGACGCTCGCCCGCTTTCATCGTTATGAACGATTATTCATCAATCACTTCATATCATACTGCATTTCTTCGTGTCATGCAAGGCTTTTCTGTCCTTCTAAAAGCCGAGTCAGCCATGCTCTTTCTCGTAAATCAGACGAATGAACGCGCACTTTTCTTTCCTCCTGCGGATAAAAAGAATTTTTTCACATCTAGGTATTGACAAGCCGCCCTTTTTTGCATATAATAATGCCGTTGCATCTCTGATGCACACCGTTTCCACCACGCGGTAGTGCTGGAATTGGCAGACAGGCACGTTTGAGGGGCGTGTGTTGTACGACGTATGGGTTCAAGTCCCATCTACCGCACCAAGAAAAAGCCTAGCATTCGCTAGGTTTTTTCTTTTATTCAAAGTAAAATCAGAGCCCGCAGTCCAAACCGGCTGCGGGCTTTTCTTATACGATTCCCAAATAGAAACAGCGCCTATTACACCATGCTCAGGCACGTCGAAATCAGCACCGGCACCATCAGCGAGCAGATCACGCCGTTGAACACGGAAAGCACCACGGTCTCCTCGTCCGTGTATTTGAGCATCAGCGGCAGCGTCGTATCCTCGCTCGTCGCGCCCGCCGGGGCGATGCAGGTGTACTTGTTCAGGTGCGCGGCGATCAGTGGAATCAGCACAAAGGAGAACATCTCACGCATCAGGTTGCTCATGAAGGCGATACTGCCCATCTCCGCCGTCGCCATGCTGCCAATGGTGACGCCCGCCAGACTGTACCAGCCCATGCCGCTGGTGATGGCCGTGCCATAGCCGATGGGGATATCCAGCAGCAGCGCGCAGATCACGCCGCCCAGCACGGAGCCCACGACGATGCCCAAGGGGATGATGAAGATTTTGAAGTGGTACGCCTTGATCTTGGAGAAGATTCCCCGCTGCATACCGATGCTGATGCCCACGGAGAACATCAGGAGATACAGCACCCAATCGGTGTTTTCGGTAACGATGCGCAGGAGCGGCCAGTCCAGGCCATATACGCCATACACCAAGCCGCTGGCCAGCGCCAGAATCATCGCGATGACCATCACTTCTCCGCCCCTTTCTCATCCTTCTTTTTCTTCATAAATCTCTGCGTCAGCAGGTAGACCACGACGATGGAGCAGAGCGTCGGCACGAAAAAAAACAGCAGGCTCGACAGCCCCAGCGTGGTCAGCTCCTCAAAAAAATGCTCGTTCCTGCCCAGCTTGACACCCATGGAAAAAATCAGCAAAAACGTACACGTCAGAGAAAGGAATTCATTTCCTTTTTTCACGCTGATCGGCACAAAAAAACGCCCGACGAGAACGCCCAAGCACATGATGATTACAGCATCCATCCACAATCCCCCATTTTCCCAACGCAGGTGCATCCGCTTCAAGCGGCCCGACAGGCAGCCCGCCCCTTCTCTCCGCCGAATTGACCGACGGCATAAAAGCCATTTTATCACACTTTCCGCACAAAGAAAAGCTTTACACCCCTGTCAAATTGGTGTATCATCAAAAGCAAGAACAACATCTGCACGATACACGCACGCCTCTGCCTGCATGGCGCAGCAGGCTGCGATTAAAGGAGCGATCATCATGGACAATCCCATTCCCAACCTGATTCTGCCGGGCGAGGAGCCGGAAAAGGCGTCCGCGCCTGCCGCGCAGGACACCTCTGCCGCACAGGTCGCACCTGCCGCACAGGTCGCACCTGCCGCACAGGTCGCACCTGCCGCACAGGTCGCACCTGCCGCGCAGGCTGCCACTGCCACGCAGGCTGCTCCTGCCGCACAGGCCGCACCCAAGGCAAAGGAACAGCCGCTGGAGCCCGTCTCCGCTGAGGAGGATTCCCTGAACTTTGACAACCTCTCCGAGCAGGAAAAGACCGCCGTGCTCGCCTTTGTCGAGCGCATCGACATCCATAACAGCGAAACCGTGCTCAAGTACGGCAGCGCGGCGCAGATGAAGATTTCCGAGTTCTCCGACAAGATTCTGGAGGACGTCAAGACCAAGGAAACCGGCGCCATTTCCGATATGCTCACCAACTTGGTCACGGAGCTCAAGGGCTTTGACGTGGATGAGGGCAAGAAGGGCGGTCTCTTCGGCCTGTTCCGCAAAGCCGGCAGCAACATCACCCAGCTCCGCGCCCGTTATGACAAGGTTGAGGAGAACGTGATGGAGATCGTCGCCGCGCTTCAGGGACACCAGAAGCAGCTCATCTCCGATGCGATCATGCTCGACGAACTGTATCGCCAGAACGAGCAGTACTATCACGAGCTGACGCTCTACATCATCGCCGGCGAGCTGAAGCTCCGCCGCCTGCGCGAGCAGGAGCTGCCGCCGCTGCTGGCCAAGGCGCAGGAAACCGCCGATCCCGCAGACGCGCAGGCCGCCAACGACTTCTCCCAGCTCATCGAGCGCTTTGACAAGCGCATCCACGATCTCAAGCTCACCCGCATGGTTTCCGTACAGATGGGCCCGCAGATCCGCCTGATGCAGACCAACGACAACGTGCTGGCCGAGCGCATCCAGTCCACCGTCGCCAACACCATCCCGCTCTGGAAGAGCCAGATGGTCATTTCCATGGGCATGCAGCACGCCGATGAAGCGCTCAAGGCGCAGAAGGCCGTCACCGACATGACCAATGAGCTGCTTCGCTCCAACGCCGAGCGCCTCAAGGTCGGCACGATCGAGGCGGCGAAGGAAGCCGAGCGCGGCGTGGTCGATCTGGAGACCATCCGCCTTGCCAATACCACGCTGATCGACACCCTCACCGAGGTGCAGAAGATTCAGCGCGAGGGCGCACAGCGCCGCGCCGAGGCCTCCATCGAGCTGGGCCGTCTGGAAAAGCAGCTCCGCGACAAGGTGCTGGAAATCAACAGGAACTGACCTTTCTCTATCGCCATACAGCCGCAGAGCAGGATTGCTTTGCGGCTTTTTCGGAATATCCCGCTGCGCGAAGCATAGAAAGAGAAAAAACAGGAGAAGCAGGAGATCGCCATGACCAGCAAAAAGAAACTCTATGCACCCGTCAAGCCCGCCCGCAGCTATGACGAACAGGCACAGCGCCTGCTCGATGTACACAATCTGCGCATCGACAATCCCGGTCGCGCACGGTACGTCCTCTCCAACGTCAACTATTACCGCCTGACCACCTACGGCAAGCATCTGCGCCAGCAAGAGAACCCGGAGCGCTTTGTGGACGGCGTATCGCTGGATGACCTGTACAGCCTATATCAGTTTGACATGGGGCTGCGCCATCAGCTCCTGCCTGTGCTGGAGTTCTTTGAAGTGCAGCTCCGCGCCAAGATCTCCTATCGTCTGGCGATGACCTACGGCTCCGCCGGCTACACCAACCCCACCAACTTCCGGCTGGACAGAATCTCGCAAGGCGCACACAAGAACCTGATGAACAAGTTCAAGGTCGAGGTCAAGCGGCAGGATGATCTGGCATTCGTCCGCCATCATCAGACCAAGTATGGTGGTCGCTTCCCCATCTGGGCGGCTGTGGAGCTATTTTCCTTCGGGATGCTCGCCCAGCTCTTTTCCATCCTCATCGAGGAGGATCAGCGTGCCATCAGCCGCGAATACAGCCTCTCCCCAGAGGAGCTGAGTGCGCTCATCGGCTCGGCGGTGGACGTGCGCAACATCTGCGCACACTATGCCCGGCTGTACAACCAGCGCATCGAGGATCACCCCATCCTCCCGCCCCGCTATCAGCCCTACGACAGCGAATTCGTCTTTCCCGTCATTCTCGCACTCAAAGCCGCCGCCGGCGGCCACCGCGTATACGGCAACATGATCCGCGGCCTTGTCCAGCTCGCGGAGGATTATCCCGACGCCGATCTTGCACTGTGCGGCTTTCCAGAAAACTGGGAGCGCCTGCTGCGCGAGCCATCATAAGCCACAAAAAGGCTGCGGAGCGCCCACGCGCCCCGCAGCCTTTTGTTTCAATCAGAACTCGCTGATGATCTCCGTCCAGATCTGGTCATAGAGCTTGGTGTCCTCGCCCAGATAGCGGAATACCTTGCACTTGTCCAGCGCCTCCTGCGGTGGATTATTCACCGGCGAGGCGTTGTATTCCTCCGCGCCCAGCAGCTCGATGGCCGCGGTGTTGGGAATCGCATAGCCGACATACTCGAAGTTCTTCGCCGCGATATCCGCGCGGCACATGAAGTCGATGAACTTCTCCGCGCCGGAGACGTTGCGCGCATTCGCCGGGATGCACATGGAGTCGTAGAAGATGTTGCTGCCCTCCTTCGGCACCACATAGTCAAGCTCATCGCTCTCGTCCATGCAGAAGGTCGCGTCGCCGCTCCACACCAGCGCCACAGAGGCTTCACCGGCGATCATCTTGTCCTTCACCTCGTCCACGACGTAGGCCAGCACCATCGGCTTCTGCTCAATGAGCAGGCTGCGCGCATCCGCCAGATCCTGCGGATCGGTGGAGTTGAGATCATGGCCGCACATCACCAGCGCAATGGCCAGCGTATCGCGCGGGGAATTGAGCATCAGCATATCCATGGCATAGGTGTCGTCCATGAGCGTCTCCCAGCTCGTGGGGATTTCCTCCACCATCTCCTTGTTGTACAAAATGCCCATCGTACCCCATGTATAGGGAATGGAGTACGCCGCCTCCGGGTCATAGTCCTCATGCATGAAGCGCGGGTCGATGTTCGCCGCGTTGGGCACGTTGTCCCAGTTGATCTTCTGAAGCAGGTTTTCCTGAATCATGCGCTCGATCATGTAATCGCTCGGGAAGATCACATCGTAGCTCGAGCCGCCCATGGCGATCTTGGCATACATATCCTCGTTGGTTTCAAACGTCTCGTAGATGACCTTGATGCCCGTCTCCTCTTCAAACTGGTCGAGCACGTCCATGTCGATGTAGTCGCCCCAGTTGTAGACGCTGATGGTCTCCTGCGCGGTCACAATCGCCGGAACGCACAGCAGCGCGAGGCACAGCGCCAGCCAAATGCACTTTTTCATGTTCTCCATACTCCTTTTCAAGCTGAACGTGGGATGAAACGCGGAGGGTTGCCCGCGGTTTCGGCAGACATTGAATTAATAGGGGATGCGTACCTTGTCCACCTTGTCCTGGCTGCGCGGATTTTTGCGCAGATCCTGCAAGTTGATGCCGATGAGCAGCACGAACACGCAGGCAAAAATGATGGTGGACAGCGCGTTGATCTTGGGCGAAATGCCGCGCTTGGCCATGGTGTAGATGGTGATGGACAGGTTGCTCACGCCCGAGCCGGTCGTGAAGAAGCTGACCACGAAATCATCAATGGACATCGTCAGCGCCATGATAAAGCCGGAGAACACGCCGGGCATGATATCCGGCAGGATCACGCGCAGGAAGCCCCGCAAGGGCGTCGCACCCAGATCCTGCGCCGCCTCCGCCAGATTGGGATCGAGCTGGCGCAGCTTGGGCAGCACGCTCAGCACCACATACGGCACGCAGAACGCAATATGCGAGAGCAGCAGCGTCAGGTATCCGAGCTGGATGTGTACCATCGCGTAAAGCAGCATCAGCGATACGCCGGTGACCACCTCGGAGTTGAGCATCGGCAGGTTGACCATGGACATCATCATCTGACGCGGGCGGCGCTTCATCTGGAACAGCGCAATTGCGCCGACCGTGCCCAGAATCGTCGCCAGCGCGGCGGCGAGAAAGCCGATGCTCAGCGTGGTGCCCAGCGCGGACATGATCGCCTCATCGGTAAACAGCTCGCGGTACCAGCGCAGGGTGAATCCACCCCACTGAGCGCGGGACTTGCTGTCGTTGAAGGAATAGAGGATCAGCAGCGCGATGGGCGCATACAGGAACACCATAATCAGGGCGATGTACGCCTTTCTGAGCTTTTTCATCAGAGAATGCGCACCTCCTTCCGCTCCTTGTCCTCCTTATCCATGCGTCCCAGCGCACCCATGAACGCCAGCACCACCACCATCACCAGCAGCGAGAGCGTCGCACCGAAGTGCCAGTCGCTCGATTTGCCGAACTGATTCTGGATCACGTCGCCGATGAGCGGCACCTTGCCGCCGCCCATGAGCTGGCTGATGACAAACGTGGTCACCGCCGGAACAAACACCATCGTCACGCCTTCCAGCACGCCGGGCAGCGAATAGGGCAGCGTCACGCGCAGGAAGCTCTTGCGCGGGCTGGCGCCCAGATCAGCAGCCGCCTCCAGCATACTGCGGTCGATCTTCTCAATCACGGTATAGATGGGCATAATCATGAAACTCAGGTAGTTGTAGACCATGCCGAGGATGACCGCCTTCTCGTTGTACAGGAAGATGATCTTCTTGCCCACGCCCATGCTGTCCAGCCATGCGTCAAGTGCGGGAATCGCTTTGCGCAGGCTGGCAATCCAGCTATTGAGGATGCCGGAGTTTTCCAGAATGCTCATCCACGAATAGGTGCGCAGCAGGAAGTTCATCCACATCGGCAGGATCAGCAGCATCAGCCATAGTGCGGGCCGCTTGAAATCCTTGCCGGAAAGGATCAGCGCCACCGGATAGCCCAGCAGCAGGCAGATCAGCGTCGTGATGACGGCGACCTTGAGGCTGCGCAGCAGCAGCTTCAAATACGTCGGCTCCAGCATACGCTTGAAGTTGGAGAGGGAGAACACGGCGCGCTTCTGCCACGGCTTTTCCGCGGTGCGCGTGCCATCTTCCAGCTCGTAGACCACGCTTCCATCCTCCAGCGCGATCTCGGTATAGGGAATCGGCTCCTCAATCGTCACGCCGTACCACACGATCATCGCCAGCGGCACGAGGACAAAGATCACCGCCCACAGCACAAACGGAACGGTCAGCGCCTTGTTTTTCATTGCAGCCGCCCCCTTACTTGGCGCGCTCAGCGTGCCTGCGCAGCACGTCCGGCGAGCAGTCGCTCTTGTGCATCACCTGAATATCCTCCGGTGCAACGCAGAGCTTGACCTGCGTGCCGACGGGGCGCGCGTGCGTGGAATGCACCAGCAGCACGTTCTCCCCGGCACGCACCTTCATCTCGTAATGCACGCCCTTGAACAGCAGCGATTCCACCACGCCCTGCGGCACGCCCTCGATGGGGTCGTTCATGGGGCGCAGCTTGAGATCCTCCGGGCGCACGACGATATCCACATCCGTCTGCTCGCCAAAGCTCTCGTCCACGCACGGGAAATCATGGCCGAGGAAGCGCACCAGCCTGTCGCGCACCATCGTGCCGGGCAGAATGTTGCTGTCCCCGATGAAGTCCGCCACAAACGCGGACTGCGGTTCATTGTAAATATCCTCCGGCGTGCCGAGCTGCAAGATCTGCCCCGCGCTCATCACGGCGACGCGGTCGCTCATGGTGAGCGCCTCCTCCTGATCGTGCGTGACGAAAATGAAGGTGATGCCGCTCTCGCGCTGAATGCGCTTGAGCTCCAGCTGCATCTCACGGCGCAGCTTGAGATCCAGCGCCGCCAGCGGCTCATCCAGCAGCAGCACGTCCGGCTTATTGATGAGCGCGCGCGCGATGGCCACGCGCTGCTGCTGTCCGCCGGAGAGCGAGGCGATCTTGCGCTTTTCATACCCCGCCAGACCCACCATCTCCAGCATCCGGCTGACCTCGGCGGCGGTCTTTTTCTTGTCCTCGCCGCGCAGGTCAGGGCCAAAGGCCACGTTCTGCGCCACGTTCAGGTGCGGGAAGAGCGCATAGCGCTGAAACACCGTGTTGATGGCGCGCTTGTACGGCGGCAGCGGCACGATGTTCGCGCCTTTATAGAGAATCTCGCCGCTGGTCGGCTTTTCAAAGCCGCCAATGCAGCGCAGCAGCGTCGTCTTGCCGCAGCCCGACGGCCCCAGCAGCGTCACAAACTCATTGCGGCCGATGTCGATGCTCACGCCGCCCAGCGCCACAAAACCATCCTCAAAGACCACGCGCAGGTCCTTGATCGAAAGAATGATATTCTCCATAGGAATCTCCTCCCACTCGTCTATCCGCTCAAAAGTCGGTTTCCTCATCAGAAATTCGGCGGCGTGGACACCCACAGCACCGTCGCCGGGGTCTTGCCGGTGTTCATCAGGTAGTGCTGCTCCGAGGGCTTATACGAAAAGCTGTCCCCCTTGCGCACGCGGTAGCTCTTTTCCCCCAGCACCAGCGTCACCGCGCCCATGAGCACGTGCCCGAACTCCTCGCCCATGTGCGGCAGATCGGTCTCCATCCGTGCGCCCGGCTCCAGCGTCACCAGAATCGGCTCCATGTCCTTTTTCTGGGCATTGGGAATCAGCCAATGAATGGTCACGCCGTCATCGGTCTCCTTGACGAACACATCCTCCTTGCGGCACACGGGGTTATCCCCCTGCTCGTCGGAAAAGAACTCGTGGAACGAGCTGCCCAGCGTGGTCAGGATATCCTCCAGCGTCGAAAGCGAGGGCGAAGTCTGGTTGCTCTCCAACTGGGAGATGAATCCCTTGGATAGCTCGCAGCGGTCAGCCAGCTCCTTCTGCGTCAGGTTGTTCTTCTGGCGCAGGCTTCGGATCTTCTCCCCAATATTGATATCCACGAAAAATCCTCCGTAAGTTTAGTAATACATGACCTTAAGATTATATACGCGATGCAGATTAAAACACATTTTTCCGCGATTGTCAAGCGCTTTGCTGTATTTTTTCCGTACAATTTCGTATCCGTTCATTTTTCGCCCCTTTTTTCCGCCCTGCACGCGCATAAATCCGCTGTTTTCTCTGTTATTGCGTCATTTCTTCGGATTATCCGTTTCTGACTTTCTGCTTACCGTTTCTAAACGTTCTTCCCCTGAATTTAACGTTCTCCGGTTCGCTCTGCCCAAACTTTCCGAACAGAAATCAAAACCACCGGCTAAGCCGGTGGTATGCTCTACGCCTTCAAGGCGAATGTACTTGCCGCGTCTCAAGACGCACTGAACTATCCTTCATTCGCATTGAATGCCCTACCACCCGTTAACGGGTAAGCCATCATAAAAGTAGTTTTAACACAATGGTTTGTCATTCGCTTCGCTCTATGCCCGAAACTAAAGTCCATTTACTCTCACCAGCTCCGCTGGTGGTTGTCTTACGCTAAAGCTGTACAACACAGAGCCGGGCGCATACCTGCGCCCGGCTCTCCGGCTCTACATATCATAGCTGTGATAAAAAAATGCGCCCGTCTCCTTGTCATAAAAAGCAAATGTAGCATTGAGCGTATCCGGCGTGCCATTCAGCGCAAAGTCCTCCGGCAGATCCGCATAATCGCCCACCTGCGCAAACTCGCCGTACCGGAGCGCATAGTCATCCCGGTACAGCCATGCGTCAAACACCACGTCCGCCGCCGGGGCAACCACCGCGTTGGGCGGCCAGAACTCCGCCTGCGCCAGCGCCATATACGCCGCAGCAGAAATCTGCCCCTGCCGCCAATCGGGCGCAGCGCATACCGCCTGCCAGACGGCCTCGCGCGTTCCATCGTCCGGAAGCTGAAGGATCACCGTCTCGTCGCCATCCCTGCTGTACGTTGAGCAGTGCAGCGCAGTCACATTTTCCGTCCGCGTCAGGTCGATCCCCGTATCCCGAAGCGCATCTCGTGCCGCGTGGCTGCCCGACGCATCCACGCTTCCGCTCATCCACGCGATGCCCAACAGCGTACCCGCTGCCAACAGCACGAGCGCCCTCAGCACCCGAACAAGCCGCTTACGCATCGCCATCCTCCTCGTACACCAGCAGGTCGCCCGGCTGGCAGGAAAGCGCACGGCAAATCGCATCCAGCGTTTCAAACCGCACGGCACGCGCCCGTCCGTTTTTGAGAATGGACAGGTTTGCCATCGTCACGCCCACGCGCTGAGAAAGCTCCGTCAGGCTCATCTTCCGGCGCGCCAGCATCACATCCAGCTCCACTCGAATCATGTTTGTCCCTCCCTGCGCCGATTCATTTGATCCTGTTCAAATTGCATAGTATGCGCCTCCAATGCCATGCCCCTTCTCCCTGCACCCTCCGCCGTTCCGCTCACCCCTCGCTCATCCCCTCGGGTTCAGAGCCGCAGCCCTGATCGTTTG
>JAXJLD010000107.1:0-13518 GCA_036297385.1 Christensenellales bacterium | reverse complement strand
GGCGCGGTCGGCGCACTCGGCGCACTCGGTCTCGTCGGCGCAGTCGGCGCAGTCGGCGCAGTCGGCGCAGTCGGCGCGGTCGGCGCAGTCGGTCTCGTCGGCGCGGTCGGCACGGTCGGTGCGGTCGGCGCGGTCGGCGCAGTCGGCGCAGTCGGCGCGGTCGGCGCACTCGGTCTCGTCGGCGCGGTCGGCCTTGCATACGGGCTGACCGGCGGCTTCTGCGCATCGTTCCTCATATACGGCTGCTGGGCGGAGGTTTCGGCACGGCGCTGGCGCTGCATATTGAGCTGCTCCTCGCGCATATCGTCCTCATCCTCTTCGTCCTCCTCGTCCTCTTCCTCCTCGCTCTTGCGGCGATAGACGTACACGCCGTATACCGCAGCAGCCACGACGATCAGCACGCCGCCGATGACGAAGGGCAGGAAGCCCATGCCGCCGTCCTCCTCCTGTACAGGCGGGGTGGTCGGCAGCGGCTGGGTGGTCGGCACAGGCACAGGAGTCGCGCCCGTATCATAGGTCACGCCATACTGTGCAAAGGACGCGCCATCGTTAGAGGCAAACTCCACGATGTACTCGCCCGGCTTGGGCAGGGACACGGTCATCTCGAAGCGACCGTTTGCATCTGCCGTCGCCTGACCAACGGTGCGCTTCACCGTCTGCGTGGACTCTGCCACGGCGGCAGCCACCAGATTGCGCCCAACGGTCTCAGGGGTTGCGGTTGCCGTCGGCTCCACGGTCACCTCGACAGTCGCGGTGACGGTGCTGCCGGGCTTGGTCTTGCCGTAGACGGAGAAGGTGCCGCGCTCGGTCAGCGCCGGAACATTCTCCACCGTCATCTCACCGCCAAAGCGGATGAGCGGCGCCTTCTTGGCCGGCGGCACGGGGGTCGGGGTCATGTTCGGGTCGGGCGAAGCGGTCGCCGTATGGCCCGGCATACCCGTGCTGATGTTGTTGTCCCAGCCGTTCTCCGGCGGAATGAGATCCGGGAACTTCTGGCTGCTGCCGGAACTGCCGGAGCTTCCGTTCGAGCCAGAGCCGCCGGAACTGCCGGTGTTGCCGGAGTTGTTCGGCTTGCCGGGCTTAGACATCTGCTGCTGATAGTATTCTGTCAGCTCGCGGATGGTCAGCATCTTCGCCATATCGCTGCGGATATAGCCCTCGCGCCCCAGATAGTCCACCTGATACCAGGTGTAGGTGCCGTCATACTCCTTGCCCAGCACCAACAGCAGCGTGTTCACCGGCACGCGCACGATGGACGTGCCCGAAGAGGACGGCGTGCGGCGCAGGTTCACCTGATCCTTAATCAGCTTGGCATACGCGCTGGTGGAATCCGGGCTGACCGGTTCCGGCGTGGCCTGCGGCATCGGGGTCGGGGTCGCCATCTGCGCCTGAAGCTGGGCGAGGTAGTCCTGCGTCTCCTGATCGCCCATCGGGCGCACAAGGTCGGCGCGGACATAGCCCCACGCGCCGTTGTACTGCACCAGATACCACATCATGCCGTCCGCGGCATACTGGGTCTGGAACAGGTACACGACCGTCTCCTTGTTGAGGATGGACTGCAGGTAGGCTTCGGGGGACGGGTTGCCGCGCAGCGGCGTGCCGTCGTTGATGACGCGCGCGTAGCGGTCAATGCGCTGCGGCGCGGGGGTCGTCGTCGGCTGTGCCGTGGGCGTGGGCGACGGCGACGGGGTCGGCGTGGCGGTAATCTGCGCCAGATACGCCTTCTGCTCCTCATCGGTCATCAGGCGCGCACTGTCCTTGCGGATGTAGCCCCACGTATCGTGCGCCTGCACCATCATCCACATCTGGCCGAGGTCGTTCATCTCATCGCGCAGCGCGTAAACCACCTCGTCGCGCTTGAGCATCGTCTGCAAATACGCGCTGTCGCTCGCGCTGGCGTGCATCTGCGTCTCGTTGTTCAGGATGACCGCATAGCGCTCGATGCGCTGCGGCGCAGGGGTCGCGGTCGCTTCCGGCTTCGGCGTGGGCTTGCTGGCCTCCAGCTGCGCCAGATAGTCCGCCTGCTCCTGATCGGTCATCAGCTGCACGCTATCAGCCGATACATAGCCCCACTGGTCGTTCACCTTCACCAGCATCCACATCTCGCCTGCGGCGTTCATCTCGCTGTGCAGCGCGTAGACCACGGTATTCTGGCTCAGGACGTTCAGCAGATTCGCGCCCGCGTTCGCGTTGGCATACATCTGTGCATTGCCCACCGCAATGAACGCATAGCGCTCATGGGCCTGCGGTGCAGGCGTTGCGGTCGGCTGTTCCGTCGGGTTCGGCGTAATCAGCTCCACCATGTCCGTTTGCTCGGGACTCGGCGTGGGCTGCTCCACCGGCTCGGTCTGCTCCGGATTCGGCGTAGTCTGCTCTACCGGCTCGGTCGCCTCCGGACTCGGCGTAGTCTGCTCTACCGGCTCAGTCTGCTCCGGGTTCGGCGTAATCTGCTCTACCGGCTCAGTCTGCTCCGGGTTCGGCGTAGCCTGCTCCACCGGCTCGGTCTGCTCCGGAGCCGGGGTCTGCTGCGCCAGATAATCCTCCTGCTCCTCATCGGTCATCAGGCGCAGGCTCTCGGCGGGCAGATAGCCCAGCTGATCCCCAACGATCACCGCCATCCACATCCGACCCGCATCGTTCATCAGGCGGTTCGTCACATAGACCACGTCGTTCTGATAGAGCTGACCCTGCGTGTGCGCTTTGTCGTCCGCGGTCGCATACACCGGCACGCCGCTCCACGTCACCACCGCATAGCGCTCCACCTGCTCCGGCGCGGCGCTCTCCGTCGGCTGCGTCTCCGGGGTCTCCGGCGCGGTCGTCTCCTCCGGGGGCATCTCCGGGTCGTCAATCGAGGCGCGGTAGGCCGCCTCCTCGTTCACGCCCATCAGCTCCACAAACTCGGCCTTCACATAGCCTTCGTCGCGGTCGGTGCGCACATGACACCACTCGCCCTCGCGGGTCATGACCCAGAGGATGGTGCCCTGCTCCATGTTGTAGATGCGGTTGTTGCCGCTCGCCTTGGGCTCCCTGCGCAGCGCCACCTGACGGCCCGTGTTGCGGCCATAGTGGTAGATGCTGCCCTCGGTCAGCTCCTGCGGGGTATCCGGCTGCTCGGGCTGCTGCTCCGGCGTTTCGGGCTGTTCAGGCGTTTCGGCCTCTCCGCCGCTCTCCTGACCCGGTCTGTTGGTATCCGGGTCGGTCGGCACGGGCGGAAGCGTCTCCTCCACCTGACCCACAGCCGCCTCGGCCTGCTCCTTCGTGACCAGCTCCACCTTGTAGGCCTCGATGAAGCCGCTCTCGTCCGTGTTCATGTTGCGGACGCGATACCACGTCTGCCCATCCACGCCGATCTGCTCCTCGGTCACCTCCAGCGGGGTGGGCTGGCGGATCATCGGCACATTGCCGTCCATCGGCAGCTCGCCGCCCGCCTCCGGGCGCAGCACGATCATCGCGTTATCCTGCGGCAGCGTCATAGCGTACAGCGGGAACGCCGACGCGCCGGGATTCTCCTCAATCTCCGGGATGGTCTCCGGTTCCTCGACCTCCGGAATCGTCTCCGGCTCGTCAACCTCCGGGATGGTCTCTGGCTCGTCGACCTCCGGGATGGTCTCCGGTTCGTCAACCTCCGGGATGGTTTCCGGCTCGTCAACCTCCGGGAGCGTCTCCGGGATGTCGCCCGCTTCCGTCTTGTCCTTGAGGATCTCGGCCATGCGCACCTGCGCATCCGCCTCGGAGATTTCGGTCAGCAGGTAGTCGCGCATATAGCCCTGCACCCCGTCGCGCACGACGGTGACCGGATACCACTTGCCGTCCTCACTCGGCTCGCCGAGAATGACCAGCTCGCCGTTGTCATACACGCCCACAACCTCGCCCTTGCCTTCTGCCGAAGCGCGCAGGTTGTTGGTCGGGCTATTCTTGTTGCTGGTGACGGCATAGCGCACGGCAGGCTGCTGCTCCGTCTGCGGCTCTTCCACGAAATCGCCGCCCTGTTCAGGCTGCGGCTCTTCCACGAAATCGTCGCCCTGTTCAGGCTGCGGCTCTTCCACGAAGTCCCCGCCCTGCTCGGGCTGAATCTCCTCCACGAAGTCCCCGCCCTGTTCAGGCTGAATCTCTTCCACGAAGTCGCCGCCCTGCTCAGGCTGAATCTCCTCCACGAAGTCGCCGCCCTGCTCAGGCTGAATCTCCTCCACGAAGTCGCCGCCCTGCTCAGGCTGCGGCTCTTCCACAAAGTCGCCGCCCTGCTCGGGCTGAATCTCCTCCACGAAGTCGCCACCCTGCTCGGGCTCTTCCGGCTCGGGCTGCACTTCAGGCTGATTCTCCTGTTCCATCTGCGCAAGCAGGTCGTAGTAGGCATCCTCGCCCACCGGCGTCACCATATCCGACAGGATATAGCCATACGCGCCGCTGCGCACATCCTTAACTTCCCACCAGATGCGGCCGATCTCGTCCACATCGTAGCTGACCACCGCCAGCACGTCGTTCGCATTCACCTGCGCCGCCACATTCTCGGCAGTCTCCGTCGGCTCCATGCGCACATTCGTCATATCCTGCATCGGCATGACGAAGTTGGGCTGCTCCACGACGGTCGGCAGGGTGTTCTCCGGCTCGGTGATCTCCGGCTCGGTGATTTCCGGTTCGGTGATTTCCGGCTCAACGTTCTCCGGCTCAACGATTTCCGGCTCAATGATCTCCGGCTCAACGATCTCCGGCTCGGTGAGCTCCGGCTCAACGTTCTCCGGCTCGGTGAGCTCCGGCTCAACGTTCTCCGGCTCAACGTTCTCCGGTTCGGTGATTTCCTGCTCAACGATCTCCGGCTCAGCAAACGGCTCATAGCCGTAATCGTAGAGCACCGCCTCCGCGTCCTCCGGCTCAAGCGGCATCGGAACAGGGGCCAGCATCAGCGGAACGCTGCGCATCGGGTCGAGCGCATCGTGCAGCACCACCAGCCCATCCCCCTCCGTGGCGGCCTCCGCGCCGTCAAGGAAGAACTGGCCTGTCGTTATGCCGCTCTCGTCCGTGATCGTCAGCACGCCCGTGGACAACGCTTCCAGCTGCGCCTCGTCCATCGCGCTCATGTCCAGCCAGTACACGGTCTCACCGGCGGAGGTGAGCATCGTCTGCACCGGCAGCAGCAGCTGCGTACCGTCCTGCATCGGGAGCGTCATCTGCGCCCCAATGCCGCCGGACGCTTCTGCAAACGCGCCAAACGGCGACAGCGCCAGATAGGCGCTGAGCACCGCGGCGGTCAGCCGACGGGTGATTTTTCTCATCATATGATCCTCCTTTTTCGGGATAACCAAGGGAAGCTCTCCCCTCGGCCCTTTGTATCCGTTGTGTGCCCTCATTGTAAATCGGCGCGCTTTGCCTTGTCAACTCCGCGTGCAGTTTTGGCAGAGATTCGCATCGGTTTTACATGTATAAGACGGACGCAAGGCAGGGATTCATCCCATCCGGGACGAATTAAGCTATAAATTTTGTTGCGGCGGCCTTTTTACACGCCGCATAGAGGGGTGTACATTCATGAACGACAGCGCACTTCGGGAGATCCCGTTTGAAAAAGAAACCATTTATACAGGCCGCATCCTGCGCGTGGAACAATGGCAGGTGACCTGCCCCAACGGTCACGCCGCCCCGCGCGAAATCGTGCTGCACAACGGCGCGGCAGCCATCGTGCCGGTGTTTGAAAATGGGGATACGCTGCTGGTGCGCCAGCACCGCGTCAGCGTGGACTGCGTGACGCTGGAGATCCCTGCCGGGAAACTCGACAGCGCACAGGAAAACCCGCTTGACTGTGCTGTGCGCGAGCTGGAAGAGGAAACCGGCCTGTGCGCCGCACACATGACGCCGCTGACCAGCGTGCTGACCACGCCGGGCTTCTGCACCGAGCAGATCGCCATCTATCTGGCGCAGGGGCTCTCCCAAGGCGAAACGCACCCGGACGAGGACGAGTTCCTGGAGCTGGTGCGCCTGCCGCTCGATGAGGCCGTGGCGCGCGTGATGCGCGGAGAGATCCGGGACGGCAAGACCATCTGCGGCCTGCTGATGGCACGCGAGGCGCTCGCCCATCAGGGGGAGCAGGCATGACGCAGCTCCCCCTCCTGCACTTTGCACTCATGGGTGACGGGCTGCCCGATCGTCTGATTGAGGAGGACCACGCACGCAGCTTCACACTGCCGGGCGTGGATGCGCTCAGCGCGTTTGCCGAGCTGCTGGGGCAAACGGAAGCGGACGAACAGCCCGCCGCGCCCCGCCGCGCCGAGCTGAGCCTGCCCGCCCTGCTGCCCGAGGAGATGACCGGCTGCGCCGAACTCTCCCGCGAGATTGATTTTGGCAGCCTGCGCGGCGACCGCGCACTGCTGCTGCTGGATCATATCGTGGGGCGCGGTTCCATTTGGCTGGGCGAGCAGATGATCGCCCGGTTTAACAGCGTGCAGAGCGCCGCCGCGCTGGAAGCCGCCGCCGATAAAACCGCCACCCCCTGCGCGATGGCTGTCGATCTGACGGACGCGCTGATGCGTGGTCGGCGCGAGACGCTGTCCCTGCGCTTTGAATCCGCACGCCCCGCAGGCGTATGCGGCCCGGTCTTTGTGCAGACCACCACGTGCGCCTTTCTTTCCCGCGCGTGCATCACGACAGACGCGCGGGCGGAGACGCTGTCCCTCCGCGTATCGGTCTGTGCGCAGAGCGCCGGAACCTATGCGCTGCGCACGCGCCTGATCCCCGCGCAGGGCGGCGCACAGGATGCGCGGGTGATCCGCTTCACGCTGGAAGCCGGAGAAACCCGCGAAGCGGCGCTGACCATGGCGTTTGACGCGCCGCCCTTCGTCCCCGGTACGCCGTATGCGCCCGATGCGCTTCGATTGGAGCTGCTTGCCGAAACTGGCCCTGCGCATGGTACGCTCTGCGATAGTGCGCTGCTCGCCTGCGGCATGACGGGGCGGGATGCCCCCGCTTTTCTCCCGCTGACCGCACAGGAAACCGCAGGTGATCCCCGTGCGCTCACAGATGCCCTTTCCGCTCTGCACATTCCCGCCGTCGCGCCGGCCATTGTGCCGACGGACGCGCTCTGCCGGGCGCTGTGCCGCGCAGGCATCGCCGTGCGCACGTTTATTCCGGCGGATAGCCCGCTGGGTGCGCTGCTCACCCGTCTGCCCAATGTGCTGCTCGCGGACGCACCACTCGCCGCCATGCCCCCATCGCCGGAGGCCATCGCATGGCAGCTCGCCTCCATGACCGCCTTTCCCCGCGCCGTCGATGCATCGCTCCCGCCGCAGGCGCTGCTAGCGGAAGTCGCCGGCCGTCCGCTCCGTTCGGATGATGAGGGCGTGCGCGGTGTGCTTTCATGGCTGTGTGCCATCTCGGTGCGCCTGCGTGCCGAAGCCGCGCGGCAGGGGCGCTTTACCGGAGCGCTCTGCCCGCCCGGCGCACTCGCTGCGGCAGACATCACCGATGCCCTGCGCACCGCATGGGCGCCGCTGCACCTTTCCGCGCTTCCACTCTATGGCGCGTGGTGGACGGGTATGCACTTCAGCGCCTCGCTGGCGCTGTTCCTCCCGCCGCAGGAAACGCGTGTCCTCGATGCGCTCGCCATTTTGGAGGATGAGGACGGACAGACGCTCGCACGCTGGTCGTCCGCTCCGGCGCACGGCGGCTTTCTGGGCGTGCTGGAAGCCGATCTGCCCCATCGTGCCTGCGTGCTGACGCTGACCTGCACCCTGTCCTGCGAGGGCGAGACGCTGGAGACGCACGCCCTGCCGGTCTACGTCGGTGAGCGCGCCCCTCTGGAGGCGGCTTTTGGGTGACGCGCCAAAAGGGGGCTTTCCAAATCCCGCGCGGAGCGTTATACTGGTACACATCATTCCATGATTACGCACAAGGAGGAGAATATGGGTTCTTCTTTCATTCCGCAGGGATATCAGCCTCACCTTTCGCTGTATCAGACGCAGCGCGCCATCAGCCTCATCAAGCGCGTCTTTCAGGATTCGCTGGCGCACGCGCTGCATTTGGAGCGCGTGTCCGCGCCGCTGTTCGTCGAACCGACCTCCGGCCTCAACGACAACCTCAACGGCGTGGAGCGCCCGGTCAGCTTTGATATCCCCGCCGCCGGCGCACAGGCCGAGGTCGTCCACTCGCTGGCGAAGTGGAAGCGCATGGCGCTCTACCGCTACGAAATCGAGCCGGGACAGGGCATCTATACCGACATGAACGCCATCCGCCGCGATGAGGAGCTGGACAACCTGCACTCCATCTACGTCGATCAATGGGACTGGGAGAAGGTCATCACCGAGGAGGCACGCACCCGCTACACGCTGCACGAGTGTGTGCGCAGCATCGTGGGCTGCATCTGCGATACGCAGCTCTCCGTGCGCGGCATGTATCCCCAGCTCTGCGATACGCCGCTGCTCAACCGCAACGTGACGTTCGTCACCGCGCAGGAGCTGGAATACCTCTACCCGGACAAAACGCCCAAGCAGCGCGAGAACATCTTCACCCAGAAGCACGGCACGGTGTTCATTCAGGGCATCGGCGGCGCAATGGAGAGCGGCGAGCGCCACGACGGCCGTGCGCCGGACTACGACGACTGGACGCTCAACGGCGACCTGCTCTTCTGGGACCCTGTGCTCTCCTGCGCCATGGAAATCTCCTCCATGGGCATCCGCGTCGATCCTGAGGCGCTGGACCGCCAGCTTCGCGCCGCCGGCTGCGACGACCGGCGCACGCTTCCCTTCCATCAGATGCTGCTCTCCGGCAAGCTGCCGCTGACCATGGGCGGCGGCATCGGCCAGAGCCGCCTGTGTATGCTGCTGCTGGGCAAGGCGCATATCGGCGAGGTGCAGTCCTCCATCTGGGATGAGACGACGCACCGCGTCTTTGCGGAAGCGGGCATCACGCTGCTGTGATGCGCCCCCACAAAATACCATATGGAAAAGCCTCCCGCCGGGCCAATGTCCGGTGGGAGGCTTTTCATGCCGTTTTCCGATCCAAACGATGAATAGCGCGAAGCGAAAAGAGCCGCCTGCCATCAGGACGACGGCGGGCGGCGAGGAAAATTAGCGGTTCTTGAGGCTGTTCATCATGGACTTGTAGCCAATCAGCACCGTCCAGACATACGCGCAGGTCTTGGGGATCATCAGCATACCCACCATCGGGATGGTGTCCGCCCAGAGCACGACCGGGATGTAGAAGCCGAAGCTCAGCACGATGGTCAGCCACATATTGCGGAACTCGCGGTCGTTCGTCTCACGGGCGCTCTTGTAGAACAGCACGATGATCAGCAGACCCAGCAGCGCGAAGGGGATGTTGCGGTAAATGCCCCAGGAGAGCGGGGAGGTCGCGTTCAGCCACGCGTTCTGCGGGAACAGGCACAGCGCAATGCGCACGGCGGAGAGCAGGTACACCGCCGCCGTCACCTCGTTGCGGCCCTTGACCTGATAGCGGATGCGCCAGACATAGTAGAGAATGATGTAGAAGATCGTCATGGTGATCGACGTGATGAACTTACCGGCGCCCAGCGCAACGGTGAAATTCTCCAGGCCAGTCGTGCACAGCGCCAACGCACGGGGAATCAGGTGGAAGGAGTCGCCCGCGCCCAGCACCACAGCCATAATGCCGAACAGGCGGTACTCCTTATTGCCTTTGCTCTTCACGATCATGGTGATGCCGATGGCAATCACGGAGATCAGGTAGACCACATCAAACAGGGTTTCAACAATCGCTTGCATCAGAGGTTCCTCACTTTCTTGGTTCATTGTGAACGTTGTTCATGTTTGTCCATAAAAAACGCCCGAATCAGCAGGGCGGCCTCCGCCATCGGGCGGAAAATGTGCTTAGGTCTTAGAAAGCGCGCTCGCTTCCCTCAACCTGAACGGTGTTCATTATAGCATATTCTCTCCCCTTGTCAAGGGGATTTTGAAAAGATGATTTTTTATTTTTCTCCGCCCATGATCTCCTGTGCAATCGGTTTTTTTGCCCGTTTTTTGACGATCCGGCAGGGAATTCACCCGCCCCTCCGTCTATTGTATACACCGCCATCCAGAAATGGAAAGAGAAGGAACATGAAGCGAGGAGGGCAACAAACGTATGAACGGAAGAAAACGGCTGGGCGCACTGCTGCTTGGGGCGCTGCTGTGCCTGCTGTGCGCCGCGGCGCTGGGCGAAGGCGCACAGGACGCATTTTTGCAGGCGCATCCGGGCTACACGCTGGAAGCCATGGAGACCTGCGGCGATACCGCTGCCGCCGTGATGCACGGCGATGGGCGGCGCGTGCTGCTCATCGCGGAAAAGCAGGACGGCGCGTGGCGCATCGTCATCGACAACCCCACGGCGCTCGATCCCGATCGCCCCTGCCCTTCTCTGAGGATGGACTCTGACATCGCGCTGTATTGGACGTATCATACGGAATCCGGCTATGATATGTTCAGCGCCATGAAGCATCAGGGCGTTTGGGGAGATGTTTCGCTCATTCACAGCGAATTCATCAGCGAATCCAAATCCACAGGTATGCGGGAAACGCATCTTTCCTACGCCGACGGCAGGCTGTGCATCGAGTCCGTCCAGACCGATGAGAACGACAATGTGCTGCACACGCGGCGGGCGGCGGGTCTGCCGGGCAAATGGATGGAGGACGGGCTGCTGCTGGCCAACTTTGACCTGAGCCGTGCGCCGCACGGACACCTGAACGGGACATGGCCGGGCGACTACGCGCTGGAGCAGGTCATCCGCGAGCTGCTGCCGCGCTGCACCTATGTGGACGGCGCAGCCGATGCGGACGGCCTGCGCTTCGTGGTGCGCCGTGCGGATGGCAAGCTCGGCTTTGCCGGCGCAGCCCCGGACAGCGATGGACGCTGGCGAATCGCCCAGAGTATGCCCTTCCCGGAGGGCTGGCAGGCGTCCATCGGATACGAGAACTTCACCACCGCGCTGGTGCTGACCGATGCGCAGGGGCAGACCCTTCCGATGATGCTCGATCCCTATGCGGACGGCACATGGGGCTTTTCCTACTGGGTGAACGATATCGGGCAGATTCTCCGGCAGAACAGCCTGATCTTGCCGGAAGAAGGGCGCACGCTCTTTGGCACACACCCGTGGAGCGATATCGCCGCCATCGACTGGGCCGCCCTGCCCCTCACCCGTGCGGACATCCTTGCCGGTTTTGACGCTTCCGGCTGGGCGACGCCCCGCAACCCCAATCCGCAGGACAGGCTGCACCTGCGCAGCGCACCCCGCCGGGATGCGCCCTCGCTGGGCAAATACTACAACGGCGCACCGGTTCAAGTGCTGGCACGCGAAGGAGACTGGACAAAGGTGGATATCTGCGGCAGAGAGGGCTACATGATGACGGCGTTCCTCGCCTTTGGGCAGGATATGCTCGATATTCCCCCCGCCGTGCAGGCCTATTTCTTGAGGCAGGAAAAAGAATCGCTCTTCGCCGTGCCGGAGGCGTACAGCTCCTATGACGTGGTTTCTGTCGATCCCACGGTCATCGGGGTTCTCGGCAGCGAATGGCTGCACGTCTGGTACCCCGAAACGGGGCAGAGCGGCTTTATGCGCACTGACGCGCTGCACCCCGGAAATGGATGATGAAAAATTGCCGCAGAGATAGACATGGCGCCCGTAATTCGATACAATAGAGCTATATAATACTGTTTCTACATAGAAATGGACGCGCACTATGCCCCGTCAGGCGCTGCTCTGCGCCCTGACGGCTTTGCCTGAAGGGCTTCGGGGAATGCGTTGGGGCTGCCGATTTCGGGAGGCTCGCATCGCCGCGCTTACAGCTCATTCTATCAGAAAACGGTACAAAAACCATGTCAGCCTGTTTGGCTCAGATTGGGGGAGGCATTTATGGAAGAAAACCACGAGAACTACAAGGACGGCGAAGGGCTGTCCCTGTTCAAGAAGGGACAAAAGGGGCTGTTTGCTATCATTTTCAGCCGCCTGAGTATCATCGTGCTGCTGTTTGCATTTCAGCTCTTTCTGCTGTTTGCCACCATACGGTGGTTTATGCAGTTTCTGCCGCATCTGTTCGCCTTCTCCGTGCTGGTGGATGCAATCATGGTGCCTATCCTGCTCAACAGCCGGATTGACCCCACCGCGCAGATCACATGGCTGATGGTCATCATGGTTATGCCGGTTTTCGGTGCGCTGCTCTACCTCTACACGCGCAGCGACATCGGTCACCGCGCCATGCGCGAGCTTGTACGCGAGCGCAACGAACAGAACCTGCGCTGCATCAAGCAAAACCCTGCCGTGCTTCAGCAGCTTGAGGAGGAAAACACCCATGCCGCCGCGCTGGTGCGCTATATGCGCCGCAGCGGCTGCTACCCCGTGTACGACCGGACGGCGGTGACGTACTTCCCGCTGGGCCAGGATAAGTGGGCGCAGATGCTGGTGGAGCTGGAGAAGGCGGAACAGTTCATCTTCATGGAGTACTTCATCATCGACGAGGGCCTCATGTGGGGCAAGGTGCTGGAGATCCTCGTGCGCAAGGCCAAGGCGGGCGTGGAGGTGCGCCTGCTCTACGACGGCACCAACGAGTTCTCCACCCTGCCGCACAACTACCCGGAGCGCCTGCGCAAGCTGGGCATCCAGTGCGAGATGTTCGCGCCGCTGCGCCCCTTCCTCTCCACCCACTACAACTACCGCGACCACAGAAAGATTCTGGTCATCGACGGTCACACGGCGTTCACCGGCGGCATCAACCTCGCGGACGAGTACATCAACCGCCGCGAAAAGCACGGCTACTGGAAGGATACCGCCGTGATGCTCAAGGGCGAAGCCGTCAAGAGCTTCACGCTCATGTTCCTGCAAATGTGGCATATGTCCGATAAGGACGCGGAGTACGACCGCTATCTGGCTGCGCCCACGCACGCGCCGGAGCAGGCGAAGGGCTTTGTCATCCCCTACGGCGACTGCCCGGTGGACGAGGACAAGCTGGGCGAGCGCGTGTATCTGGACATCCTCAACCACGCGCGCCACTATGTCCACATCATGACCCCGTACCTGATTCTGGACAGCGAGATGGAGAACGCGCTGATCTATGCCGCACAGCGCGGCGTGGATGTGCGCATCATCATGCCGGGTGTGCCGGATAAGGAGATGGCCTACGCGCTGGCCAAGACGTATTACCCCGCGCTGCTGGATGCCGGCGTGCGCATTTACGAATTTACGCCCGGCTTTGTCCACGCCAAGGTCTTTACCTGCGATGACGACACCGCCGTGGTGGGCACCATCAACCTCGACTACCGCAGCCTGTACCACCACTTCGAGTGCGCGGCGTACCTGTACAAGACGGACTGCATCGGACAGATCGAGGCCGACTTCCAACAGACGCTCAAGCAATGCAAGCGCGTTTCGATGGAAACGCTGAAAAACGAGCCGCTCAAGCGGCGCATCATGGGGCCGATGCTCAAGGTTATTGCGCCGCTGCTTTAAGCCTGTCTATACTCTAAGCCCTTTATCCAGCGCGAAGCGAAGAAGAGGTTTGGGGATGAAATCCCCAAGCAGGGCTTGGGACGG
>JAXJLD010000106.1:0-19129 GCA_036297385.1 Christensenellales bacterium | reverse complement strand
GCTCTTATTTTCGTGTCTGTTACTTGGGAAACAGTCCATAGGCAGGGGAAGGAAGCGTTAGCAGCGCATGAAGCGACGCAGCAGGTTCACAGACTGCTCGGCGGCCATCTTCACGAAGGACGGGTAGTCCATGTGGGAAGAACCATCTGCGCTGTCGGAAATGGCACGCAGCACACAGAAGGGGACACGGTTGACGTAGCAAACCTGACCGATGGCAGCGCCTTCCATCTCGCAGGCGATGGCGCCAAATTGACTGGTGATGAACGCCTTGCGCTCGGCGCTGGCGACAAACTGATCGCCAGAGGCAATCACGCCCGTTGCGGTGCGCACGCCCATCACCTTGGCGCAGGCAGAGAGTTGACCACAAAGCAGACGATCGGCGGGAAGCTCCACCTTGTTGATGCCGGAAATCAGGCCGACCGGATCGCCCAGCGGCGAGGTGTCCATGTCGTGCTGGACGACGGCGGAGGATACCGCGATGGAGCCAATGTTCAGCGCATCGGTGAGCGTGCCGGCTACACCGGTGTTGATGATGGCCGTGGGCTGGTAATGCAGGATCATCGTCTGTGCGCAGAGGGCGGCAAAGACCTTGCCGATGCCGCACACGGCGGTGACAACGTCCTTGCCCTCCAGCGTGCCGCGCACAAATTTGATGCCGCTGATGGTTTCGGTTTCCGTATCTTCCATAAAGGAACGCAGAGAGTTCATCTCCACGTCCATGGCTGCAATGATGCCAATCATGATTGATGTTTACTCCTCATATTTGAAAGTCTGCTCGCGGGAACGAAGCACCGCGAGATAGCGCTCGGCCTCATCCTTCGCGGCTTCGAGGCTCAGGTTGCGATAGTTGCCGCACTCCTCACGCGCTGCGCCAAAGACGGGCCCCTCGTGGGCGAGAATGCGCTCGCAGGTGCGCTCCACCTCGTTAAGCACGGTCGCGTTGTCAGCGTTGCGTACCAGCAGGTAAAAGCCGGTCTGGCAGCCCATTGGGCCAAAGTACACAATCTGGTCGCGCAGACTGCCGTTGCGGATATAGGTGGCGAACATATGCTCCAGCGAGTGCAGGGCAGCATTGCTGAGCAGATCGTCCGTATTCGGACGGCGGCAGCGCATATCATAGGTGGTTACGTCGCCGTCTACGCGGCTGACATACAGCCCCGGCAGCAGCTTGTCGTGATTGACGGAAAAGCTGGCGATGCGTTCCATAACGGATCATTCCTCCTGCGTTCTTTGCAAAAATCGACTCATTATACCAGAGAATCCCAAATGGCGCAAGCTTTTTTAAGACAGGGCCAATGGATGATAGAGAATAGGGGCGGAAAAGCGGTGTGCGCTCCGCTTTTTTTCGTGTGTGCCTTCCGGAGATTGAAACGCATGCGCCGCCATGATATAATGGCATCAAGAAGCAACGTTTTTTTCGCGCAGCCTTTGGCATGGATTTCTCAACCAGATGACGCAAATGCAGGAGGTATACCGCCATGAGCAACGAAATGAAACTTCGCGGCCGCGTGACTATTCCGACCGATGTGGATGTTGTGCCGCAGACGCTTGAGCTGTTTGCCCGCTGGGGCGCGGACGCCATCCGTGACTGTGACGGCACGGACTTCCCGGAGGAGCTGAAGGCCGTAGATGCAAAGGTGTATTCTACCTATTACACCACCCGCAAGGACAACGAATGGGCGAAGGCCAACCCGGACGAGGTGCAGCAGTGCTACATCATGACGGGTTTCTGCATGGCTGAAGAGGGGCCGCTGTCCATTGAGCTGATGGACAATCTCTCCACGGAGCTGCTTATGCCCAACACGCGCGACGATATCCGCCGCTGGTGGGAGGTCATCGACCGCACGACAGGCGAGCCCCTGTCCCCGGATGCATGGCGCTATGCGGATGGCTGCGTAGTGATTGACGAGCCTGCGCCTTATCACGAGTATACGGTGTCGTTCCTGTGCTACCTGATCTGGGACCCTGTGCATATGTATAATGCCGTAGTCAATGACTGGAATGGCGTGGAGCATCAGATCACGTTTGATGTGCGCCAGCCCAAGACCCGGGCGTACACGATGCAGCGCCTGCGCCGGTTCATTGCAGAGCATCCATATGTGGATGTGATCCGCTATACCACGTTCTTCCATCAGTTCACGTTGGTGTTCGATGCGCTCAAGCGCGAGAAGTATGTGGATTGGTACGGCTACTCCGCCTCCGTGTCACCCTATATTCTGGAGCAGTTTGAGCGCGAGGTGGGATACAAATTCGGCCCGGAGTACATCATCGATCAAGGCTACTTCAACAATCAGTATCGCGTGCCGAGCAAGGAGTTCCGCGATTTTCAGGCGTTCCAGCGCCGCGAGGTCGCCGCGCTTGCCAAGGAGATGGTGGATATCACCCATGAGCTGGGCAAGGAAGCGATGATGTTCCTCGGCGATCACTGGATCGGCACGGAGCCGTTCATGGGTGAATTCAAGACCATCGGTCTGGATGCGGTCGTGGGCAGCGTGGGCAACGGCTCCACCCTCCGGCTTATCTCCGATATCAAGGGCGTGCGCTACACGGAGGGCCGCCTGCTGCCGTACTTCTTCCCGGATACATTCAATGAGCACGGCGATCCGGTCAAGGAGGCAAAGATCAACTGGGTGACGGCGCGCCGCGCCATTCTGCGCAGCCCGATCGACCGCATCGGCTACGGCGGCTACCTCAAGCTCGCGTGCGATTTCCCGGAATTCCTCGATTATGTGGAGAGCGTATGCAACGAATTCCGTGAGCTGTATGAGAACATCAAGGGGACGACGCCGTACTGCGTCAAGACCGTGGCGGTGCTCAACTGCTGGGGTAAGATGCGCGCATGGGGCTGCCATATGGTGCATCACGCGCTGTATCAGAAGCAGAATTATTCCTATGCAGGCGTGATCGAGGCGCTTTCCGGCGCACCGTTTGATGTGCGCTTCATCTCCTTTGAGGATATCCTGCATGACGGTCACGCGCTTGACGGCGTGGATGTGCTGCTCAATATCGGTGACGGCGATACCGCGCACACCGGCGGCGCGTACTGGGAAAATCCTGCGGTCGTCGCGGCCATTCGCGGCTTCATTGCACGCGGAGGCGGCTTCATCGGCGTGGGACAGCCTTCCGGGCATCAGCATCAAGGGCGCTATTTGCAGCTTGCGGGTCAGCTTGGCGTGGAGAAGGAAACCGGCTTCACGCTGGGCTATGACAAGTACAACTGGGAGGAGCATCCCGAACATTTCATCACCGAGGACTGCACCGGCCCTATCGACTTTGGCGAGGGGCAGAAGGGGATGTACGCGCTTCCCGGCACGACGATCCTCTGCCAGCGTGACAAGGAGGTGCAGATGGCGGTCAATGCCTGCGGCGCGGGGCGCACGGTCTACATCTCCGGCCTGCCGTATTCCTTTGAAAACAGCCGCCTGCTTTACCGCAGCATTCTGTGGAGCGCACACGCGGAGGACGCCCTGCACCGCTGGTTCTCCAGCAATTTCAATGTTGAAGTACACGCCTATGTTAAGAACGGCAAGTACTGCGTGGTGAACAACACCTATGAGCCGCAGACCACCACCGTCTATCGCGGCGATGGCAGCAGCTTTGAGCTGGCGCTCGATGCCAATGAGATCCGCTGGTACGAGATTGAGGCGTGAGCGTCAGGTGATGGCGCCGTGCAGCGCACGCAGGCCAAGCGCCAGCGTGACGGTCTGCGCGGCGGCCATGGCGAGCAGCACGCCGCCGAGCCGAAGCGCGGGCTGTGCGGCAAGCAGGTACATCAGCAGCACGGCGAGCAGGTTGGAGAAAAGCGCGATGCGCAGCGATGTGTTTTGCCGTCCCAAGCCGTTCATCAGGCCGCCAATCACCTGATTGAGCGCCATCACCGGCACCAGCGGACAGCAGCGGCGAAGCAGCGGAAGCAGCTCGGCCTGCCGATACAGCGGCCCGGCGATGAGGGGCGCGGCGAGAAAGACCGCCGCCATCGCGCCAACGCCCGCGGCCATCGTGCCGGCGAGGATGCGGCGCACGAGCGGCCTCTGCGGCGCACCCTTGGCTTGGCGGCGCGCCAGCTCCGGCGCGGCAACCATGCACAGGCTGCAGGTGACGAAGGAGGGCAGGGTCAGCATGGGCATGAGCATACCGCTCACCATGCCGAGCCGGGAAAGCGCTTCAGCCGCGGGAAGGCCGGAGCGGATGAGCCGCGCGGGAATGAGTGCGGACTGGGCGGCGCGCATCAGCGCAGATACCAGACGTATACCTGTCAGCGGCAGGGAAAGGGAGGCCAGCTCACGCAGGATGGCACGGCGGCTTCCCTCGCCCGGCGTGAGGAGCAGAACCTTGGCGGCGATGAGCAGCATCAGCGCGAGCGCGACGGTTTCCCCGGCGAGCGCGGCGGCGGCAGGAATGGCGGCACGCAGCATGAGCGGCCAGCCGCGAAACAGCGCGGTCAGGCGGAAGCAGAGCAGCAGGCGAACGACCTGCTCCAGCAGTTCGGACAATGCGGGCGGCACGGGACTGCCGCGTCCGTAAAAATACCCGTTCAGTGCGCAGGATACGCCCAGAATGGGGATGCACGGCAGATAGACGAGCAGGGCGGGCAGCGTGCGCAGATCGCCCAGCCAGAGCGCCAGCGGCGTTCTGAATACAAAGGCGAGCGCGGCGACAGGCAAACCTGTGAGCAGCGCAAGGCAGACGCCGCAGCGCAGTATGCGTGCCTGCCGCGCAGACTGCGAACGGGCGCACATACGCGATACGGCGGCGGGAAGGCCGGAGACCACCGGCGTGATGAGCAGCATCTGTGCGCTGTGTGTCAGCTCGACCAGCCCGACGGCCTTTGCGCCCAGCTCGCGGGACAGCCAGATGCGCAGAACAAAGCCGAGCAGGCGAACGATAAAGTGCGAAGCGCTCAGAAATGCGGTTTGCCGAACCAGCGTGACAGCGTTCATCGGATCACCCCGGCAAGACTTATGCAAAACGGAGGGCATTCATGTTTGATAAATGGGATCATCGCTTTATGGAAATGGCGCGGCTGGTGTCCGGCTGGGCCAGCTGCAACCGGCGCAGCGTCGGCGCGGTCATCGTGAAGGACAAGCGCGTGATGACCACCGGCTACAACGGTGCGCCTGCGGGCATCAAGACCTGCGTAGAGCGCGGAGAGTGTCCGCGGGAGAAGATGGGGATACCGTCCGGACAGCGCCATGAGCTGTGCTATGCGGTACACGCTGAGCAGAATGCCATCATTCAGGCGGCTAAGCTGGGCGTGAGCATCGAGGGGGCGACGCTGTACTGCACGCATCAGCCCTGCATCCTCTGCGCGAAGATGATTGTCAATTCGGGTATCCGTCGCGTGGTGTACGGCGAAGGGTATCCGGACGAATTTTCCATGCGGATCTTTGAAGAGGCGGGCGTGGACGTGACGTGCTATACCGAGAATACATGACTTTTCCGCAAATGCGGAAAGGGATGATGCGCGTGTCTTGAGCAAGGAGGATGCATATGAAGAGCGTAAAGCGTGGGCGCGGCCCTTCGATGATGGACGGCGCGATGAGCATTGCAGTCGGTATTTTCGGCGTGATCTGGACGGTGCTGGCAACGGAAATGGGCGCAGGCCCGCTGTTCACGCTGTTCGGCGTGGTGTTTATCATCGTGGCGATTGTGCAGGCGGTGTATGCATTCAGCAATGCGACGCGCAAGAATCGCTTTTCCGAGTACGACGTGACGGATGAGGGAGAGGAACCCGATCCGCTGAACGCACGCTTTGGAGAGCGGGAGAAGAATGAGACGGCAGGCACGCCGGATGCGGAGGCGTCGGGTGGGTACTGTCCCTATTGCGGCGCAAGGACGGAGGACGGATATGTATTCTGCGAGCAATGCGGCAAAAAGCTGCCAAGGTCTTGAGCAGCGCATAAACGGTGCGCGGATCGAGGCGGTGGGGCATGACAGGAAGCGGGAACTTCCGCTGCTTTTGCTGGGCGACGAGCAGGAGGAGATGATCGACCGGTATCTGGAGCGGGGCGATATGTTTGCGCTTCGGACGGACGGGCGGACGTTGGCGGTGATTGTCGTCACCGATGAGGGTGAAGGGACATTGGAGATCAAGAATCTGGCGGTGCTTCCTGAGGTGCAGGGGCGCGGCTATGGTCGGGCGATGATCGAATTTGTCGCTGCGCATTACCGGGAACGGTTTGACACACTGCTGGTTGGCACAGGGGATAGTCCCCTGACGCTGCCGTTTTATGAGCGCTGCGGCTTTACGCGGGCATACGTTGTGCCGGACTTTTTTCTGCGCCATTACGATCATCCTATTGTTGAAGCCGGTGTGCAGCTGCGCGATATGGTCTATCTCAAGCGGCGCATCGAATAGCTCTCCACCACATGGCGGAGAGCTGTTTGCGCGTTTTCAAAGGCAAGGGAAGCAAAGCGCGTCATTCTGTGCGCCGGATTACGCTGTGTGGATTGTTTTCTTTCCGGCAGAAAGCCGTTACAATGGGCAAAACGGCGAAACAAAGGAAAGAGGCGATGGGTGTGCATCGGTATCTGGCGAAAATGCTGCTGGAGGATCTCTGTTATCCGGCCAGCGCGGCGGTATCTATCGGAACGTCGGGCGAAGTCCTGGGCGTTCATCTGTTTGACACGATGCTCTGCGGCGAGCGGATGCGCTTGATCCCGGATGCGGCGGCCTATTGGCTCATCAGCGGCCATGCGGACGGGGTTCTCCCGCCCTATGAGGAGGACTGGGAGAATCTGCGGCGTATGCGCCAGATGGCCGGGGGACGGCCTGTGCGGCTGTTTCTGGCAGGCGAGTACCACGGCTGTGTGGAGATTGCCATGCCGCGAGGTGCGGGCGAGACATAAAGCCGCTGTTCATTTGAAGTGAGCCTTCTATGGGATATGGAGGAAAGAATTTGAGACGACGGAAGGGCAAAGGCTGCGTGCTGGCGCATGCTGTGGGGCTTCTGCTGGCGGTTATCGTGGCGGGCGTGATGCTCGTGATGGCTGGCGGAGAACTGCGCATGGCGCTGGATGGGCGGCGGGAGCGTGTGACAGAAGAACGGGTGACCTCGTTTTCCCTGCGCGAGCAGATGGGCAGGGAGCAGGCTGAAGCGCGCGTGCGCGGCTGGCTGAGCGTGGTGCCGAGCGAAACAGCGGTGGTGCGAACCGAGCGCGGCAGGCTGAGCGCACAGGTGTTCAGCCCGATTGGCGGCGGGGAGGCCGCGCCGTGGGCGCTTGTGCTGCATGGCGGGCTGGGCAGCGATTCCCGACAGGTGCTGGATGTCGCCTGTATGCTCTCCCTGCGCGGATATCGCGTGCTGACCCCTGACCTGTACGCGCATGGACAGAGCGAGGGCAGAATGTCCTCGCTGGGCGTGCGGGAGACGGAGGACGTGCGGGCGTGGATCGAGTGGATTATGCTGGAGGATATGGATGCGCGCATCGTCTGTTTCGGACAGGATGAGGGTGGCGCGGCGCTGCTTCTGGCAGCGGCGGACGGACTGCCTGAGCCGGTCAAGGCCGTGGCGGTGGACAGCGCGTATGTCAGCGCAGGGGCGCGCATGGAGGCGCTGATGACGGAGACGGGCGCAGCACAGCGGATGAAAGCGCTGCACCGCGCGGCGTATCGTTTGACCGTCGGCGCGCCGGTTGAAGCGGGCGATATCGTGGGGCGAATGGCTTTGGCCGATGTGCCGATGCTGCTGATTCATGGCACGGGTGACAGCGATGTGCTGGCGTGGGAAAGCGAGGATCTCGCTGCTGCGGCGGGTAAGCAGGCGCACCTTTTGCTGGTGGAGGGCGCGGAGCATGGTATGGCACGCTTCCTGGAGCCGGAAACCTACTCAGATGCGCTGCTGAGCTTTTTTGCGGCTGCGCTGGCTGAATGAGAGATCATCCGGCGAACCGGTATAAAAAACAGGCTGTCTCCCTGAAGAGACAGCCTGAATGCGATTATCCCTGATTGCTCATGGCGCGCTCGGCCTGCTCGACCAGACGCTTGGTCATGTAGCCGCCGATGTAGCCCGCCTGACGGGACGGCAGATCACCGTTGTAGCCCTGCTTGAGGTTGATGCCCAGCTCCGAGGCGATCTCATACTTCATCTGGTTGAGCGCACCTTTGGCCTGCGGGACGACGGTGCGGTTGCCGCGGCCGGAGTTGTTCTGGCTGCCGGACTGCGCGCCGGCGTTCTGCTGCGGCATACCGCCCGCGTTCTGGGCGTTCATGCCCGGATTCGGATTCTGATTCTGATACATCGGAAGAAGTCCCCTTTCTCAAATTCAGTTCTGCTTGGGCGGAAGGGAAAATCAGTAGCCCTGTCCCGCCATCTGCTGCTCCGCCTGTTCCACCAGACGCTTGACCATGTAGCCGCCGACGTAGCCTGCCTCGCGGGAGGTCAGGTCGCCGTTGTAGCCCTGCTTGAGGTTCACGCCCAGCTCGCGCGCAATTTCATACTTCATGTTGTCCAGCGCGTTCTTGGCCTGCGGCACATTGATGTTGTTGCTGCTGCCGTTGCTCGCCATGTCTTTTTCACCTCCAATCGGTTCACGACTATTGTGGCCGCAGACGCGCTGCATATCCTGACAGTTTTCGTCACGTTTTCCATGACTTTCGCTTTCGGCGGATTTGTGTCTTTTCAATTCCGCTCGGATGGTGTATAATCAACGTTGACGATTTTCAATTTCAGGAGGATTTGACGATGGCTAGAGGCGGTTTCCCCGGCATTCCGGGCGGCAATATGCAGCAGCTCATGCGCCAGGCGCAGAAGATGCAGCAGCAGATGATGAGTATGCAGCAGGAGCTGGATGCGCGTGAATATGAAGGCACGGCTGGCGGCGGCGCTGTGACCTGCAAGGTCAGCGGCAAGCGCACGCTCCTTTCCCTGACCATTCAGCCTGATGCGGTAGATCCCGATGATGTGGAGATGCTGCAGGACATGGTGATGGCGGCGGTCAATGATGCGCTCAAGAAGGGCGAAGAGACCCGTGAGACGGAGATGAACAAGCTCGGCGGCGGCATGGGCGGTATGTTCTAAGCATGGCTGGACAGATTGAACCCATCGCCAGAATGGCGCAGCAGCTTTCGCGGCTGCCGGGCATCGGCGCAAAATCCGCGCTGAGGCTGGCGTATCACATCGTTTCGCTGCCGGAGGAGCAGGTGCATGAGCTGGCCAGCGCAATCTGGCAGGGCCGAAAGGCGGTCAAGTACTGCTCCCGCTGCGGCAACTACACGGTGGAAGACCCGTGTCCGATCTGCGCGGACGAACGCCGTCATAATGGCGTGCTGTGCGTGGTGCGCGATCCGCGCGATGTGGCGGCGATGGAGCGTATGCGCGATTTCAAGGGTACCTATCATGTGCTGCACGGCACGATTTCGCCGATGGAAGGCATTGGCCCGGAGGATATCCGCATCCGCGAGCTGCTGGCGCGCGTGGGCAGCGAGGACATCCATGAGGTGATTCTGGCGACCAACCCAGATATCGAGGGCGAGGCGACGGCAAGCTACATCGCCCGCCTGCTCAAGCCCATGGGCATACTGGTTACGCGCATTGCGCATGGCCTGCCGGTGGGCGGCGATTTGGAGTACACCGATGAGGTGACGCTCGCTAAGGCCATTGAAGGGCGCAGGGAAATGTAAGATCATGAAGATCAACGCAAAAGCAGCGAGGGCAGAGGTGCCTCTCGCTGCTTTTTTGCGATTGTGCCGGATTCTGGTGCTGTTTATCTTCTTTCAGAGCAGACTGCGAAGCGGCCTGCGATTGAAATGGGTTCTCGAACAATAAGGCTGTGGATTGGGGATAGCACAAAACGGAAAAAAGAAAAGCGCCGGAATGTATTCCGGCGCTGATGTGGAGCGGTAGACGAGATTCGGACTCGCGACATCCACCTTGGCAAGGTGGCACTCTACCACTGAGCTACTACCGCATCGCTCATTGACAAAACGTATTATACCGTATACAGGGCTGCGTGTCAACCCCTTTTTTGAAAATATTGTCGAATGAGCGGAAGAGAAGGCAAACAAAGGGATGAATGCGGGTGCGCTGCTTACAGCAGGGAGAGAAAGAACATCTCATAGGCATCGTCAAAGCTGAAGCAGTCATAGGGCATGGGGTTGCCGCCGTTGGTGGATTTCATCTGGTTGCAGCAAAACTCCTCGCCATCGGCAATGACGTCGCCCAGCGTGAGGGGATAGCCGTTGGCCGTGGCAAAGGCGCATAGGGCGAGCAGGGGATCATCGGCTTCCCGGGTTTTCAGCAGCGCATTGTGAAAAGCGGGCTCGCGCAGCGCACGCTTGCGGAGCTGCCGCAGGGTTTCGTTCATGGTGCCTCCTTTTGCAGCGTGCCGCCTGCGACGAAATGCTTTTCGCCGCTTTCCGAGGTGATGAGGAATGTGAAGCGCTCGTCCTCGCGGGAGAGGGAGAGCGTCAGCGGCTTGGACTCGCGGATTTCCTTTTCATAACCCGCAACCAAGTCGCCGATGTAGAATGAGCGGAGCGTTTCATGCCCCAGCGCATCGCACAGAAAGCCGATGTAGCGCGTGTTGTTGACGTGACCGTTTATATCGTAATCGGAATACTGCGGCACGCGCGTCGTCTGCTCGGTCGCAGCGCCGATGTGCGGCAGGCGGGTGGGCAGGTCGATGGGCGCAGGAATATCGGCGGTGTCAGGGAAATGGAGATCGACGGCATGGGGGCTGACGATCTTGCGGCTGCCGACGTCCAGCATCACCCACAGTGCGCCTGCGTAGGCCAGCGGGGTGCCGTCCTCCAGCGCAAACGTGTGGTAGCGCGGGCAGAAGAAGCGGTTGTTGACGCCGGGCCATGTGGTGTGTACCACGCGCTCGCCGCAGTGCGGCGCACGCAGAAAGCGCACATGGATGCGCGTGAGTGCGAAAAAGAGGCCGCGTGCCATCATGGCTTCATAGCCGAAGCCCAACGAGGCGGCATGGCGTTCGCCGCCCTCCTGCATGGCGACGAAGAGCGCCGAAGGGCGCATACGGCGGTGTACGTCGCAGTCCGTCGCGCGCACGAGAAAGGCCTCGCTGTATACTTTATTGCTGCAATTCATATAGGGCCTCCGCAAAGAATGAGAAAATGACGGGGAATGCTGAAAGTACCATGCGCAAAGCGCATCTGGAGCGGCTGTGATTTCCCCACAAACGAAGCCAGCATATCACAATTTGCTTTTCTTGACAAGTCTGATACGATGCATTACAATAAACAGAATACTGGTAGGATATGCTGATTTTGCGGTCTGCTTTACAGCGGAGGAGATATATGGTGAAAAAGTGTACATTGACAAGGGGTGCGGCGCTGGTTTTGTGCGCGGCGCTGGTTCAGGGGCAGACGGCTGCCGCAGAGGAAAAGCGTCTGGGCGACTTCGTGTATGTGCCTGCCTCGCAGGTGACTGCTGCCACAGGCGCAATCAGCCTGCGCGTGGAGGGGCTGGCGCTGGGCGCGGACAGCGACGAGGCGCAGGTGGTGGAGACGCTGGCGGGCGCGGAGTTCGGCGTGTACGTCTTTTCCGGCACGGGCGAGCTGACCCCTTGGGCCAATCCGCTCTATCCCAGCGAGCCGATGCGGATTCGCACGGGCGAGGGGGAGATGCGCTTTTCACTGCCGCAGGGGACGGAGTTCTATCTGCGTCAGGAGCGTGCGCCGCAGGGCTATCTTTTTGATAATGAGACGCTCATCCGTGTCGAGGGTGAGGAAATCGTGGTGCAGAACCGGATGGCGGGTCAGCTTGTCGTCGCGGTGACAGACACGCTGGGAGAGCCGATTCCGGGCGTTGAGCTGGAGGCCGTCGGCGAGGACGGCACGCGCCGCACCATGACGACTGACGCAGACGGCGAGGCCGTGCTGCTCAGCGACAAGCAGCAGCGCTATACCATCCGGGAGACAAAGCGTCCGGAGGGTGTGTTTGCTGCGCTCGGCGTGATTGGCGGCGAGGCGACGAACGGCGGCGTACAGGCGGAGGTATCTCCGGCGCAGCGCACGCGCGTGACGTTTGAGCATCCGGCGGCGGGCTCGGTGCAGCTTGGCGTGCAGATGGCTGTGATTGACGAACACGCGCAGACGGCGCTTCACCCGCTGGCGGGCGTGCGCATGGAGATCCTCAGCGATCCGGCGGTGACGCTGGTGACGGACGAGCAGGGTCAGGCGCGGGCTTCGCTGATGGAAGGAACCTACGGCGTGCGTCTGTCCTACACGGGCGAAGAAACGGTTGCTTTGCCTGTGAGTGAGGGGCAGATGATCGTGGAGAGCGGCTCCACGACGCTGATTGAGCTGGAGGCGACGGAGACGACCGGACGTATTGAGCTGACGGCGGACTGCGAAGGCGGCGTTGAGCAGGGCAGCGTGACGCTGATCCGAGAGGAAACCGGCGAGCGCTTTGGCCCTTACGCCATGGATGCGGAGGGAACGGCGGTTTCGGATGCGCTTGAGGCGGGCGTGTACCGCGTGGCGTCTGTGACGCTTGCGGAGGGCATGGAGCTCGGCGATGCGCAGAGCGGCGATGTGCGTGTGCAGGATGCGGGCGAACTGGCGCTCGAAGTGTGCGCGGGTCAGGTGACGCAGGCGGAATTGTCGATTTTGACGCACGAGAATCAGCGCTTTGGGTTGGTTCGCACGGGAATCGACGAGCAGGGCAAGGCGGTGCTTGAGACGCTGGATGCGGCGCTGACGCTGACGCTCGTAAATGAGCAGGGTGAGGCAGTCGCACAGGTGGAGGCGGCGCAGGGCGGCGCGGCGGTGGAGGCGCTTCGCGGCGTGTACACGCTGCGCATGAATGAGAGCGATGCGGCGCGTCTGGGCGTTCAGCGGGATTCGCAGGCGTTTGAGCTGCCGTCCCGCGAGGAGTCTGTCGTATTTGCTGCGGAAAGCACGCGGGTGATCCTTGCATCTGTGGATGAAAACGGCGATCCCGCGCCGGGCGCGGTCTATCAGATGACGGACAGCGCGGGCGCACGCTATGAAGTGGCCTGCGATGCGGATGGCATGGCGGTTTCGCCGCTGCTGGCCGCAGGCGAGGTGACGGTGGAAACGCTGGATGCGCCGGAGGGCTATGCCGATGCAGCAGCCTGCACCGTGACGGCGAATCCCGGTGAGGCTGCGCGTATATCTATGGTACACGCACACCACGGCAGCGCGGCCATCCGTGTGCAGATGCAGAGCCTGAGCGAAAGCGGGGCGGCGGTTTACGCGCCGCTGGCGGGCGCACAGGTTCACATTCTGCGCACGGCGGAGGATGGAAGCCTGACGGATACGGGCGTGGTGCTGACAGCCGATGCGGATGGACGCGCGGAAATCGCGCTGCCGGAGGGCGCTTATGCGGCGATGATCGAGGAGCGCACGCTGGATTTGGGGTGCCGCGCACCGACTGCGGTGCGCTTTGACGTGGAGAATACGAAACAGACCGATGCGTCTCTTGTCTGCCTGAATGCGCAGGGCGGCGTCCGCGTCCGCTTGACGGGCGGCGCACTGACGGATGATGAGCTGGCGCAGGTTCGATTTGAGCTGACGGACGCGGACGGCACGGTGATCGAAATGACCTTGCAGGACGGCGCGTTTTACGCGGGCGGCCTTGCGGCGGGCGAGTACCTGCTGCACCAGACGCAGCTTCCGGCGGGCTATACGCTCTTGGGCGACCGCAGCGTTCAGACGGTGGGCGGCGAGGTGACGGAGCTGAGCGTGCCGCTGGAGGAATACGCGGTGCTGTCCGTTTCCAAGACCGGCCTGACGTTTGACAGCGAGATGCGCACCTATGTCGTCCCGCTGTCCGGGCAGTATGGCGTGTATGTGATGCAGGATGGCGAGATGAAGCCCTATCCCCATGCCGCCAACCCCATGACGCTCTGGGCGAACGTGACGGCGGAGGAGGCGGCACAGGGCCGCTATGCCAGCGTGAAGCTGCCGGCTGCCGTGGAGGGAACAACCTATTACCTGCATGAGCTGGGCAATGCGGAGGGCTTCGCGGCGGATGACACCTATTATGAGGTAACGCTGCACGCCGGAGAAGCGCAGACGCTTTCCTGCGCGGTATCCAGCGACAGGGGATTCTTTGCGCTCGAGGCGGTGGATGCCACGACGGGCACGCATGTGACGGGCGGAACCTATGAGCTGGTGAACAGCCAAACGGGCGAGGTGGCACTGACCTTTGAGATGGGTGAAGCGGCGTACCAGAATGCCATGGCTGTGCCGGTCGGCGCGTATGTGCTGCACCAGGCGAAGGCCGCGCCGGGCTATGCGCTGAGCGAGCCGGCACAGATGGCCCTCAGCGTGGAGCCGTACCTGACGCAGGGCGGACACATTACATCCGTGCAGATGCGTGCGGCGGCGCTGCCGCAGAGCGAGCAGATCGACGTGATCGAGGCGATCTATGCGGGACAGCAGCAGGGGCTGACGATCCTGACGGTGGAAACCGGTGCATTAGCGGGCGCACAGACGCTTCGTATGCCGCAGATGACGATTGACGTCGGCGCGGCGGGCGGTGAGCGCGTGGATGTGGCAGGTGTGGTGCTTTCCGGCGCGGGCGACGCGGCGGGCGGCGCATACCGTGCGCGTGTGGAATACTGTTTGGCGGGCGGCGGATGGCAGCCGTCCGATGCGCGGGAGACTGGCGTGCTCGCCGGGCCTACGGCGGTGAGCCTCAATGATGTGGGCGATGATATCCGGGCAATTCGCGTGACGTATATTCACGATGGAACCGGAGAGGAGGCTGCTGGGTTTGGCTTTACCCCCGGACAGATTTCCCTGAATCTGGAGGCGAGTGCGCAGGGCGGCGTGCAGATGCAGGCCGATGTGACGTTCGAGGGGCAGTTTGCCTATCGGACGGCGATTGACAGCGGCGTGAGGCGGCTTCCGCTCTCCGATGAAGCGGCGTATGCCTTCGAGATGGAGGCAGGCGGTCTGTTTGAGACGGTCAGCGCCGGGCGCGATGGTCGCGTGACTGGCGTGGCGTTCTTTGATGAGGACGCAGATGGCGTGATGGACGCGCAGGAGACGAACCGCTATGCAGGCATGACGGTCTCCCTGCAAACGCTCGGCGGCGATGTAGTGGCTTCGGTGCGGACGGATGCGGATGGACGCTATGCGTTTGACTCCATCTCCGGCGGCGAGTATCGCGTGGTGTTCGACGCGGGCAGCGGCGTAGTGTTCTCCCGCGGACAGGGGCAAAGTAGCCATCTTGTCTCTGCGGTGGAGGATAAGCGCTTTGGAACGAGCGCGGCACTGCGTATCGACGGCGATCACACGGACTATGTGGTGAATGTGGGCTGCATCTATGCGGCGGAGATTGACGGCGTTGTGCTGGAGCGCGTGGAAAGCGGCGAGACGGTCGGCTTTGCTGGGCTGAATGTCGAGATGCGCACGCTGGATGCAGGCGCAGACGATGAACCCGCCGTGGTGCTGACAGGCGGCATGGGTGAATTCACGTTCAGCCGTATTCTGCCGGGCGCCTATGAGGTGACGATCCATATTCCCGATGGGTATCTGTGTACGGCGGCAAAGGATGGACGGATTGTGCGCACGGTGGAGCTGGGCGCGGGAGACGTCCATGACTTTGGCGTGATCGAGCTGGAAAAGAGCGTTTCGATCCGCGGCGCGGTGCGCGTGGACGAGGATGGCGACGGTCTGATTCAACAGGGGGCGCAGACGCTGGAAGGCGTGCGCGTGGTGCTGTTGGGCGTGAGCGATGGACATACCGAGCCTGTCGCGGAGACTGCGACCGATGCAAACGGACGGTATGCGTTTGAGGCGCAGTGCGCAGGCGAGTACAGCGTACTGTTTGAACTGGAAGGCGCATGGAGCTTTACGCGCTTTGGTGAGGATTCCGACGTGTATGGCGCGGTGTCTCAGAGCGGCGCGACGCGCACATTCACGATACAGCCGGGCGAATCGGTGGAAATGGACGCGGGCGTGGCGATTCCGGCGAAGCTGATGGTGAACGTATTCTGCGATACGCAGTACGACGGACAGAAGGGCGTGTATGAAGAAGGACTGCCGGAGGCAGTCATCGCGTTGATTCGTCAGGAGAACGGCGCAGACGCGGAGAAGATCACGATGACCACGGATGCTTCGGGCATGGTACTGTTTGAAGGCGTGAGCCCGGGTGAGTATGTAATCGAGTACCAGCTTCCGGGGCAGTGGCGTGCGACGCGGCAGATTCCGCAGGAGCAGAGCAGCCATCCGGTGAGCTTCGTTCCCCAGAGCACAAGCCCGAACGGACGCAGCAAACGCTTTACGCTGGGCATGGGCGGAGAGGAAGAGCTCTTCATTGGCGCGATGCTCTCCGGCGCGATTGCCGGCGAGGTCTACTATGACGATGATGCGGACGCAAACCGCGATGAGGGCGAGGCGGCCTGCACAGCGGCTTGGGTGGAGCTTGTCAATGCCGACGGGGAGATCGTGTCCAAGACGCAGCCCGATGAGCGCGGAAGCTATCAGTTTGAGGGGCTTGCGCCCGGACGCTACACGGTTCGCTTCACGGCAGAGGACGGCTGCGGCTTCTCCGGCACGGAGCGCACGGTTGCACGCGGCGGCGTGCAGGAGAGCGAGACGAATGTGTCCGTTACGCGCGTGATCGCCGTGGAGAGCGGCAAGACGGCGGCTTCGTCCCATGCGGGCGTGGTGCGCCTGACGGCGGTTTCCGGCAGGGTTTGGGAGGACCGAAACGGCGACCGGATCATGGATGAGGGCGAAATGCCCATGAGCGGCTTGGCTGTGCATCTGATGGACGGCGCGGGACGGAATATTCTGAGCAGCACCGAGACGGACGCCGACGGCAGATTTGTCTTTGACCATCTCAAGCCGGGCACGTACAAACTGCGCGTGGATGCGCGGGAGGCGTATGTGTTCTCCGGTGCGCAGGAAGGAAGTGCGCTGCCGCTGGAGCAGGAGCGCGATGGACGCGGCTATTCGCAGGCCTTTACGCTGCTGGGCGGCGTGCGGGCGGAAAACATCGCCTACGGCCTGCTGACGCAGGGCGAAATCAGCGGCATGGTCTGGAACGACGAGAATTTCAGCGGCACGATGGACGGGACGGAAGCAGGGCTTCGCGGCGTACAGGTCACGCTGCTGAACGGGCAGAGCGATGAGGTGGCCAGTCGTCAGACCGTGCGAAGCGGTGAATTTGTCTTTGACGAGCTGATGCCGGACAACTATGTGCTGCGCGTGACGCTGCCGGAGGGCTATCTGTATACGGCAGAAGGCGGCGAATCCCGCGCCTCCCGCACCGGAACGGTCGAAACGGAGCTGCCGTTGGGCTATCTGCCCATGGGCGGTGCGCTGACGGACGTGCGTATCGGTGCGCTTCAGGCTTCGACGCTGGGCGGTGTGGCATGGATGGACCAGAACGACGACGGACGGCGCGGAAACGATGAGGCTGTCCTGCCCGGCGTCAAGGCGACGCTGACGATGATGAGCGGCGCAGATGCGGGTGCGACGCTGGAGACCGTGACGGATGAAAAGGGCGTATATCGGTTTGAGCACGTGACACCCGGCGAGGCTGTGCTGACCTTTGTACTGCCGGATGGCTATGCGTTTGCCAGGCAGGCGAACGGCACGCGCGGTGTAAGCTGCGTGCCGATGGAGGATGCGAGCGCGGCGGCAACGGATGTGCTGACGGTTTCTGCCGGAGAGCTGAGGACGACGCTTGACGTCGGCGCAGTCGGTGTAGGAACGATCAGCGGCTGTGTCTGGGAGGATGCGGCTTACGATGGACGCATGGGCGCGGATGAGTCCGGCATCGGCGGCGCCCTGGTGGAGCTGATGGACGCTGTGACCGGCGAAACGCTTCGCGCGGTGGAGTCGGCGGCGGACGGACGCTACAAGATGGATTTTGTGCGCCGGGGCGAGTACGCGCTGCGCGTGACGCTGCCGAATGGGCGTATCTTCACCCGCAGCGGCGAGAGCCGAATCGAGCAGACGGACAGCGATACGGCGCAGACCGATCGCTTTGCACTGGCCATGGGCGAAAGCCTGATGGATGTGCGCATCGGCGCGATTCTGCCGGCAGGCATGGAGGGGCGTGTGGCAGTCGATCAGGACGGCGACGGCGCTTGCGGCGCGGATGAACCGGGTTTTGCTGGGGCAACTGTGCTGGCGATGCAGGGCGGCACCGTGGCGGCGACGGCCTACACGGACGAGACGGGCGCATTCCGCTTTGATATGCTGCGCCCGGGAACGTATCGCCTGCGCTATGTGCTGGATGACAGCGCGTTCTTTGCACTCGGCGCGGCACTCCACATGACGGATGCGGATGCGCTGGAGGGCGAGACGGGCGAGGTGACGCTGGCTATGGGCGAACGCGCACAGGCGGCGGATGTTCCGGTGGTGCTGGCAGGACGGATGGCCGGACGGGCATTTGAGGATGCCAACGTGAGCGGAACGCAGGACAGCGACGAGTTGCCTCTGATCGGCGTGAAGGCTGAGCTGCTGGATGAAGGCGGCGCGGTGCTGGCGCAGACGGAGACAGATGGCGAAGGACGCTATGCCTTTGAGCGGCTGCGCGGAGGGGCGTATCGCCTGCGCTTCACGCTGGAGAATGCCATGCTCTTCACCGATTATACGGGGCGTGCGGGTGATTCCTGTGTGCCTGTGCCGGAAGGCAGCGTGGGCGAGACGAATCCGATTGCGCTGTCGATGGGTGAGGAGAAGAATGAGCTGAACGTGGGCGGCATCCGCCCCGGTAAGATCGGCGATACGGTCTGGCACGACCTGAACGGAAACGGCTTGCAGGATTACCGAGAGCCGCTTCTCTCCGGCGTGAAGCTGACGTTGCTCTATGTGAATGCAGACGGCACGATGACAGAGGCGGCTTCGACGCAAAGTGACCGCTTTGGTTACTACGCCTTTGAGGCGCTGCGCCCGGGCAGCTATGTGCTGCGCCTTGATGCGCGTGAGGGCGACGTCTTGACTGCGCACTTTGGAGCGCCGCTTGGTGAGATCGACAGCGACATTGACCCGGAGACGAGTATGAGCGCACCGATTGCGCTCCGCTCCGGGCAGACCCTGCTGAATGTGGACGTGGGTTTGACGGATATCGCTCCATAATCAACAGCGCCCCAGCCGCTCGACTTTTCGAGATGGCTGGGGCGCGTTTCATATTCTAATCCTGTTTTCTGATAGAAATGCGTGATAGGCGCGAAG
>JAXJLD010000105.1:0-13473 GCA_036297385.1 Christensenellales bacterium | reverse complement strand
CGCGCTCCGCTGAGGCCAGAGGGACTGGGGGGAGTTTCGATTCTCCCCCCAAGCCCCTCTGAACTCCCCTTCCCCCCTACAAACGATCAGGGCTGCGGCCCTGAACCCATGGGGAGGGCCGAAAGTTGGGCGGAAAGCCATGCATTGCAGGAACAAGGAGCATTGGCATGGGAGTATCCATGCGGGTTTCCCGGAATCACAGTTCTAACCCCTGCTCATGCCAGCTCATCATACGAGCTGATGACCTTGCCGCAGACGGCAGCCATCGCCTCACGGTCGGGCAGGTTCGTCTCATCCCGCACGCCGACCACACCCAGTCCTGCGGCTTTTGCGCCCTGCATCGCATAGAGCGCATCCTCAAACATCACGCAATCTTCCTTCCGCTCGCCGATGAACGCGCACAGGCGGTCAAAAAACGCCGGATCGCCCTTGCCGCCCGCCAGCATCTCCGTGCTGACGATGTAATCCAGCTCAGCCACCAGCCCGGAGCGGTTGAGCGCCACCAGTGCCTGCCGCGACGGCGTTGCCGTGCAGACCGCGCATTTCACGCCGCGCGCGCGCAGGCGGCGCAGGTACGCCCGCGCCCCCGGCTTGAGCGGCACGCCTGCGGCGTACACCGGCTCCATCATGCGGCAGGAGCGCTCCAGCAGCTCAGAAAAGTCCGCATCGATGCCGAATTGGCTGCGCAGATACTCTACAATCATCGAGCCGGACATACTGTACAGCGTCTTTTCCTCTTCTTCGCTCAGCGCAATGCCCCGCTCTTGTACAAACGACAGATTCAACTTGCGCCATTCGCCCATGGAATCGAGCAGCGTGCCATCCATGTCGAAGATCGCCGCCTTCATTCCTTCCAACATCCGTCCACACCCCTCTGCCATTTTATCCGTATGACTTTCATTATAGCCTGCGGCACGCGCCCGGTCAAGTGCGTACGCCGCCACGGAGGTTCTATGACCCGAGAGACTTACATCCGCATGACCGACGCCACGCGCCGCGTCGTCGCCCGCCTGCCCGGCAGAGAAAAGCTGCTGCGCCTGCCCACGCTGCTGTGCGCCGCCGCCTACGCCTTTGCGCTGCTCGATCTCATGCTCATGCGCGATCTGCGGCTGGTGCGCGTGCTTCTGGTGCCCGCCGCCTGCTTCCTGATCTGCACGGCGCTGCGCCCGCTCATTGGCCGCCAGCGCCCATACGACCGATTTGACGCGGTACCCGTGGGGCGTTACCGGCGCGGCAAGGGCAAGAGTATGCCCTCCCGCCACACGGCCAGCGCCGCAGCCATTGCCTTGGCTGCGGCCTACACGTTTACCAGTCCGGCGATCACCGTTCTTATGGGGCTTTTATGCCTGCTGATCGCCAGCCTGCGCGTGCTCTGCGGGCAGCACTACATCAGCGATGTGCTCGCCGCGCTGGCGCTCAGCCTGCTCATCTCTGTGATCGGCTACGCCCTCTGACGACGCCCCCTTCCCCCTACTAACGATCAAAGCGAGGAATCCCCATGAAATCCATGTCCGCACAGCAGCGCACCGAGATGATGCTCCATGCGCCGATCTCCAAGGTCATCCCCCGACTGGCCGTCCCCACGATCATCTCCATGCTCATCACCAGCATCTACAACATGGCCGATACCTTCTTCGTCAGCCAGCTCGGCACATCGGCCTCCGGCGCAGTCGGCGTCATCTTCTCCGCCATGGCGATGATTCAGGCCGTGTCCTTTACCATCGGCATGGGATCGGGCACCAATGTTTCGCAGGCGCTGGGCGCGGGCGACGAGGAACGTGCGCAGCGCTTCGCCTCCACGGGCTTTTTCACCGCATTCGGCGTGGGCGTTCTGCTCGCGGTGCTGGGGCTTGCCAATATCGACTGGCTGGTGCGCTTTCTGGGCGCCACAGAGACCATCGCGCCCTATGCCAAGGACTACGCCACCTACATTTTCTATGCCACGCCGATGATGATGTGCTCCTTTGTGATGAACAATCTGCTGCGCTTTGAGGGGCTGGCGATGTACGGCATGGTGGGCATCACCACCGGCGGCGTGCTGAACATGATCCTTGACCCGATTCTCATCTTCGGTCTGGGGCTGGGTACGGCAGGCGCGGCTATCGCCACGGCAATCTCCCAATGCGTCAGCTTTCTGATTCTGCTGTTCATGTGCTGCACCCGCCCGGACGCGATCTCCATCAGCGTACGCCGCTTCAAGCCCTCGCTCGCCCTCTACGGGCGCATCCTGTACAACGGCTTCCCCTCGCTGGGCCGGCAGGGCATCGCCAGCATCTCGACCATCCTGCTCAACACCGCCGCCGGTGTGTACGGCGACGCCGCCATCGCCGCGATGTCGATCGTCTCGCGCTTCATCATGTTCATCAATTCCTCGGTCATCGGCTTTGGTCAGGGCTTTCAGCCGGTATGCGGCTTCAACTATGGCGCGAAGCGCTATACCCGCGTGCGGGAGGCTTTCTGGTTTTCTGTGAAGGTCACCACCGTCATCCTGCTGGTGCTGACGGGCATTTCCATGCTCGCCTCCGAATCCATCATCGCGGTATTCCGCCGGGACGATGCACAGGTCATCCGCATCGGCACGCTGGCACTTCGCCTTCAGCTCGCCACCATGCCGCTGTGGGGCTTCATCACCATGGGCAATATGCTCACCCAGTCCATCGGCTACGGCATACGGGCCACGCTGCTCTCCATCTCCCGGCAGGGCATCTTCCTGATTCCCGCGCTGCTGATTCTGCCGCGCTTCTTCGGGCTGGCGGGCATCCAATGTGCGCAGCCCCTGAGCGATGTATGCGCCATGCTGCTGACCATCGTCATCATCTCCGGCGTGCTGCGTCAGCTCAAAAGCACGCCGGATCAGGCGTAATGAAAACTGCTTTCCGATCAATACCATTTGTATTCCAAAAACTCTATTTAGTGCGCAGCGAATAAGGCCTTTGGAGCAGAAAACACAGCAAAAAGGACGCAGGCTTCTCCCTGCGTCCTTTTTGACTTACTCGATATAGCCAGCCAGCACCTTGAGCGCCGCCACCGCACCATCGACATGGCTGCGCTCATAGCCGTGCGAGGCATACACGCCCGCGCCGATGAGGCCATAGCGCAGGTCATTGCCCGCACGCAGCGTCGTCGCCACATCGCTGCTGTAATACGGATACACATCCACCGCATAGCGCGCGCCCATCTTCTCTGCCGCCGCAATCAGGCCGTTGGTCGTCGCGTAGTGGAACGGGCCGCTCCTGTCCTTGGCGCAGATGGAGACCATATGCTCGTCGCAGTCCAGCCCCTCGCCCACGCAGCCCATATCCACCGCAATGGCCTCCGTCACGCCCTGCGGCACGCTGGCGCTGCCGCCGTGGCCGACCTCCTCAAACGCCGTAATGTGCGCATACACCGCGCGGCGGGGCGTGATGCCCGCATCCTTCAGGTACTGCGCATAGCCCAGCAGGATGCCCACACTCAGCTTGTCATCCAAAAACCGGCTCTTGATATAGCCGCTCTCGGTGATGCGCGTGCGCGGATCGAAGCAGACGTAATCGCCAACGCGCACGCCCAGCCTTTTCACATCCTCCGCGTTCTTCACATCCTCGTCCAGCACGATTTCGAGGGTATCAAACGTGCGCTTTTCCTCCGAGTAATTGCCGTTGACATGGATGGACGCATTGCAAAGCTGCGCCGTGCCCTCGATCACCCTGCCGCCGCGCGTGACCACCCGGCAGTTCTCCGTCTCCACATTGTTGGGGTTCAGCCCGCCGATGTTGGTGATCTTCAGGCGGCCATTGTCCTTGATCCGGCAGACCATACCGCCCAGCGTGTCCATGTGCGCCTCCAGCAGCAGGCCGTCCTGCGCGTCCTCGCCGCCCAGATGCACGAGCACGCCATCCTTGCGCGTGCGCTCACAGGCGTAGCCCAGCGCCTCAAAGCGCGCCATCACATGGTCGGCCGCCGCCTGCGTCATGCCGCTGGGGCTGTCGATGGCGAGCAGCGCCGCCGTCTCCTCCAGAATCCGTTGTCCATACCGTTCAAAATCCATGTTCATTCCCCCTGACTGTATCGCTTCGCGCTTATCATGCATTTTTAATGGCCGGCTTCCCCGTTTGATCGGGAAACCGCCTTACTCCGTCTTGAGTTCCTGCACCCTGCCGATGATGATGGACAGCGTGCCGTCGTCATTGTTCACCACGGCAAAGCTGTTTTCATCATCCGCCAGCGTGCGCGGCAGCGAGATGGAGATGCCGTTGTCCGTCTTGATCTTGAGCTTGGCAAGCTGCGTCATCACGCGCTTGTTCTCCACCGGAATCACCGGCGCGACGGCCTCCTCCTGCATCTGGCGCGCCACCTCTTCGATGATCGCCTCGCGCTCCGGATCGCTGCGGAATACCTCCTCCGCCACATCCTGTACGTCGATCACGCCCTTTTCCTCGATGGACTTCGCCATCGCACGCTTGACGGCGGGCTTGAGCTCCTGTTCCGTCATCTCCGGCGGCGCGGCCTGCGCGATCATCTCGCTGACCATCTGCACGGATTCCTTGGTGGAGCGCGTCTGCGCCATGGCAAAGAGGGCCTCGGAGAACAGCATCCGGTTGCCCACATTGGTCAGCACCGACACATCCCGCAGGCGGATATCCCCGGTAGAGAGGTTGACCACAAAGCCGGAATACGCCTTCGAGCCGGACAGCGGCAGCACATAGCCGTGCTCCTGAATCTGTGTGCAGGGCTTCTCGTCCTCCATGTCGATCTGATGCACCATCGCGCGTCGGTACGGAAGCTGCGCCACGCACAGGTGCGGATCGTTGTCCCGGTCAAAGGAGAAGATCACCATGTCAAAGCCCGTACGCGGGATCTCCAGCGCCTGCATACTCTCGTCCATGCCACGCATCAGCGCATCCGCCGCCTCGCCAAAGGGCGTATAACCAAAGCGGCGCAGCAGCTCCTCCTGTGCGCTGCCGGGCTCCACACAGGTCGTCCGGCTGGTATCCGAATTCATCAGCTTGTCCGCAATCGCGGACAGGTATGCGCCCGTCTCGTCCGCGGGCTTGCCCGGCTTTGCCGGGAAGATCGGGGAAGCCGCGCTGCCGTCATAGATGTACACGGCTGCGCGGGCAATGATGTTCATCTGCATCGGTTTTCCTCACTCCTGCACGCGCTCAAAGCGATAGGTCTGCCCCGCATCGGGGTACTTGTCCCTGTCCACCGGCGACAGGAACATCGCCTTCGGGCGCACCCACACGCCGCGTTCGCCGTACAGCGCTCGGTACACCACCAGCTCCGCCTGCGTCTCGCTGTCGCGTGCAAAGCAGAGCACCTCGTACAGATTGCCCTTAAAATGCCGGACAACGTCGCCCGGTGCAATGCGTTCTTCCATGAATGGTATCCTCCTCTTGGGCGGCACGCCGCTCACCAGCGCCCCTCCTGCTCCAGAATCCGCGCCAGATTGACCGTCAGGCTCAGCATGGCGGCAAACAGCGCGTCATCCTCCGTCCCCATCAGCTTCTGAATCTTGGTCAGGCGATAGCGCACCGTGTTCGGGTGCTGAAACAGCGCCTTGGCTGTTGCCGAAATCTCCATCTTCTCCTGCACATAGACGCGCGCCGTCTGCTCCAGACTGGTGTGGTTCTGGCTGTCATACTCGCGGATGCGCTGAATCTGCCGTCTGCAATGGCTGCAAACAAACGGGTTCTCGCTCATCGGAAACAGATAGGCATACAGCCCCATCTCCTGTGCGTCCAGCATCCCCTTGCCCGTCAGCCGCGCGGTGCGCGCCGCATAGACCGCCTCGTTCAGCGCCTCGCCAAAGGCCGCCTGCTCCACCCGTCTCGTGCTCACGCCGACGGACAGCACCGATGTATCCACGCCCGCGTGCGCCAGCAGCGCCGAGAATGCCGCACAACCGTCCTCATCCCCGTCGTCCTCATGCAGCAGCACCATCAGCAGCCGCCGCCACGCCATACAGACGCAGCGCTGCGCCAGCGCCTCATCCTTCGTGAGCAGCGCATACAGCTTTTCCTCCAGCGCCGCCATCCGCTCCTTGGGATACAGTGCGCAGAGGCGGTAAGCGCCCTCGCCGGTCGGGTCGATGCGCTGCACCCGCTCCTTGATCTGCTCGCCCGTCAGCCCCCCGCGCATCAGCGCATCCAGCTCCGGCTCATATCCGGAAAAATGGCGCTTGCCGCGGATGAGATCCGTCACCGCGACAATGACCTCCTCGATGTACGTCTCATCGAACAGGAACAGCGGCGTGCCCATGCGGTTGGCCGTGGCAATCACCACGGGCGGCAGTTCGTCAAAGTATGCCGTCTTGACCAGCAGCCCCGCGATGCCCTGATTCATCAGCGCCAGCAGCGAATTGGCCACAAGCAGGCTGTCCCCACGGGCATAGGCGAGCGTCGTCACCACCAGATCGCCGCGGTAAAAGTCCGGCAGCGCCATGCGGGAGGAATCGTACTCCAGCAGTACCGCCGCCGTCAGCGTGCGCTCCAGCCCCTCCTGCCCGGCAATCAGCCGAAGCCCCTTCAGGTTTTGCAGCCGGAACAGCTCTTTCATGCGGATCATAACGCTCACCCCTTCGCTTTCGTGGTCTTATTGTATCACCTGATTGTGTTTTTTGCAATATGCGCCCCATGTTCTTGTGAAATGCAAAAAGGCGGAGGAAAATCCTCCGCCCAAATGCGCTGAACGCTGCGCACCTGTCCAAGATGCATGACCCGCTTTCATTCAGACTGCTCCGCGCAGTATGAACGATGGGGAAACACGCTTACAGCGCATAAATCAGAATCGCCAGCAAGTGCAGCATACTGCCCGCAATCACAAAGAGATGGAACACGCTGTGCATATACTTCTTCGTGCGGCCCACACCGTAGAGCACCGCGCCCACCGTGTAACACACGCCGCCCATCAGGAGCAGCCAGAAGCCGCCCCAGCCGACCGCCTGAATCAGCAGCCCGACCTTAAAGACGATGCACCACCCGATGCCCAGATAGCAGCACATGGAGAATCCCGCGTACTTCTTCAGGTCAATCGCCGTCACCGCGATGCCCAGCGCTGCCAGCCCCCACACCACGCCCAGCAGAACCCAGCTCGCCACCGGATCAATCGGACGCATGGCGCTCAGCAAAATCGGCGTATAGGTACCGGCAATCAGCAGATAGATCGTGCAATGATCCAGCACCTGCATCACGCGCTTGGCCGTACCATCCCGCAGGCCATGATAGATGCTGGACATGGTGTACAGCACAATCATCGACAGGCCATAGACGATGGAGCCTGCGAGCCCAAAGCCGTTATGATGGATGGCGGAAACGACGATGCACAGCACCAGCGCCGCCACACCCAGCACACTGCCCACGATATGGGAGATCATGTTAAACCGTTCTTCACCCTTGGTATAGACCGGCAGCTCCCGATCCCGCAGCTTTATCCTTGCGCGCTTTTGCATCGTGCATCCCCCTTTATCGGTTTTTCAAAAACCGCTCAAAGCATATCACAAATCCGCACAGATGTCAACTCTTGGACGATGCGATTTACGCAAATTTGCGCTGAATCGCCTTCACCAGCTCCATGATCGGGATGATGAGCACGGCCATGCCCAGCGCGATGGCGTATTCCACAAAGCTGATGCTCGTGAAGCCAAACGCACCCGCGAGGAACGGCACTTCGATGACCAGCGTGGTCAGCACGAGAGAGAGAATCATCGCGCCATAGAGGAACTTGTTGTGGGTCTTGAGGGTGAAGATGGAGCCGCGGCGGCTGCGCATATTCAGCGCATGGAAGATCTCCACCATAGACAGCGTCAGGAACGCCATCGTCGTGCCATCCGGGCTGTTAACAAACGCCCACGCACCGCTCTCGATGAAGTGGCCAATGAGGTAGGACGCCATAACCAGCACCATGACGATCGCGCCCTGAAAGAGCACGTCAAACGCCATGCCGCCGGCAAAGATGCCCTCCTTCGGATCGCGCGGCGGGCGCTTCATGCCATCCGCCTCCGCCATCTCCATGCCCAGCGCCAGCGCCGGGAGACAGTCGGTAATCAGGTTGATCCACAGCAGGTGAACCGGTTCGAGGATCGTAAAGCCGATCAGCGTCGCCACAAAGATGGACAGCACCTCGGCGAGGTTGCTCGCCAGCAGGAACTGAATCGCCTTGCGGATGTTATCGTAGATGCGGCGGCCTTCTTCCACAGCCGAGACGATCGTGGCAAAGTTGTCGTCCGCCAGCACCATGTCCGCCACGTTCTTGGTCACGTCCGTGCCGGTGATGCCCATGCCCACGCCGATGTCCGCGCACTTGATGGACGGCGCATCGTTCACGCCGTCACCGGTCATCGCGGTGATCTTGCCATTCGCCTTCCATGCGTTGACGATACGCACCTTGTGCTCCGGCTGTACGCGAGCGTAGACGGAATACTTCTCAATGTCGCGGCGGAGCGTCTCGTCATCCATCGCATCCAGATCCGCGCCAGTCATCGCCTGCGCGCTGTCCGTGAGGATGCCCAGCTCCATGCCGATGGCCACAGCGGTATCCTTGTGGTCGCCGGTAATCATGATCGGACGGATGCCCGCCTCGCGGCACTCCGCGATAGCTGCCTTGACCTCCGGACGAACCGGGTCAATCATGCCGCACAGGCCCACATAGGTGAGATCCTGCTCCAGCGCTTCCGGCGATTCATCCGCCGGCTTGCTCGCCCAATCGCGCTTGGCTGCGCACAGCACGCGCAGCGCCTTGTCCGCCATGCGCTTGTTGGCCGCCAGAATCTCCGCACGCAGCGCGTCGGTCATCGGTACGGCCTTGCCGCCCTTCAGCACATGGGTGCAGCGGTCAAGCACCACATCCGGCGCGCCCTTGGTGAACTGCACCACGCCCGCATTCGTCTGGTGAATGGTGGACATCATCTTGCGCATGGAGTCAAACGGCGCTTCTCCCACGCGCGGATACGCCTCGTAGAAGCTCTTGCCCTTGAGCCCTGCCTTCGCCGCGTCGTTGACCAGTGCGCACTCCGTCGGCTCGCCGACAGCCTCGCCCTTCTCCTCGTCAAACTTCGCGTCGCAGCACAGCGCCATGGCGGTACGCAGCATATTCTCGTCGTCCGTCACGCGCTCGACAACCGTCATCCTGTTCTGGGTGAGCGTGCCGGTCTTATCCGAGCAGATAATCTGCGTGCAGCCCAGCGTCTCCACCGCCGTCAGCTTGCGGATGATGGCGTTCTTCTTGGACATATTCGTCACGCCGATGGACAGCACCACCGTGACAACCGCCGCAAGGCCTTCCGGGATGGCCGCCACGGCCAGCGAAACCGCCACCATGAACGTATCCAGCAGCATCGCGCCGGTGATGCCCGCGCCGCCCGCGCGCACCACGCCCACGCCGAAGATCACCGCGCAGATGGCCAGCACCAGCACCGTCAGGATCTTGCTGAGCTGCGCCAGCTTGCGCTGGAGCGGGGTCTGCTCCTCGGAAGCCTGTGCCAACGCACCGGCAATCTTGCCCATCTCGGTGTTCATGCCCGTGCCGGTCACCACCGCTTCGCCGCGGCCATAGACCACCGTAGAACCCATGTACATCATGTTCTTGCGGTCGCCCAGCGGCACATCCTTGCCGTCACCAAGGTTCAGGATGTCGATGAACTTGTTCACCGGCACGGATTCGCCCGTCAGCGCCGCTTCCTCGATCTTGAGGCTCGCGCTGGTCAGGATACGACCGTCCGCCGGCACCGCATCGCCCGCCTCCAGCACCACAATGTCGCCGGGGACAAGCTCTTCGCTCTTGAGCACGACCATCTTGCCGTCACGCATGACCTTGCTGGTAGCCGCCGCCATCTCCTGCAGGGCAGCGATAGCCGCCTCGGCCTTGCTCTCCTGCATCACGCCCAGCACGGCGTTGATGATGACCACCGCCATGATGATGATGACGTCAGTGAAGGAATCACCGGAATACACCGCCGTGACCGCCGAGATGATGGCCGCCACGATCAAAATGATGGTCATCGGATCGGCCAGCTCGCCCATAAACCGGGCAAACAGGGACTTCTTCTTGCCTTCCTGAAGCTTGTTCGGGCCCGTCTGCGCCAACCGCTTTTGGGCTTCCGCCGTTGTCAGACCCTCGGGGGACGATTTCTGCTCCCGCAGCACATCTTCGCAGCTTTCAAGATACGCTTTCATGATTCTACCTCCTGTTGTACTATGTATATGGAGTAAAAAACGAGACTTTCCTGTTCTCTCCAGCACCATTGCAAAGAAATCACAGGTAAGTCTCGTCATTTGAAATGAAGCCAGGGATATCTCCCAGAGTTGTTGGCATCATCGCGCTGTGCGCTGACTACTCCCTTACATTCAATCAGTTTAACACACTCCTCAAAAAAGCGCAACCCCCCTCCATTTTGCGGTCAGTCGTTTTTTACAGCATCTGAACGCAAAAAACAGCCCTGCCTTTCGGCAGGGCTGCTGCAATTCTTCTTGTGGGAAGGAATTACTTGATCTCGACGGTGGCGCCAGCCTCGGCCAGCTTCTTCTTCATGGCCTCGGCCTCCTCCTTGGAAGCGCCCTCCTTCAGGGTCTTCGGAGCGCCTTCGACGATCTCCTTGGCGTCCTTCAGGCCCAGGCCCGGCACGACCTCGCGGACGGCCTTGATGATGCCAACCTTCTTCGCAGCGTCGAAGCCGGTGAGCACGACGTCGAACTCGGTCTTCTCCTCAGCGGCAGCAGCCGGAGCAGCGCCGGCAGCGCCAGCAGCAACCGGGGCAGCGGCGACAACGCCGAACTTCTCTTCCAGGGCCTTCACGAGCTCGGAGCACTGGATCAGGGTCAGGCTCTCAATAGCGGATACGATCTCATTGATTTCCATGGTATTAACCTCCATTTAGAATGATTCTTTTTCATTCGCGCACAGGGCGCGTCCTGTCGAAACCTTTTTTCGATTACTCGGCAGCGGCTTCGCTCTGCTTGTCGACGTACGCCTTGAGGACATACGCCAGCGCGGTGACCTGAGAATTCAGGCAGCCCATGATCTTGGCGATGAGCTGCTCCTTCGGCAGGATGTCGGCCAGGGCCTTGACTTCCTCCACGCTCTGCACAGCGCCGTCCATCACGCCAGCCTTGATGGTCAGCGGGGACTTCTTCTTGTCCTTCTCGCACGCAGCGATGAACTCCTTGATCATCTTCGGACCGGAGATCGGATCGTTGTTGCTGAAGACGAAAGCATTCGGGCCCTCCAGGACCTTGTCGTCCATGGCGATGCCCTTGTTCGCCAGCGCACGCTTCATCAGCGTGTTCTTGAGCACGCAGTAATCCACGCCGGCCGCACGGCACTTCGCACGCAGGGCAGTCACCTGCTCCACGGTCAGCGCCTTGTACTCAACGATGACGATGGACTCCGCCTTCTCGATCTTCTCCTCGATCTCGGAGACGACAACCTTCTTAGCTTCAATGTTCTTGGACATGGTAATTTCCTCCTTCCCGAAAGGTTCGGAAAAGAAAAGCCCCTGCGCTTGGGCGCAAGGGCAGAAAACCACAGTTGTGGCAAACTTCAACCGCTCACACCTCGGCCGGCGGGCAATCCCATTATAACGCTTGCGCGTCACCAGCTGTCTCAGGCACAGAACTTTTCAATTCACGGTAGCCATTATACCATGTATAGCGGAGGATGTCAACGTTTTCCCCCGGATTTCTTTGTGATTTCTTCGCTATTTTCGCTTTTCAGCGCCGCATCACTCGGCTTCGTACTGCGCGTAGGCCGTCGCGGTCGCCTCCGCCAGCGGCGCATCCTGCGCGTAATCCTTCGCATTGTCGCGCAGGATCATCACGCTGCCCGGGAAGATACCCACGGCGTTGCCCGTTTCAATGTTGCACACGTCCAGCAGAACGCCCTCGGCATTCTCCATCACGATGGTCGCACCCAGACCGTACAGGTCATCCTCCGTGGCATTCTCCACCAGCGCATACGCCACGCCATCGCTGACCATCGCCTGCGCGGGGATGTTGGCATACGTCCGGTAGGAGCTGGTCTCCGTCTCGATGTCCACCTCAAAGTAGCTGATGTCAGAGAGATTGCCCTCAAAGCCATAGAACCAATCCCAGACGAACAGGCTCGCGCCGTCCTCCACCATCTCCGGGCCATAGCTGGAGTACGTCTCCTCCTCGATCACCGTGCCATCCGCACCACACGCGCGCACCGTCGCGCTCTTGGGATAGAGCGTTTTGCCGCTGATGTTCTTCAGCTCAATCATCACATTGGCATCCTTGGAGTAGCTCTTCTCCTGCAAGTAAGCGGAAGAGCGCACCTTTTCAAAGAAGGTATCGCTGATCCGCAGCTCCGGGCCAAAGCTCACGCCGTCGCTCTCCTGCGCCGCCGGTTCCACAGCCGTTTCCGTCTGTTCCGGCGCGTGCTTCTTCAGCCTGCTGGCAAAGTCGCCCATCCTGCTGCTCTCTTCCGCCGAGCCTACCGCCGCGAGGCTGAGGGTGACGGCCAGCGCACCGGCCAAAAACGTCCATTTCTTCATCGTGATTCCTCCTTGATTGCTGAGAATCTATCGCTCGGTATACACATATCCCGAGGTTTCAAAGGTCATCTGCCCCGCGTCGAGCGCGTCCAGCGCATGATCCTTGAACGACTGATCGAAAATTACCGTACTCCCCGGCGCAATGGCCATGTTGAAAGGCGTCTCCTGAAACAGCAGCTCCACAAACTCGCCGTCCCGATTCAGCGCCGCCGCCACAACCTCCACGTTGCGCACCGGCTCAGCGGAATCGTTGGTGATCTCGATCATCATTCGATCGTCCTTGGCATAGGCGCGGCTGTTCACCCTGCCGGATACGCGCTTGCGGCTGTATTCTCTGCGGCCCACCGAAATATCCATCCGGCTGACGTCATGCGCATCCCCGACAAAATCGTACATCCACTCCGAGATGTACAGCGATTCGCCCGGCGCAACCGCATCCGGCGCACAGGCGACGTAGTCCTCCTTGCCGAGCCGCTGCTCCCGACCGCCATACACCGTGATCTCCGCGGAATCCGCACGGATCACCGAATCGCCCACATTTTTCAGCTCCACATAGACGTAGGCTTCTGCGGAGTAATCCTGATTCATGTGTACCGAAGCGCGCACCACTTCCAAATCCGCATCGCGGCACACCACCTCCGGCTCTGTCAGCGGCAGTGCAGGCGCATCCGCCTCTTCCTGCCTGCCTTCCAGCGCCTGAAGCCACAGCGGCTTGAACATATCCAGCGCATCTGCCGATGCAGCCGCGCCGGAAACCGCCAGCGCTGCGCCCAAAATCGCCGCTATCCATCTGCCTGCCATGCGTTGCCTCCCCCCGTTTTTGCGTTGGGTTCTGCCCATATCCTACCATCAATCATGCCGCAAATCAATGGGTCTCCGAAAAAAAAGAGCCTCCGCAGATGCGGAGGCTTGGACTGTTTCCCGTTAAGCAGACAATGAAAAAAATGGCCTCCTGTTGTAGAATAGAAACTACGACAGGAGGTCAT
>JAXJLD010000104.1:0-10282 GCA_036297385.1 Christensenellales bacterium | reverse complement strand
TCCCCAAACCCCTTCTTCGCTTCGCGCTGAATAAAGGGTGATAAACACTGTATCTGACGTGAAACAAAAAGGAAGCCTGCGGGATATGATCCCTCAGACTCCCTTTTTCACTTTGCGCTCATGGCGCATTTGATTAGAAAACAGGATCAGCGGCGATATCTGTGCTTAGCCCAGATACGCTTTGCGCACGTCATCGTCATTCATCAGCAGGTGCGCGTCGCCCTCCTTGACGATGTTGCCCGTTTCCAGCACATAGGCGCGGTTGGCGATGGACAGCGCCATCTGTGCGTTCTGCTCGACGAGGAGAATGGTCGTTCCGGCGCGGTTCAGCTCGCAGATGATGTCAAAGATCTGCTCGACCAGCAGCGGAGCAAGACCCATGGACGGCTCGTCAAGCATCAGCAGGCGCGGCTTGCTCATCAGCGCACGGCCCATAGCCAGCATCTGCTGCTCACCGCCCGACAGCGTTCCAGCCACCTGACGATGGCGCTCCTTCAAACGCGGAAAGCGGGTAAACACATCGTCCAGAGATGCGCTGATTTCGCCTGCCGGACGGGTGTAGCCGCCCATTTCGAGGTTCTCGCGCACGGTCATCTGCTGGAATACGCGGCGGCCTTCGGGACAAAGGGCAATGCCGTGCGGAACGATCCGGCTGGCGGGCATACCGGCAATCTGTGTGCCTTCAAAGAGGACAGAGCCGGTGCGCGGCTTCATGAGTCCGCCAATGGTGTTCAGCGTGGTGGATTTGCCTGCGCCGTTTGCGCCGATCAGCGTGACGATTTCGCCCTCGTTGACCTCAAAGGAGACGCCCTTGATGGCATGGATGCTGCCGTAATAGACGTGCAGATCTTCAACCTTCAGCATACTCATTCCTTAGCCCTCCTTGCGCTTGCCCAGATACGCTTCGATGACGACCGGGTTGTTTTGGATTTCCTCCGCCGTGCCCTTGGCGATGATGCGGCCATAGTTCAGCACGCAGATGCCCTCGCAGATGCCCATGACCAGATTCATGTCATGCTCGATGAGCAGGATGGCGATTTTGAATTTATCGCGGATCTTGGTGATGTTCTCCATCAGCTCCTCGGTCTCATGCGGGTTCATGCCTGCGGCTGGCTCATCCAGCAGCAGCAGGCTGGGGTTGGTGGCCAGCGCACGCACGATCTCCAGACGGCGCTGTGCGCCGTAGGGGAGGGAGCCTGCCTGATGGTTCGCCAGATCCTGCATATCGAAAATGGAGAGCAGATCCAGCGCACGCTCGTGCTGCTCGCGCTCGCCGCGCCAGAAGCCGGGCAGACGGAAGATGCCGGAGAGCGTGGAATAGCCGAGCTGGTTATGCAGGCCGATGCGCACGTTGTCCTCCACGCTCATGTTGCCAAATAGGCGGATGTTCTGGAAGGTGCGGGCGATGCCCAGCTTGTTGGCCTGCACGGTGCTCATGCCGGCGGTGTCGCGCCCATTGATGAGGATGGTACCCATCGTCGGCTGGTATACCTTGGTCAGCAGGTTGAACACGGTGGTCTTGCCTGCGCCGTTAGGGCCAATCAAGCCGGAGATTTCGGTCTTTCCGATGACGATGTTGAAGTCGTCCACAGCGTGCAGACCGCCGAAGTCGATGCCCAGATTGCGGGTTTCCAGCACAGGGCGCTCATATACGTCGCGCTCGGGAAGGATGCCATGGCTCGGCGCGGGCACCATCTTGACCGGAGGCCGCTTGTACTTCTGTGTCATGCCTTGTCTCCCTCCTTGGCGGTTGTTTTGAGCAATTTGTCCTTACAAGCAGACAGTGCGGATTTCAGCATGGGGTTGTTGGAGACCAGCATGACTGCAATGAGGACGATGGCGTAGATGAGCATACGGTAGTTGCCGAATTCGCGCAGCATTTCCGGCAGGATGGTCAGCACCGTCGCGGCGATGATGGAGCCGCGGATGTTGCCGATGCCGCCCAGCACGACAAAGACCAGCACGAGGATGGAGGTATCGAACTTGAACTTTGCCGCCTGCACGGTGGAGTAATTCAGGCCATAGAGCGCACCGGCCATGCCTGCCAGCGCGGCGGAGATGACGAAGGCCATCATACGGTACTTGGTGACGTTGATGCCTACGGATTCCGCCGCGATGCGGTTATCCCGAATGGCCATAATCGCGCGGCCGGAGCGGCTGTTGATGAGGTTGAGTACGACCACGAGCGTGAAGAGGACGAGCAGGAAGCCAGCCTCAAAGGTGGCGAGCTTTTTAACGCCGATAGCGCCCATCGGGCCATTGATGACGATATTGCCCGGCAGGTTCGGATTGAGGAAGCTGAAGTGAATCTGTGCGCCCTCAAAGGAGAAGTACACGCAGTTGAGCAGGTTGCGGATGATCTCGCCGAAGGCCAGCGTCACAATGGCGAGATAATCGCCGCGCAGACGCAGCACAGGGATGCCGATGAGCGTACCGGCGATGGCGGCCATCACGCCGCCGACGAGCAGCGCAGTCAGCAGGCGGACAAGCTCAAGGTTCGCCTCCGGGAAGGCACTCAGCAGCCATTGGCTGGCCAGTATGCCGGAGAATGCGCCGACGCTCATGAACCCGGCGTGGCCGAGGCTCAGCTCGCCGGAGATGCCGACGGTGAGGTTCAGGGACACCGCCATGACGATGTACACACAGATGGGGACGAGCTGACCGCGCAGGGAGCGGCTCATTTTGAAGCCACTGATCGCGCCGGAGAGCGCCAGCTCGCACAGCAGGAATACGGCGATCACCATGGCGTAGGTGATCAGATTGCGGGAAGATGATTTGAACGTTTTCGCTTTCATGTCCTTCACCTCACACCTTTTCGTGAACCTGCTTGCCCAGCAGGCCCGTGGGCTTGACCAGCAGCACTACGATCAGCACGGCGAACACGAGTGCGTCGCCCAGTTCCGTGGAGACGTAAGCCTTGCCCAGAATCTCGATCACGCCCAGCAGAATACCGCCCACGAGGGCACCCGGAATGGAGCCGATGCCGCCAAAGACGGCGGCGGTGAACGCCTTGATGCCCGGCATGGAGCCGGTGGTCGGCATGAGCACAGGATAGGCAGAACACAGCAGCACGCCTGCGATGGCCGCCAGACCGGAGCCGATGGCGAAGGTCATGGAGATGGTGGCGTTGACATTGATGCCCATCAGCTCGGCGGCGCCGCGGTCTTCGGACACGGCACGCATGGCCTTGCCCATCTTGGTCTTGTTGGTGAACTGGGTGAGGGCGACCATGATGACGATGTTCGCCAGCACGGTCACGATGGTTTCACTGGAGATGCGAAGCTGACCGTTGAACAGGCTGAGGGTACCCAGCGCAACGACGCTCTTGAAGCTCTTGGGGTTTGCGCCCCAGATGAGGAGCGCAAGGTTTTGCAGCAGCCAGCTCATGCCGATGGCGGTGATGAGCACGGCGAGGCTGGTTGCGCTGCGCAGGGGCTTGTAGGCCAGGCGCTCGATGAGGATGCCCAGCAGCGTACATACGGCCACGGAGACCAGTACGCCCGCCAGCGCCGGAAGCCCCAAGTACTGCGTTGCGCTGAAACAGACGAATGCGCCGACCATGATGACGTCGCCGTGTGCAAAATTGAGCATTTTGGCAATGCCGTATACCATCGAATAGCCAAGGGCGATGATGGCGTATACGGAGCCGAGGCTGATGCCGTTGACCAAGTATGAGAGGAACTGAATCATATCCTGTGGCGTCTCCCTTCCGCTGCGTCCAACGTATTTCCATTTGTACCGGTCATATGCGAGAAAGGCTCCCCGGCCCTTGAGAAAAACCGGGGAGCTTTGCGGTTACTGTGCACCGATGTAGGCGCCATCCTTGATGACCACGGCTGTCGGCGTCTTATCCACCTCGCCGGAGGCATCCCAGTGCATGGTGCCGGTCAGACCGGTGACCGTGATCTGCTGCATGGCGGCAATCATCGGGTCGCAGGCGTCTTCCGGGGCGGTATCAGCGGTGACGCCGGCCAGCTCGACGGCGGCCTTCAGCGCGTACACGCCGTCATAGGCATCTGCCGCGAACTGATTGGGGACTTCGCCGTACTTGCTCTGGTAGGTGGAGACGAAGTTCTTCGTCAGATCGTCCTGCGCATCGGCGGAGAACGGAGTCAGCAGCATGACGCCCTCAGCCAGCGCAGTGTCAAAGCCTTCCAGCGTCAGGATGCCGTCCATGCCGTCCACGCCGAAGAAGATCGGCTCATAGCCGGCGGAGGCACACTGAGCGAGGATCAGGGAAGCCGGGGTGTAGTAGATCGGCAGAAACACCAGCTCCGCGCCCGCTTCCTGCATCTTGGCGATCTGAACAGAGAAGTCCGGGTTGGTGTCATCGGAGAAGGCGGCTTCGGCAACGATCTCCAGCCCCAGCTCAGCAGCCTTGGACTTGAAGGTGTTGTAGACGCCGATGGAGTAGTCCTGCGAGTTGTTGTAGATCACGCCAACCTTGGTGGCCAGCTTATGCTCGGAGATATACTGCGCAGAAGCCAGACCCTGAGCGGAATCCTTGAAGCAGATGCGGTAGATGTTGTCCTTGCCTTCGGTGATCGCGTCGGCGGAGCCGGACGGGGTCAGCATGAATACGCGCTCCTCGTAGGCCACGTCGCTGACGGTCAGGCAGGAGCCGGAGGTGGTGGTGGAGAGCATGATGTTCACGCCGTCATCCAGCAGGTCGTTGTAGGCGTTGACAGCCAGTTCGCCGTCGCCCTGATCGTCGGCAGACAGAATCTCAAACTGCACGCCGCCCAGCGCATTGATTTCCTCGGCGGCAATTTCCGCGCCGTGCTGCACGGCCAAGCCGTACACCGCGTAGGGACCCGTCAGCGGGCCGATGACGCCGACCTTGATCGCCTCTTCGGCTGCGGCGAGTGAGACGGTCGCCGCGAGGACGAGCGCAAGTGCGACGGTGAGCATCTTCTTCATAAAACAATTCCCCCTGTGCTCGGGCAGAACGCCCGAAAAGATTCCTGCAACGCCCCGTGCAGAGCGGCTGCGGTTGATGTGGCTTATTATACCGCAATTGATGTGGCAAGACAAGATAAATAATTCAGTTTTACTCAAGTTTATGGTGAATCCTTTTCATTTTATGAATCTGTGAATCAATCAAATTGCAAGACTTATCATTTTGTGAGATTTTCCCCCTGTACAGGCTGCACACATTTCTTTATAATGTAAAGGAAACAAAATTTGCTGTGAGGTTGGATACGAATGAATCGCAAGGATATGATCCCGCTTCTGGGCACGTTTGTGTGCTGGGGCAGCCTGTATGTGGTTTCCAAGATTGCGCTGAGAACCATCCCACCGGTGACGGTGCTTTTGCTCCGCTATCTGGTGGCCATGCCGGCGCTTTTTTTGCTGCTCAAGCTGCGCGGTGCGCTCAAGCCTGTCAAGCGGGAGCATGTGGGCACGCTGTTTGCTATCGGCCTGCTTGGCTACTGCCTCTCCTTCTGCCTGCAGATGCTGGGCATCAATAGGCTGTCCGGCTCGATCTCCTCGCTGCTGGGCGCGATGAACCCCATCTTCATCCCGATTCTGGCGGCGATTTTCCTGCGGGAAAAGCTGACAAAGGAAAAGGTGATGTGCGTGCTGGTATCCATGGTCGGCGTGGTGCTGATCGTGGGCGTGGATGGCAAGGTGGATGTGATGGGCGCGGCGCTGATGCTGATGAGTGTGTTCCTCTGGTCCACCACGTCGATCATCATCCGGCGGCTGGCAGGGCAGTATGATCCGATGCAGGTGGCCATGATGGCGATGCTCTTCGCCACGCCGTTTACAGGCGCGTGGGCCGTGTTTGAATTGCAGAGCAGCGCGTGCACGCTGCCGCTGTCCTCCATTCTGGCGGTGATCTACATGGGATTGGTGGGTACGGCGATGGCCCATTCCCTGTGGAATTACAGCCTGAGCAAGATGGACGCGAGCTTCTGCTCAATGTTTTATCCGCTTCAGCCGCTGGTATCCGGCGTGCTGGGTGTGCTGATTCTGCATGAGCAGATCACGCCCAACTTCCTCGTGGGCGGCGCAATCGTCTGCTGCGGCATTGTGGCGGCGGTGCGGACGGGGAAAAAGTAAAGGCGAATACAAAAAACAGGAGAAGGCACATTCTCCTGTTTTTTTGATGGGGGAAAACTGGCTGTGCCGTCAAATTGAGGACGGCGTGAGCGTGACGAGGGTGACCGTTGGCGGATTGAACAGGCGGAAGAAGAAGAAGGGGTAATCGTCATTCTCCGTGCCCAGACCGGGACTGGCGTAGACAGATGTGCCGTTTTCCCGGGTCAGGCCGCAATGCGCCTGTGCGCCGGGGAAAATGCCGTAGTGCGGCAGATCGGGAGAGGGGACAAAGACCGGGCCGATGAAGGGCAGGCGGATGAGGCCGCCCAGCGCATGACCGCACAGCACCAGATCGGCGCTGCGGAAGGCGGGCGCGGAGAGCGCATCGCTGCTGGGCTTGGTGTGCGTGAGGGTGATGACCGCATCCTGCGCACGCATCGCCTTGCGGGCGGTGCGCGTCTCTTCGAGCCATTGGAGGTTATAGGTAGCCAGTTCAATCTCGTTTTCGTCGCCCGAATCGAGCGCATTGAGGTATTGCAGCTCAAACTGGCGCTGCATGGTGTCCATATCGAGGCTCAGGTGATGGCGCGCAGTCAGCCAGAGTGTTTGATCGCCCCGGGTAACGGCCTGCGGCGAGGCAAGGAGCTGTGCGCCGCGGTGCTGTGCGCCCAATACCCAAGGCGCAAAGGGACTGCCGCCGGTGAAGTAGGAGGAAGAGGTGACGGGAGGATCGTCGTCTCCGGCGATGAAGTAGATGGGGATGTCCGGCTGGAGCAGGCGAAGCTGCTCGATGAGCGCATAGAGCGGCCGGGCATTCCCGTGCAGGGAGAGCATATCGCCGGTGAGCACCACGGCATCATAGCTGCTGCTGCCCAGCGCAAAGCGGAGCATACGCTGGTCGGCGCCGAAGCTGCTCCCCTTCAGGTCGGAGATGTGTAGCAGGGTATAGCCGTCAAAATCCTCGGTCAGACCCGTAATGGGCACGGTGACGCGGGTGACGTGAATGAACTGATTGACGGCAAAGTTGGCGATCAGCAGCAGGAGCAGGAGGAGCAGCAGCACGCCAGTCAGGCGCAGGGCAAGCGGACGCTTTCGCTTCTTTTCAAAGAAATCGTCGCCGGGGGTTGAGGCGGTGAAGTTGGCGGCGTGGCGCGTGGAGAAGGAGTCGTAGCCTGTTCGGCTTTGGGTGGGACGTCGGTTCATCGGAAGGCCTCCATGACAAGATGTGCAGTATGCATAGCATTATAGTGTATGGCTGTGCGGCAAATCAACTTGAAAAGCAACGGAATTGGACGTTGAGCGAAAAAAAGTTGAGAGGTTTGCAGGAAAGGTGAAATATGGTACAATAAAGGGCAGATTATGGTGCATCCGCGGCGGCGGATGCGCATGGAAGGACACAACCTATGGCTAAGGAAAAGACGACATATGTGTGCAGCGCCTGTGGGTATGAGACCCCACGCTGGCTGGGAAAATGCCCGGGGTGCAATGCGTGGAACACGCTGGAGGAGCAGGCGCCGCAGGCAGCGGCTGCCGCACTGGTGAAGGCGAATAAGCAGCGCGGCGGCACCGGCGCGAAGGCGATGCGCCTGAGCGAGATCCCGGAGGAAACGGCGGCGCGTGCCTCAACGGGCATCGGGGAGCTGGACCGCGTGCTGGGCGGCGGCGTGGTGGAAGGTTCGCTGATGCTGGTGGGCGGCGATCCGGGCATCGGCAAATCGACGCTGCTCTTACAGGTGAGCGATCATCTCGCGCGTCAGGGCGCACGGGTTCTGTATATCTCCGGAGAGGAGAGTGCGCGTCAGATCAAGATGCGCGCACGGCGGCTGGGCGTCGCCAGCGATAACCTGATGATTCTCAGCGAGAATGCGATGGACGCGGCGGAGAAGCGCTGGGAGGAGATCCAGCCGGATTACATGATGATTGACTCCATCCAGACCATGTACAGGCCGGACATGGCGAGCGCACCGGGCAGCGTATCGCAGGTGCGCGAGTGTGCAAGCCTGCTGATGCGCATGGCCAAGACGACAGGCTGCGCGGTGTTTCTGGTGGGCCATGTGACCAAGGAGGGCGCGATTGCAGGCCCGCGGATTTTGGAGCACATGGTGGATGTGGTGCTGTATTTTGAGGGCGACCGGCAGCATGAGTATAGGATTTTGCGCGCGGTGAAGAACCGCTTTGGCTCGGTAAATGAGCTGGGGCTGTTTGAAATGCACGAGAAGGGCATGACGCCGGTGGAGAATCCCTCGGAGATGCTGCTGTCTGAGCGGGCGAAAAACGTACCAGGCTCCTGCGTGATTCCGGCGATCGAGGGCTCGCGGCCCATGCTGGTGGATGTGCAGGCGCTGGCCCTGCAAACGGCATACGGCACGCCAAGGCGCACAACCAACGGCTTTGATGCGGGACGGCTGGCGCTGCTGCTGGCTGTGCTGGAAAAGCGTGCGGGCGTATCGCTGCTCAATCAGGATGTATACGTCAACGTGGCTGGAGGACTGAGCCTGAGCGAGCCGGCGGCCGATCTGGCGCTGTGCGCGGCGGTGGCTTCCAGCGTGCGGGAGTGCTGTGTGCCTGCCGATTGGGCGGTCATGGGCGAAGTGGGACTGGCCGGGGAGATCCGCGCGGTGTCCCAATGCGAGCGCAGGCTGAGCGAGTGCAGCCGTCTGGGCTTTACAGCGGCGGTGATTCCGCGCGAGAATGCGAAACACATGAAAGCGCCCGCCGGGATGCGCGTGTACGGCGTGGAGACGCTGGCAGAGGCGATGGCGATTATCATCGGATGATGCGCCGGAGATACGGGAGGTAAAATGGGATGGATCAGGTATTTTTCTTGGAACGGATGCACCGGGCCATCATGCCCTCTACGGGCTGCACGGAGCCGGTAGCCATCGCACTGAATACGGCGACGGCGCGCGCGAATGCAAAGGGCAAGGTGAAGCGGCTCACCGTCACGCTGGACAACTATCTGTATAAGAATGCGATGGGCGTGGGCATCCCCGGCGCGGATGAGCGCGGCGTGGCGCTGTGCGCAGCCATGGGCGTGACGGCGGGAGATGCGCAGGCGCAGATGCGCGTGCTCGATCATGTGACCGACGAGGCGCTGCACGCGGCGAAGCAGATGCTCTTTGATGGGCTGGTGACGGTCAATACCCGCGAGGATGTTCACGGGCTGCTGGTGGAGAGCGTGCTGGAGACGGACGAGGATACGGTGCGCGTGCTGACGCTGCAAAACCACACGAACATCGTGCGCATCGACCATGCGCCGTTTGAACCGTATATGGAGGCGCAGGGCGATGAGGCGCTGGCCAGCGACCCCATCCGCGCCTGCAAGCTCAAGGATATGGTGGAATTCGCCGACAACGTGCCGGTGGAAAAGCTCCGCTTTTTGCAGGATGGCATCGACATGAACATGGCGATTGCCCAAAAGGGATTGACGTTTGGTTTGGGCCGCGCCGTGCGCACGCTCATCGACGAGGGCGCGATTGGAGATTCTCCGGTTGCGCGCGCGGAGATGCTCTGCGCGGCGGCGAGCTATGCGCGCATGAGCGGCGTGAGTATGCCGGTCATGACGGCGACGGGAAGCGGCAATCAGGGCATCACGCTGCTGCTGACCATTGAGGGTGTGGCGCAGTTCCTGCACATTGATGAGGAGAAGAAGCTGCGTGCGGCAGCGCTGGCGAATCTGGTGAACATCTATGTCAAGACGTTTACCGGTACGCTGAGCGCGGTGTGTGCGTGCGGTGTGGCCAGCGGGCTGGGCGCATCGGTGGGCGTGGTGTATATGCTCGGCGGCGGCGAGGAGCAGATGCTCTTTGCCATGCAGAATATTCTGGGTTCCATCTGCGGCATGATCTGCGATGGCGCAAAGGAGGGCTGTGCAAACAAGGTGCAGCTTTCCAGCGGGCTGGCGGTCAAGAGCGCGTTTCTGGCGATGAACGGCATGAATGTGCGCGGCGGCAACGGCATTGTCGGCGGAGAGCTGTTCACGCTGTTTGAAAACCTCGGTCAGCTCGTCCATGAGGGCATGGAGGGCACCAATTCGGTCATCGTGCGGATCATGAGCAAGGGCAGCAAGACTTGCTGATTAGTCTATGTCATAGAATAGGAAAAGCCTGACAGAAATGGACTGTTTCCCGTTAAGCAGACAATGAAAAAAATGGCCTCCTGTTGTAGAATAGAAACTACGACAGGAGGTCATTCACATGTCAAGAAAGTATACGAAAGTCGAGCATCTGATTAGCAT
>JAXJLD010000103.1:0-2229 GCA_036297385.1 Christensenellales bacterium | reverse complement strand
GTTTATATCTCAAACCCTTTATTCAACGCGAAGCGCAGAAGGGGTTTGGGGCTGAAATCCCCAAGCGGGTTTTAGGGCGGCAGCCCTAACGTACACCTGAAACGGGTTCAATTTGAGTAAAAGGTTTTTTTATCAAAAAATAGTATAAAACCGCTTTGCTCGAACGGCTTTACCACAAAGGCAACCGTTGGGACTGCGATTCCGAGAAACTCGCATAGTCGCCCCAAGCGCTCCTTGCGGTTTCCGACGTTCCGCCCGCCTATTTCGCCCACTGGGCGCGGCAGGCTCCAGTCCCAAAACCTGCTTGGGGATTTCACCCCTTCTTCGCTTCGCGCTTATAGCTCGTTTTGATCAGAAAACCGTATCATTCGTTCAGGTTCGGCGCGTCGCCCAGCTCACCGCTCTTCCAATGCTTGCGGCAGAGGCTGATATAGGTTGAGTTGCCGCCCAGCAGAATCTGCTCGCCCTCGCGGACAATACGGCCATTGTGAACGCGCGCGTTGAACGTCGCCTTTCTGCCGCACCAGCAGATGGTCTTGATCTCCTCAATCGTATCTGCCCAGCAGAGCAGCTCCCGGCTCCCCTCAAACAGCTCGCCCCGAAAATCGGTTCGCAGACCGTAGCAGATCACCGGGATCTCGCGCTCATCGACGATATCCACCAGACGGCGCACCTGCGCCGCCGTCAGGAAATGTGCTTCATCGACAATCACGCAGGCAATGCCATCCAAGCTGATGTCGTCCAGATCCTCGACAAAGCGGCACTGCGCTTCCAACCCACAGCGGGAGCGAACAACTGTCGCGCCGTCCCGGTTCTCCAGCTTGGGCTTGAGCATGAGCACCTCGCGGCCGCGCTCCCTGTAATTGTACTGCACCATGACCGCATTCGCCGTCTTGCTCGATCCCATCGCTCCATAGCGGAAATACAGCTTTGCCATTGTTCTGTCTCCTCATCATGCCATAGTTTTTCGTTTTATCCTATTATATCTGGTTTCGAAATGGATTTCAAGGCGAATCCACCGTTACATACGCGCTCCTTTGGCCATCGCTAAGGCACATCGCGCAGACTGATACATAAAAAAGCGCTGATTTGTTGACCAAACCAGCGCCTACATTGGCTCCCCAGGTAGGGCTCGAACCTACAACCCTTCGGTTAACAGCCGAATGCTCTGCCATTGAGCTACTGAGGAATATTCACATTGCTCTCAAGAACAGATTCATTATACCTCACTTTTTCACTCCTGTCAACCCCTGAGTATAATTTTTTCAAAAATCTATGTAGACACCGAAAACCGCCTCCGGTCAGTCCGTTTCTTTGCTTCTCCCGTTTTACAGTGTGCAAAAATATGGTATACTGTATGGAAAGAAGGAGGGTTTGATTTGAATAGAAGTCCCATCAACTATGATCTGGAACGCAAGCTCCGCCGCTATACCATCGCTAACCTGATGAAGTATATCGTCATCGGGCAAGGCATCATCTACATCCTCATGTTCGTCTGGCCTACGCTGGGCAACACGCTGTACTATTATCTGCCGCTCACCCGCATGACCTTGATGCAGGGGCAGATTTGGCGCTTGGTCACGTTCATCTTTGCTCCGCCGACCAGCTCGCCCATCTTTGCGCTGTTCGCCTTGTACTTCTACTATACCATCGGCACCGCGCTGGAGTACCGCTGGGGCAAGGTGAAGTTTAACCTCTATTATGCCACCGGCATGGTCTGCGCGTGGATTGCCTGCCTGATTACCGGCTATGCCAGCAGCACCTACCTCAACCTCTCGCTCTTCTTCGCCTTTGCCGCGATGTTCCCGGATGAGGAAGTCTATCTCTTTGGCCTGCTGCCGATCAAGATGAAGTATCTGGCGCTGGTCGACGTGCTGATCTATGTGCAGCAGTTCATCATGGGTTCCGCGTCCACGCGCGTCACCATCGTGCTGTGCCTGCTCAACGTCATTCTGTTCCTCGGCGGCGATCTGCTGCACACCATCCGCCGTGAATCCCAGTACTGGCGCACACGCTACAACTTCCGCAAGACCATGCGCAAGTAATCCTCCCGTATGATCCCCCATGCCCTTTACCGTATACAGCAGAGAATCAAAACCACCGGCTAAGCCGGTGGTATGCTCTACGCCTTCAAGGCGAATGTACTTGCCGCGTCTCAAGACGCACTGAACTATCCTTCATTCGCATTGAATGCCCTACCACCCGTTAACGGGTAAGCCATCATAAAAG
>JAXJLD010000102.1:0-12804 GCA_036297385.1 Christensenellales bacterium | reverse complement strand
TTGCATAAAGGGTTTCGGAGATACGTTGGGCTGCCGCCCAAACCTGCCTGAGGGACGCTGTCCCTCAGACTCCCTTCTTCGCTTCGCGCTTATCACGCATTTCTATCAGAAAACAGGATTAGTTCTTCTCCTTCAAGCAAAACACCCGCTCATCCATCTCCAATGCTGATGGATGAACGGGTGAAAACTCAGCTTTTACTTCACTCTTTCAAAATCGAAGCACGGCAATCACATCATTCCGCTGCGCCTTCTACCGTCACCTTCCGACCAAAGACATAAGCGCTTACCGTAAATGTGCGCTTCGTATCTGACGCATCTCCCTGATGCAGAATCGTCGCTGCAATGTCGCCTTCCGTGCCGCTGGGCAGCACATTCGCCTGAACATTGTCCAACTGCAACACATCGCCCTCCGCAGGCTGCACGTCCAGCGCAATCCACTCCGCCGGAAAGAATCCTCGGTTTTTGAGCCGGACAGTATAGGTCAAAAATGTGCAGCCCTGTGCCTCAAGTCCAGATACTCCAGCAAAGGCACGTCCAGTAAACGTCTCATGCTTCACTTGCGAAACCGCCGCATCAAAGATTTCCTTCGCTTGTTCCGCCGGAATTGCCGTCACAACAGCCTGCACAATCACCGGCTCCCACGTGTTGACAGCATAGAGCACCGTTCCTGCGCCCGCAATTGTAATCAACAGCGCAGCAATGGCCAACACCTTCATCGCTTTACCCACATCATTCCCCCTGTCGTCCCTCGAGTATTGCGCTCATCTGATCGATCATTTCCGCATCCTTCATGCGGAACTTAAACACCACGCGGCGCGACGCCTCCATATCTTCCGTCACACCATCGGCCATATACACCGGGTCGGAGAAAGAGCGTCCGTTGGCTGTGAGAATCTTTTGCAGAACCTGCTTTTCCTCCCACGTCAGCCCAGTCATCTCTGGCCCCAGACAGTATTCCGCCACCGCCAGTGCGCGATTCTGGGAAAGCGCCAGATTATGCAGATACTCGCCAGAGCTGTCCGTATGTCCCTCTATGATGATTTCACCGACGTATCCCTTGTTTTCCTCGCTCATCAATGTGCGCACATACACCGGAATAAACGCATTGAGCAGCGCCTTGCCGCTGTCCTTCAGTTCGTTTCGATTCGTATCAAAGAGCACCGCTCCGGTAAAAGCGATTGCGCCCGTGTTGCGATCCACCACCGCATCAAGGCTCTCTTTGCGAAGCTCGTCGCGCAGTTCCTCGATGATGCGCGAGCGCAGGCCAATCAGCTTGTCAATCTCCGTCTGCTGGGCCGCCAGCAATGCGGCCTGCTCCTCAATCTTGCTCTGCTGTAAGGAAAGGCTCTGCTGAGCCGCCGTCAACGCCGTGCGGTTTTCATCCAGTTCCTTCTTCTGCTCCTCCAGCATCAACGTCGTTGTCGCCAGCAGTTCTTCCTTATCGGCCAATTCGGCCTGCTGATCGATCAACAGGCTTTGTTGGGTTGAAAGCTGTGCTTCTTTGGTCTCCAGCTCGATGGTTTTTTTCTGCTGCAAATCCACCAGCTGATAGACCGCCATAAACAGGATCAGCGCGAATGTGAAGAGCATACCCGCCATCATATCGGAATATGAAATCCAGTAGCTTCCGCTATCCCTGCTGCGCTTATTCCGCTTTTGAGAGCGCATGGGTTATCCCCTCCCCTGCCGCGCGGCATCGTCCGCAGCCGTGCTCAGCTTTTCCATGGATTTTTGCAGCCGCACCAGCGCAGTTACAAACTGATCGACCTGATCCGCATAGCGCTCCCGGCTCTGCGAAAGCATCTGCGGCATGGTGCGTGTCGTCTCGCGCATGGCGTTGAGCGTTTCATTCATCTGGCGAATCGAAGCCGTGATGCTCTCATCAAATAGCGCCGTTGTCTTGGCCAGATTTTCCTGCGTCTGGCGGGTGAATCCTTCATAATTGTCCATCGTCTGACGAGCCGCAGCGTCATAGTTGTCTGCCATCCGACGGGTAAACGCATCACAGCTTTCCGTCATCTGGCGGGTAAATGCCTGATAACTCTCTGTCAGCGTTTGTCCGCTCGCACGCAGCTCCTGCGCCACGCGATCCATCTCGCGGGCAGTTATGCTCGTCTGCTCCTGTGCACTTGCGAGGAATTTGTCCGTCCACGCAGTATACTGCTGCTGGTTCGCCGTCAGAACCGCTTGATAATCCTGCAGCTTCGCCAGATACATGGCCTGCTGCCCGCTGGTCTTGTTCATCGCAGCCAACAGCTCCAGCGTCTTTCTGTTTGTCTCCTCCACGTGCTCACGAGAGGCATCCATATCCGTTACATAGTCTCGGAAATGCTCCAGCACGCCCTGCGAAAGCTGGTGCATATTCACCACGTCCTGCGTCATCTGGGCAATGGCTTCTGCGGCTGCGCGCATATCCTGCTGTGCCTTTTGCTGCTCTGCTCCTGCCTCAGCCAGCACCTGACGCAGATGTTCAAACTCGCTGCCCAGCGCCACATTCATCCTCTGCACAAACACCTGCGCAATCCGGTCCACACCCTCCACCTGCGCCTGCGTGGCGGCAAGGATGAAGTTGTCCATGGAGCGCTGCACGGGCAGCATCGCACGCAGGATGCTCTGCTCCATCTGTACGGCCATCTTCTGCCCAATTTCCTCAACCGCCTGACGGATATAGGCCGTCTGCTCCTGCTGAAGGGTCAGCATGGCCGTATCCTGCGATACGGGCTTGGGTAGTGCGTACAGGCTGAATACCTCGCAGAATCGGTCAATCGCCTTTTCGCACCGGTTGGTATAGTGGGTATTCATCAGGTTGAAGAAGATGGACGCAACGACACCGGCAATGGACGTGAGGAATGCTGTGCTCATGCCGCCAATCAGCTTCTGCATCGCAGCCAGCAGCACAGAGGTGTCCGCCGCATTCAGGTTCAGCCCGGACAAACCCATCACCAGACCCAGAAACGTACCCAGAATGCCAAGCGACGTCAAGATACCCGGCGTGATCTCCGCCAGCCGCGTGCCGCCCACAGCATAGATGACCGTTTCCTCACAGATATACTGCGATACATCGCACGATTCGCCGTGCGCATCGCGCAGTTCCGCATTCTGCAAAAAATCCGCCCACGGCGCCTCCAGCTTGTCGCCAAGAAAATGGATGTCATTCCACGATTTTTTCTCTTTGTTTTGCTTGTTTTCCGTAATGATCACACGGGTCGCGCGGCGCAGCCTGCCTGCCATGCGCGCCAGCGGCAGAACACAGCGTGTCAGCGCCGTGACCAGCACAATCACGATGGCCAGATAGATCAGCGCATCCAGCGAAAAAATGTGCTTGATAACATTCAAAATATCCATCAATATGTCCCTCCCCACAGGGTTTTCTTCTTCTTATTCCATGATGATATTGTAACCGATTTTCTGTGATCTGTAAAGCGACGGCAAAACTTCACAAAGCCATGCAGGCCCTGTATTTTCCCCTATCTGCGAAATTCCCTAAAGCAACTTGAAATTTTATCACCATTTCACGAAATATAGAATCATTATGAAAACCTCAGAAATTCCTCTTGCTCTTTCTACATAAAGCAGGTAAAATATCAACGCTTTAGGTCGGGCGCGCAGCCCCTCACATCATCAGTTATTCAGGAGTTTGCATATGACGAAGAAACGTACGATTGATCCGGCGATGATTGACTCTGTCGCCCAGAATATGTTTTATGTCCTTCCGCTGATTAAAAAGCGTCTGCTGCACATGGACCTTGTGCAGCGTGAGCACGGCACGCCGCTGTCCCACGTTCAGGTGCTGGCCATGCTGTATGACGCAGGCACCATGTCTGTTTCCGAGATTTCCCGCCGTCTGGGCATTGCCAAGCCGAACATCACGCCGCTGGTTGATCGCCTGTATGCTTGCGGATATGTGGATCGTCAGCATGACGAAAACGATCGCCGCGTGGTCAATATCGTCCTGCTGCCCGCCGGCGAAGAAAAGCTCGATGCCATTCGCGAAACCATTTCTAACCAGATCCAGCTTCAGACCGAGCATCTCACGCTTTCTGAGTTCCGCGAGCTGAACGAGTCGCTCAGCAACGTCGTGCGCATCCTCTCCTCTCTGTAATGCTTTTTCTATTCCTCTCTTTATGAGACGGATAACGTCCCTGCTTTCTTCCCTGTTTTTTCGTTGCATGAGAAAAAGCTCCGATTTTCCGGAGCTTTTTCTTTATACAGCCGCCTTTTCTGCCTTTTCCTGCGTTTCCGGACGGCCGTTTTTCCACGGATGATAGGTGGTCACAACCTCAGCAATCGCCTCCACGGCACGCTCGTCGTTCTTATCCACCACCTGTGCCAAGGTGTTCATCATCTTTTCAAACTGCGCGTCGTCCACGCGGTCCACATTGGCCACGAAGATCTTCTTGTGCGCCGTCTTGGTCATCTTGTCCCGCTCGGAGTCCATCAGCAGCTCCTCATAGAGCTTTTCGCCCGGGCGCAGACCAATGATCTTGATGGGCATATCCACGTCCGGCTCATAGCCATATGCGCGGATGAGCTTCTTCGCCAAATCCATGATGCGCACCGGTTCGCCCATGTCCAGCACAAAGATAGAGCCGGACTTAGCGATGCCGCCCGCCTGAAGCACAAGCTGGGCTGCCTCAGGAATGGTCATGAAGTAGCGCACAATGTCCGGATGGGTCACCGTAACCGGACCGCCCTCCCGAATCTGTGCTTCCATCAGCGGGATCACGCTGCCGTGGCTGCCCAGCACATTGCCAAAGCGCACAGCCATGCACTTCATGTTCGTCTTTTCACCATAGCGCTGAATCAGCATTTCGGTGATGCGCTTGGTCGCGCCCATCACGTTCGTCGGATTCACCGCCTTATCGGTAGAAAGCTGCACCAGACGCTCCACGCCATGTGCGCTGGCGGACTCCAGCAGGTTCTGCGTGCCAAACACATTGTTCTTGATCGCCTCTGCCGGGCTGCGTTCCATCAGCGGCACGTGCTTGTGCGCCGCAGCGTGGAACACCACCTCAGGATGGTACGCCTCAAACACCTCATCCAAGCGCTGACGATCCCGAATAGAACCAATCAGCGTGGTCACCGGGCAGTTCTTGCCATACTTCTGGCGCAGTTCATACTCCAGTTCGTAGGCACAGTTTTCGTAAATTTCAAAGATAATCAACAGCTTCGGCTTAAAGCGCATGATCTGGCGGCAGATTTCCGAGCCGATAGAGCCGCCGCCGCCCGTCACCATGACCGTCTTGCCCGTCAGATAGCCTGCAATCGCGTCCGTATCCAGCTCAATCTCCTCGCGAGACAGGAAGTCAGAGATGTTCAGCTCACGGATGAACGGAACGCCTTCCTCGCTCGCCGGATCGGCCGGTTCGGAGAGCAGACGCGTATGGCAATGTGCCTCATTACACAGCTCCAGAATGTGCTGCATACGCCCGCCGTTGCCCAGCGAAGGAATCGCCACGATGATCTCCCGGATGCCATAGCGCGCCGCCAGTTTGGGAATATCCTCCGTTTTGCCGCGCACCGGTACATTCTGGATGCGCAGCCCCTGCTTGCTCGGCGCATCGTCGACCAGCAATACGGGTCTGCCCATCTTCTTGGGGTTCTTGTTGCAGATGTTCACCGCATATGCGCCAGCCTCACCAGCACCCACGATCATGACCGGCTGTGCATCACCAAGGCCGCCAGGAATCCTGTCTTTGGAGCACAAACGCCAGAACATACGCGTGCCGCCCACGGCAATCGTGCCGATCAAGCCGATGAGAATCAGCACGCCGCGGAACAGCCCCAGATTCAAGAACTGATTGGCCGCCAGCGTCAGCCCGCAGGCAATCGCGCTCAGCACGCACAGCCGCGCCGTATCGCGCACGCCTGCATAGCGCCACATGATCTTGTACACGCCGCCCAGCGCATAGCAGCCCATATAGGCAACCCAGATCACCGGCAGCGCGTCCATCATCGTGCGCGCATGGCGGGTAGGGATGTACATTTCAAAGCGCAGCTCCATGCTCAGGTACACGGATAGCGTAATCAGCAGAATATCCAGAATAAACAGACTGATCTTTCTCAGCCACATATGATCTCTAAGACACTTCATCGTTTGTCCCCCAAAGACGTCATGATTCCTTTTCCAATATGAAACGAGTCATTATAGCACATTCCCGCCGGGGATTCAACCGTTCCACATACCGCCCGATAAAAAGGCCGCCCGAAAGGACGGCCCTATTCATCCGGCTTGTTTTTGATAGAAAGCGGGAGATGCATTACATCGGCATCATGACCGCGCCCTCGGGGCGGATCATCAGCGGGGTGCAGCTTCCTTTGCCAAACACGCTCTCCATCAGCGCCACATACGCCTCCAGACGCGCCATCGGCACATACGCCTGAATGGTACCGGCAAAGCCGCCGCCATGTACGCGCTGTGCGCCCTGCCCCTTCAGGAAGCGGCGGCTCAGTTCAATGCCCATGGCCATCTGCTCCTGATTGGCGCGGGCGTAGACGTTTTGCAGCAGCTTCCAGCTGCTGTCGCCCGATGCGGTCACATCCGCAAAGAACGTCTCCAGGTTGCCCTCGCGCACAGCAGCCACCTGCTCCACCACGCGCGCATTGTCATCAAAGAAGTGCATGGCACGCAGCACCGGACGGTCACCCACCGCAGCGCGCACCTTGCCCACATTCGCCTCAAACTCCGCCGGGTCCACCTCGCGCAGCACCTTCTTGCCAAACTGCGCCGCCACGGCCTTCATCTCCGCCGGGATCGCCGCATAGTCGTCCGTCAGGTCGCCATGGTCGCCGCCGGTATTGACCACGCAGAGCGCATAGCCATGCGCAGCAAAATCGCACGCCACAGCCTCCACCTGCGCATCGTCCGTTTCAAAATCGAGCGCAACCATGCCGCCCGCAGAGGCAGCCATCTGATCCAGCAGGCCGCAGGGCTTGCCGAAGTAGACATTTTCCACCTTCTGGGCGATGATGGCGCGGGTCTTGAAATCCACCGTCCAGCCGTTGTACAGGCCATCGAGAATGGCCGCGATGAGGATTTCAAACGCCGCCGAAGAGGACAGACCGCTGCCCCGCAGCACAGAGGAAGAGATCGTTGCGCGGAAGCCGCCGATCTGATAGCCCATCTCCTTCATGATGCCCGCCGTACCGCGGATCAGCGCCAGCGTCGTGCCGAAGTCGCTCTTGCGAATATCCAGCTTCTCCAGCCCCACTGTGATCGGCGGGAAACCCTCGCTGTCCACGATGATCACACTGTCGTCAGTCTTTTCCACACAGGCGATGGTGTCCAAGTTCACCGCACCGGCCAGGCAGCGGCCGCGATTGTGGTCGGTATGGTTGCCGCCAATCTCCGTGCGCCCCGGCGCAGAGAAGAAACACAGCGCACCATGCGCCTCGCCAAAGCGCTTTTCAAACCGCTCCACCAGCTTGCCATAGCGCGCCTTCTGCCGGTCCAGCTCCTTCTCCCCTGCACCATAAAGCGCCGCCACACGGGACGCAAACGCCTCAGAATCGCGATAGACCTTCCACTGCTTGTTCATCGGATGTCCCTCCATATTGTTGATCGTTAAAATCTACAAAATAACATATTCACATTATTGTCATTTTGCGCCGTTTTGTCAAGCGTTCCCAGACAATCGGGGAAAAAAAGCCATGGAAAGGCTTGCAAAATACAGGCGGTTTTGCTATACTTGCGATGCTTTCACCCCGCCTGTTGTGCGCGTGTGCATTTATGGGGCTTGACAAAAAGCCGTTTAGCGCGTATGATAAGGCGCATCGTTCATTTAGTGAACTTTATAAAAGGCGCTCAGTGAACGGCATTGATTGATATCGAAGGGAGGCGCGTGGATGTCACAGATCATCGACGCGGGAGAACATCTTCTTGACGCTTGGCTCAGCCTGACCAGCACGCTCTGGAATACCCGGATCGTCTCGTCCCTGTCCTACAATGAAGCACACGTGATGGGCATTCTTCTGCACCACAGTACGGAGGAATCCCCCATGACCGCGACGGATCTCATCCGGCGGACACGCCTGCTGAAAAGCCAGATGAACAAAATCCTCACCGCGCTGGAAAAGCAGGGCTATATTCACCGTGTCCGCTCCAAGCAGGATAAGCGGATGATTCATGTGTTTCTGACGGCGGAAGGCGAAGCCGCTTATCTCCACGAGCATCAAGGCGTGGAGGTTATCCTTGAACAGCTTGTCTCCAGAATCGGTGCCGAGCGTGCGCTCGCCGTCTCTAAAGATCTCTTTGATATCGTTGATGCGTTGGAGGATATTGTTCCCTCTCCCGGTAAAACACTGTAACCTTGCCTTGTGAACATCAACTTCAGAAAGGAATTTCCTTATGATTCGCATTATCACCGATTCAGCCGCTGATTTTTCCGCCGAGGAACGCCAGCAATACGGCGTATCCATGGTTCCCCTGCAGGTTACCTTTGGTTACGATGCTTACGCGGACGGCGTGACGCTGACCCCGGATATCTTCTGGAGCCGCATGATGTCTGGCGAGAACCCCAAGACTTCTCAGCCCTCCCCGGATGCTTTTTTGACGCTCTTTGAAGAAGCCAAGGCCGCCGGCGATAGTGTACTGTGCATTCTGCTTTCCTCTTCGCTTTCCGGAACCGTGCAGAGCGCCACACTCGCCAAGAGCATGGCCGATTACGACGACATTCACATCGTCGATTCTCTGCAAGCCGCCACAGCGGAAAAGCTGCTCGTGATGCGCGCCTGTCAGCTCCGCGATGAAGGACAGCTCAGCGCTGCCGAAATTGCCGAAGCGCTGCATGCTTTCTCCAAGCGCATCAAGCTCTACGCCTGTCTGGATACGCTGGACTATCTTGCCCGCGGCGGACGCATTCCTCAGGCTGCCGCTACCCTTGGCTCGCTCGTGCAGCTCAAGGTGCTCATCCGCATTTCCGAAGACGGCCGCGTTGCGCTTGCTGGCAAGGGCATGGGGCTGCACCGCGCCAGCGCTGCGGTCCTCAAGCTGGTACAGCAGCATAAGATTGATCCCAACTACCCGGTGCTTCCGCTGTACACCTACTGCCCGGATAACTGCCTGAACTTTACCAAAAAGCTCCGTCAGGCCGGTATCGACTGCCGTGAAGAGGATGCCTCCGCCGTCGGCGCAACCATCTCCACGCACGTCGGGCCCAACGTGTTCGGTCTTGTCTTTGTCGAAGCCGAATAATGCTGCATCGCACATCCGGTAATTTTGACCCGCCTGAATTGACAGACGGGTTTTTCTGTTTTATACTTACATTCATCTATTCCAACGGAGGAAATTTGCGTCCTCCGGATGGATGAACTGCCTATGAACATCATCACAAAATGAGGGAGCCGTTCTATGCTTCACTGCTGGAAACTGACTATACCGCAGCTTACGCCCTGCGATCTTATCCGGCGCGCCTATCTCTATATACCGGATGTCTGCGAACGGGAGACCGAAGTGCGCTTTCCCGTCCTGTATATGTTCGATGGGCAGAATGTCTTTCTGGATAGCGACGCTTCCTTTGGGCGCTCGTGGCGGATGCTGGATTATCTGCAGAGAACCGAAGCGCCGGTCATCGTCGCCGCCGTCGAATCCAATCCCATCGGCAACAACAGGCTCTGCGAGTATTCTCCTTTCACCCACGCCGACAGCGAGCTTGGGCTGATCGAGGGCCGCGGGCGCATCACCATGGACTGGCTTGTTCGGGAGTTCAAGCCCTTCATCGATGCAAACTGCCCCACCCTGCCTGGACGTGAGCACACAGCCATTGCGGGCTCCTCAATGGGCGGCCTGATGAGCCTGTACGCAGCCTGCCAGTACGGCAATGTTTTTTCGCGTTTTGCCTGTCTCTCTCCCAGCCTTTGGGTTGCACCCGATCAGGTGAAACATATGCTCCGCCGTGCGCATATTGCGCCGGATTCCAACCTGTATCTGGACTATGGCGAGCGAGAAATTGAAAACCACGAAGCCACCGCCCGCATATTGCCCAGCGTTTTTCAATCGCTGTACGGCAAGAGCATATGCACAACCTTGCGCATCATTCCGGGCGGAACACATTGTGAAGCCTCTTGGGAAGCGCAGATTCCAATATTCATGGCGTGCCTTGGTCTCATCTAACCACCAAAACGGCAGCATAGCGTACAAAAGGAGGGCGCCTCGTGGAAATCCGCTATTTTAAATCCTACTCTTCCGCGCTGAATCGCGACATGGAAATGAAGGTCTACGGTCATCGCGGCAAGCCTGTTCTGTTCATTCCCTGCCAAGCCGGACGCTTCATGGACTTTGAGGCCTTCCACATGGATGACGTTCTGCGTCCGTGGATTGATGCCGGCAGGGTTATGGTCTTTTCCATTGACACCATCGATGGCGAAACGTGGGCCAACAAAGGCGGCGACAACCGCTGGCGCATCGAGCGCCACGAAGCATGGTTCCACTACATCGTGGACGAACTCGTGCCGCTGATTCATCATCTCGCCGGCGAGCGCAACTGGCATCAGGAGCCCATCACCACATTCGGCTGCTCCATGGGTGCACAGCACGCCGCCAACCTGATTTTCCGCCGCCCAGATCTGTTCGATAGCTGCCTCGCGCTTTCCGGCCTCTACGACTCCCGCGATGCCTTCGGCGGCTACATGGATGATCTGGTCTACGCCAACAGCCCCTGCGATTACCTCGCCGGCATGCCCGCCGATCATCCGTACATCAGCCTGTACAACCAGCGCAAGATCATCCTCTGCGTCGGTCAAGGCGCATGGGAGGACGTGCTCAAGGACAGCACCGCATGGCTGGCACACGTGCTCTATATCAAGGGCATCCACGCCTCCGTCAATTTTTGGGGCAATGATGTCGATCACGACTGGCCATGGTGGTACAAGCAAACGGCGTATTATTTCCCCATGATTGTCGGTCAGCCCTAACCGGCTTTCCACGCCCACTTCTATTCCACGGAAGACCGTCATACAAAGGAGCGGATTCTATGAAAAATTTTGTTTTCATCTCTCCAAACTTTCCGGCAAACTACTGGAAGTTCTGTGCCGAACTGAAAAAGAACGGCATGAACGTGCTGGGCATTGGCGATTGTCCCTACGATCAGCTCACGCCAGAGCTCAAGGCCTCTCTAAATGAATACTACAAGGTCTCCTCGCTGGAAAACGATGACGAGATGTTCCGCGCCGTGGCCTTCCTGAGCTACAAGTATGGGAAAATCGACTGGCTGGAAAGCAATAACGAGTACTGGCTGGAAAAGGATGCTGCGCTGCGCACAGCCTTCCACATCACCACGGGCTTTCAGGCGCAGGACATGGCGCCAGTCAAATACAAGTCCAAGATGAAAGCGTACTACGCCAAAGCAGGCATCAAGACCGCACGCTATCATCTGGTGCATGATTACGAAGGCTGCCGTGCCTTTATCGCGCAGGTCGGTTATCCGGTGATCGTCAAGCCCGATAACGGCGTGGGCGCAGCAAGCACCTACAAGCTCTGCGATGACGCTCAGTTCAACTACTTCTTTGCCACCAAGCACCACGATGTACTCTACATCATGGAGGAGTACGTCAATGGCACCGTCCATACCTACGATGCCATTATTGACGCAAATGGACAGCCTCTGTTTGAAACCGGCAATGTAACGATGGATTCCATCATGGATACCGTCAATACCAACGGCAACGCCTGCTACTACATTGAAAAGCACCTGCCGGATGCCATGCGCGACATAGGCCGCAGAACGGTGGCCGCCTTCGGCGTAAAAAGCCGGTTTGTGCATCTGGAGTTCTTTGTCCTCAATGCCGACCAGCCGGCGCTGGGCCGCAAGGGCGATATTCTGGGCTTGGAGGTCAATATGCGTCCCTCCGGCGGCTGGAGTGCGGATATGTTCAACTTCGCCAACTCATGCGACGTCTACAAGATCTGGGCCGATATGGTTGCTTTCAACACCCGAACCGTTCCGGACACAAACGCCGAGCATTTTTACTGCTGCTACTGCGGCCGCCGCGACGGCAAGCGCTTCGTCATGGATCATCAGGCCATCATGGCCAAATACGGCGCGCGCATCAAGATGGCGCAGCGCGTGCCGCGCGCGCTCTCCGGCGCCATGGCCGACATGATGTACCTGTGCAACTGCTCCACCGAGGCGGAAAAGGACGAATACTACCGCAGCCTGCTGGCGGAGTATTAAGCGTGTGCTTATCGTTCTCTCCACCATTTCCCCGTCATCCAAAGAACGCCGCCCTCATGTCATACGAGGGCAGCGTTCTTTTTGTTTTATACGATTGAGCTCCGCATAGGGATTCGCCATCTGTGATCCTGTTCGCATTCTAAAAGCTTTGTTCAGCGCGAAGCGAAGAAGGGGTTTGGGGATGAAATTCCCAAGCAGGGCTTGGGACGGCAGTCCCAACGTACATCTGAAAAAACGTAGTTTCAGAGCAGACCGCGCAGCGGTCTACGATTGAAACGGGTTCAATCTGTGAAAAGATTGAAAAATCTAACACCGGCATTCCGCCTGTCTGCTTCCGCCACAGGCGGCGGCAGGCTCCAGATTCCGGGAAACTCGCATAGTCGCGCTTTGCGCTCCTTGCGATTTCCGACGTTCCGCCTGCCTGTTTCGCCCACAGGGCGCGGCAGGCTCCAGATTCCGGGAAACTCGCATAGTCGCGCTTTGCGCTCCTTGCGATTTCCGACGTTCCGCCTGCCTGCTTCCGCCTCTGGCGGCGGCAGGCTCCAGTCCCTAAAACCTGCTTGGGGATTTCATCCCCAAACCTCTTCTTCGTTTCGCACTGAATAAGGGAGTCAGAGGATAAACAGTATATCGT
>JAXJLD010000101.1:0-20861 GCA_036297385.1 Christensenellales bacterium | reverse complement strand
TCATCCCCAAACCCCTTCTCCGCTTCGCGCTGAATAAAACCCTTAGATTGCAAAACAGTATTGGAATACCCACAGTATCAAAAGCCCTCTATCACCCAAAAGGCATCATGCAGAAAAACCGGACTGCCTCACAGCAGCCCGGTCATCATTTTTGCTTAGCGGCGATTCGCATCACGGCGCGGCGGGCGCTGACCCGGCGCGCTGCGGCGCGGCATCTCCGTGTTGTCATACTCGATGTCGTTGCGGATGAGGTTGACGCGGCCCTGCGCGTCGATCTCGGCCACCTTGACCTCGATCTCATCGCCGATCTTGACGACGTCCTCGCACTTCTCCACGCGGCCCTTCGCCAGCTTGGAGATGTGGATCATGCCATCCTTGCCCGGCAGCAACTCGACAAACACGCCAAAGTTCATCATGCGCACAACCTTGCCCATGTAAACCTCGCCCACCTCGATATCCTTGGCAATGCCTTCGATCAGGCGGCGTGCCTTCGCGGCGGCTTCCGCATCGCTGGTAGCGATGAACACACTGCCGTCGTCCTCGATGTCGATCTTCACGCCGGTCTCCTCGATGATCTTGTTGATCATCTTACCGCGCGGGCCGATGACCTCCGCAATCTTCTCCGGGTTAATCATAAAGCTGATGATCTTCGGCGCAAACGGGGACAGCTCGGTGCGCGGCTGCGGCAGCGTTTCGAGCATCTTGCCCAGGATGAACAGACGGCCGTCGAGCGCCTGAGACAGCGCCTGACGCAGAATTGCCTCGTCAATGCCCTTGATCTTGATGTCCATCTGGATGGCGGTGATGCCGTTCATGGTGCCCGCCACCTTGAAGTCCATGTCGCCGAGGAAGTCCTCAAGGCCCTGGATATCGGTCAGCACAGCCACCTTGCCGCTCTCCACATCCTTGATGAGGCCCATCGCCACGCCGGCAACCGGCGCCTTGATCGGCACACCCGCGTCCATCAGCGCCAGCGTAGAGCCGCAGACGGAAGCCTGAGAGGTGGAGCCATTGGAGGACAGCACTTCGGACACGACGCGAATCGCGTACGGGAACGTGTCAACCGGCGGGATCACCGGCTCCAGCGCACGCTTAGCCAGCGCACCGTGGCCGATCTCGCGGCGGCCCGGGCTCTTGAGGCGGCCCGCTTCACCGGTGGAATACGGCGGGAAATTGTAGTTGTGCATATAGCGCTCGCTGGTTTCCACGCCCAGGCCTTCGATGACCTGCGCTTCAGAAACCGGCGCGAGGGTCGCCACAGACATCACCTGCGTCTCGCCGCGGGTGAACACGCCGGAGCCATGGGTGCGCGGCAGCACGCCGGTCTCGCACCAAATCGGGCGGATCTGGGTCAGGCTGCGGCCGTCCGGACGCACGCCCTGCTCGATGATCTTGCGGCGCATAACCTCTTTCTTGAGGTAATACAGCGCATCATCCACCTCGCCCATGCGGCCTTCAAAGCGCTCGGCATACATCTCGTGCGCCTCATTCTCCACAACCTTCTCGCGGTCGCTGCGCTCATGGCGGTCAAACGCCTCAAACGCCCACTCCACGCGACCGAGGAAGTCCGCGCGGACAGCTTCCTTCACGTCCTCGCCGGTTTCAAAGACCGGGAATTCGCGCTTCTCCTTGCCGATTTCGGCAACGATTTCCTTCTGGAACGCGACGATCTTCTTGATCTCCTCGTGACCGGTCAGAATCGCGCGGAGCATATCCTCCTCGCTGATCTCCTTTGCACCGGCCTCCACCATCAGCACAGCCTCATCGGTGCCGGCGACAGTCAGGTTCAGCTTGGAGACCTCACGCTGGGCGACGGTCGGGTTGATGACCACCTCGCCGTCCACAAGGCCCACGTTCACGCCCGCGATCGGGCCGGCCCACGGGATATCGGACACCGCCAGCGCCGCAGAAGCGCCGATCATCGCCGGAATATCCGGGGTCACGTCCTGCTCCACGGACAGCACGGTCGCCACAACCTGCACGTCATTGCGGATGCCCTTATTGAACAGCGGGCGCAGCGGACGGTCGATCAGACGGGAGGTCAGCGTCGCCTTCTCGGACGGACGGCCCTCACGCTTGATAAAGCCGCCCGGCAGCTTGCCCACGGCATACATCTTTTCTTCAAAATCCACGCTCAGCGGGAAGAAATCCTGTCCCTCGCGCGGCTTCTCGGCGGCAGTCGCATTGACCATGACGACCGTATCGCCAAGGCGAACGATCACAGAGCCATTCGCCTGACCGCAGTACTTGCCAAACTCCAGCGACAGCTTACGGCCAGCCAGCTCAGTGGTATACACCTTGTACACGTTGGAATCTCCTTTCAAATTTACCCTACCTGCCAACACACACTCCATTGAGACGCGAACCCTCGCGCTCAAAAAAACCGCCGTTTGGAAGACCAATCTCCCAAACGACGGTCATCTGGGACAAAGCCCTTTTTTGAACAAAGCCCGGAATATTTGCGGAATTACTTACGCAGACCCAGCTTCGCCACCAGCGCACGATAACGCTCGATGTCAACACGCTTGAGGTACTCAAGCATATTGCGGCGCTGACCAACCATCAGCAGCAGACCACGGTGAGAGTGGTGATCCTTCGCGTGCTCCTTCAGGTGCGCGTTGAGGTGATTGATGCGCGCAGTCAGCAGCGCAACCTGCACCTCGGGGGAACCGGTGTCACCCTCGTGACGAGCATATTCCTTGATGATAGCTTCCTTCATTGCCTTATCCATGGATAAAGACCTCCTCAATATATTTTGCCAAACGCCGCCGGCATAGTAAGACGTTCGGAGAAGCGACAAACTGCGCCGACGGTTCAGACCGAATGATATTGTAACACGGAAGCCCCGCTTTGTAAACAGAGCTTCCGTGTTTTTTAGAAATTTTCCGAGGTATTCTGCGCTTTTATGCAGCCCCGCTCGTTCCAGTATGCCACAGCTTGATCCCGGTTGCGCATGACCTCCGTGCGCAGCGCCTCCAAGCTGTCGAATTTCTTTTCCGCGCGCAGCCGCTTGCCCAGCATGAGGCGCATATGGCAACCGTAAAACTCCGCGCCTTCATAGCCAATCAGGTTAGCTTCCACGGTCATCTTGCCGCCCGGCGCGGTCGGATGCTCGCCGATATTCACCGCCGCCATGTACCAGTTTTCCCGCACATATGCCAGCGCTGCGTACACGCCCTTGGGCGGAAGCGCCTTGCCTGCCTGCCAGCGCAGATTGGCCGTGGGGAAATCGAGCTTGCGCCCAAGCTTCTTCCCATGCTCCACCACGCCGCACAGGGCGTAGGGTCTGCCCAACAGCTGCTCTGCCTCCTCCATCTCACCCGCCTGTACCGCAGCGCGGATGCGCGTGGAGGAGACCGGCTTCCCGCCGATGGTCACTTCCGGGACGACGTGTGTTTCAAAACCATATTGCTTTCCCAAGCGGATCATATCCTCCGCATTGCCTGCGCCTTTGCAGCCAAATGAATAGTTAAACCCAATGACAACGTGCCGGGGATGCAGCGCCGTTGCAAACGAACACACAAATTCCTCCGGAGAAAGCGCCGCATACTGTCTGTCAAACGGACGCAGAACCGCCGCATCCATACCCAGCCGCGCAATCGAACGCACTTTTTCCGAGCGCGTTTCCAGCTGCGGCGGCAGACGATCCGGCGCAAACGTCGCCATGGGATGCGAAGAAAACGTATACACCACGCTCTTCAAATCATGCTGCGCCGCCAGCTCATTCGCCCTGCGCATCAGCACTGCGTGTCCCTCATGCACACCGTCAAACATACCAAACGCCACGACGGTCTCGCCGCCGCGCCATTGCCGCTCATGTGTTAGCAGTTTCATCTTTTACCTACTCCAGAAGCATTGCGTCAAATTTCATCAGTCCGTCGCGCAGCCGCCCAATACCAGCAAAGCGCTCTTGGAGATACAGCCGGACGGGGATTCCTTCTCCGGGAAGCTCGCCGCGCAGCTCCTTGAGGGTCAGCGTGTTTCCATTGCGAACAAAGCGCTCCGCCCACGGCGCAACATCCACGCGCGGCACATGACCCAGCGGTCTATCCATAGCCACCAGCAGGGGCTCAAGGTCATTGCTCGCCTCGATCTCCTCCATCGTGTGCGCATCATCGAGGCTGAACATCCCCGTCTTGGTGCGCAGCAATATGCCCATGTGCGCCTGTGTCCCCATCGCAGCACCGATATCATGGCACAGGGTGCGGATATACGTTCCCTTTCCACAGCGAATGCGCAGCATATAGCTGCCATCCTCCATCGCATGGAGCACGTCGATGGCGTACACCTGCGTCGGTCTGGGCTTAAGCTCCACGCTTACACCCTGCCGCGCCAAATCGCACAGCTTCTGTCCGTCCCGCTTAAGCGCGGAGAACATCGGCGGCGTTTGCAGGATATCGCCCATAAACTGCGGCAAAACCGCCTGAAGCTGTTCAAGCGTCGCAGGCTCGCCCTGTCCCGCCGTAATCTGTCCATGCGCATCCTGCGTATCGGTCGCAAAGCCCGGCTTAAGCTGGGCGATATAGACCTTTTCCTTTTCCACCAAATAGTCAAATAGGCGCGAAGCTTTGCCGATCATCAGCGGCAGTACGCCCGCCGCCTCGGGGTCGAGCGTACCGGCGTGTCCGACTTTCGTGCCCTTGGGCAGCCTGCGGCGCACGCGAACCACCACGTCGCTTGACGTCATGCCCGGCGGCTTGAGTACACAGAGGAATCCATTCATCGTGCTCGCCTCCTCACAGTCTCAGCCAAGCTTAGCCGCCATGGCAGCCAGAACAGCTGCGACAGCCTCGCCCATCGTGGTATGCATCGTTACGCCTGCCGCCTGTGCGTGTCCGCCGCCGCCAAACTGCTTAGCGATATCATTCACCGTATCCGGCTCGACTGCGCGCAAACTCAGCTTCACGCCGTCCTCTCGTTCCGTCGCCAGAATTGCGAACCGAACGCCTTCTACTTCCAGCGCACGATTGACCAGACCGCCGGTCTGGTTAGCCGGAACGCCCGCCTCATCCAATTCACGCTTGGTCAGCTCGATTACACCCACACGACCATCCAGCTCAAAGCGCATATTCTGATACGCAGTGCGCGTCAAATTCACCGATGCGCGCGACTGCGTGCGGTAAAGCACGCGCGTGATGGCAGAAACATCCACCCCCAGTGCCAGCAGTCTGCCTGCAATTTCAAATGCGTGCGGCGTCGTATACGGGTACATGAAATGCCCCGTATCCGTCGAAAGCCCCGTCATCAGGCATTCGCCCATCTCGCGCGTCACCGTCACGCCCAAACCTGTGATAACCTCATAGGCCAGCACGCAGCAGGAGCACTCATCCCCGCGCAGATAGTTCCAATCGCCGTAGCCCGGATTGGTTGCATGATGATCCAGCACCATGCGTACCGGTGTACTGTCAAAGATCGCCGCCGATTGACCGAGCAGTCCGTGGTCGCTCACATCCACGGCAATCACCGTATCATACAAACCGTCGGTCTGTTCCGGGCGAAGGACCTGCTGTATCCCTGTCAGATAGCTGAGTCTGCTCTCCATGTCCCCATCGCAGATAACATCCACCGCCTTGCCAAGCGATAAAAAGGCAAGGCGCAGCGCCAGCGCCGCGCCCACAGTATCCCCATCCGGGGATACGTGGGCGATCAGCGCCATCCGCTTCGCCTTGCCCGCCTGACAAAGCCAATCCTGAAGATTATTCCTCATCGGATCGACTGCCCTCCGTCTTTCTCACCTGATTGATAAGGCTTGCGATATGCACGCCGTACTCAATCGTTGTATCAAGCTCGAAGAGGAGCTCCGGCGTGTAGCGAAGCTGCACCCTACGGCCGACGTTGTGGCGGATAAAGCCCGCCGCGCTCTTGAGCGCCTTCATCATCGGCTCGCGCTTTTCCTCTTCATAAATGCTGACATAGACCTTCGCATAGCGAAGATCGCGCGTCACGTCCACGTGCGTGATGGAGAACATGCAGTCCGTGCGCGGATCGGATACATCCTCGCGAATGATCTTCTCCGTCTCACGCATGATCTCCGAGGCAATGCGGTCCGTGCGCTCATACTGCTGCTGTTTTGCCACAGTTGATTACCTCAAAACGATCTTTAACCCTGTGCTCAGCGCGGAATCTCTTCCATCACGAAGCACTCGATGACGTCGCCTTCCTTGATGTCCGAATAGTTCTCCAAGCAGACGCCGCACTCGTAGCCGTCCTTGACTTCCTTGACCGCATCCTTGAAGCGCTGCAAGGAGGTCAGCTTGCCCTCGTAGACCACGATGTTGTCGCGCAGCAGGCGCACCTGCGCGTTACGCTGAATGAGGCCGTCCGTGACATAGGAACCGGCAACAATGCCCACGTTCGTGATCTTGAACACGTTGCGCACCTCGGCGTGACCGAGCACGTTCTCGCGGAACTCCGGCGTCAGCATACCCTTCATGGCCTTCTCCACGTCCTCAATCGCCTGATAGATGACGCGGTAGTAGCGGATATCAATGCCATCGCGGGTTGCGGCCTCGCGTGCCTTCGCATCCGGGCGCACGTTGAAGCCGATGATGATCGCACCGTCGATGCCCGCCAGCATGACGTCATTCTCCGTCACCGCGCCAACGCCGCTGTGGATCGTGCGCACGCGCACCTCCTTGTTGGAGAGCTTCTCCAGCGACTGCTTGACAGCCTCGACAGAGCCCTGCACGTCGGCCTTGATGATGATGTTGAGGTCCTTGACCTCGCCTTCCTCGAGCTTGCTGTACAGCTCCTCCAGCGTGGAAGCCGAGCTGTTCTTGATCATAGAGGCACGAGCCTTTGCCGCGCGCTCCTCGACAACCTGACGCGCGAGCTTTTCATCAGCCACAGCCATGAACTCGTCGCCCGCCTCCGGCACGCCGCCAAAGCCGATCAGCTCTACCGGCATGGACGGCAGCGCATTCTTCACGCGCTCGCCGCGGGAGGAAATCATCGCACGGACACGACCGTAAGCGTTGCCCGCCACAACCATGTCGCCCACATGGAGCGTACCGGTCTGCACCAGGGCCGTCGCCACAGCGCCGCGGGAATGATCCAGCTTCGCCTCAATGATAACGCCGCGCGCCTTGCGGTTCGGATTCGCCTTCAGCTCCAGCATATCCGCCAGCAGCAGCACGTTCTCCAGCAGCTCATCCACGCCGTCACCGGTCTTAGCGGAAACCGGCACCACGATGGTATCGCCGCCCCATTCCTCCGGCACAACCTCATAGCGGGTCAGCTCCTGCTTCACCGCGTCGGGATCGGCCGTCGGCTTATCCATCTTGTTGATTGCCACAATGATCGGGCACTTGGCTGCCTTCGCATGGTTGATGGATTCGATGGTCTGCGGCATCACGCCGTCATCCGCCGCCACCACCAGAATGGCAATATCCGTAGCCTGCGTGCCGCGCGCACGCATGGCGGTGAACGCCTCGTGGCCCGGCGTATCCAGGAACGTGATCGCGCGGCCATCGACATTCGCGGTATACGCGCCGATGTGCTGCGTGATGCCGCCAGCCTCGCCGGAAGTCACCTTGGTCTTGCGGATGTAGTCCAGCAGCGAGGTCTTGCCGTGATCGACGTGACCCATGATGGTCACGACCGGCGGACGGGAAACAAGATCCTCCGCCGCATCTTCCACGTTCTCCTCGGAGAGCGCATCTTCCGCCGTCTTATCCAGCTTCATCTCCAGCGTGACGCCGAACTCGGACGCAACCAGAGATGCAGTGTCGTAATCCAACTCCTGATTGATCGTTGCCATGATGCCCAGCAGCATCAGCTTCTTGATGATCTCACCCGCCGGCTTGCCGATGCGCTCCGTCAGGTCGCGCACGGTGATGGTCTCTGCCGTCATATATGCGGTTTCGATCTTGATGGGCGCCATCATCTGCTGCGCAGAGAGCTGCTTGCCCTTCTTCCTGCGGCCGCCGCGCACCACCTCGTCGTCCACCCCATAGCCGGACTCACGGGCAAGCTGCTTGCGGTTCTTCGCATTCTGATGCTCAGGATCATGCTGGCGCTGGCGCAGCTTCTTGTTGGGATCGTAGTTGGAGACGCGCTCCTTCTCCACGGTCGGCATCAGCTCCGGACCCTTCGCGCCGCGGCCGCCTGCCGGACGGCCTGCGCCCATGGGACGACCCGCGCCGCCCTGCGGACGACCGGGCATACCGCCCTGCGGACGGCCATTCGGGTTGAACGGACGGCCCTGTGCGCCGCCCTGACCCGCTGCGCCGCGCGGCTGGAAGCCGCCTTCGCGCATCGGACGCGGGCCATTCTGACCCGGCGTACGCGGCTGGAAGTTGCCCTCGCGCATCGGGCGCGGGCCGTTCTGCCCCGGCGTGCGCGGCTGGAAGTTGCCCTCGCGCATCGGGCGCGGCGCACCGGCACGCTGGCCCTGCGGCGCACGCTCCTCCTGCGCCGGCTTTTCCTCGGCGCGGGGCGCTTCCTTCTTTTCTTCCTTCGGCTCCGCCTTTTTCTCTTCGACAGCCGGCGGAACGTCGTCGGGCATCGTCCATGCCTTGCTCTGTGCGCTCAGCGCACGCTGCTGCTCCTCGCGGCGCTTCTCCTCGCGCTCCGCCTCCTCGCGCTGCACAAAACCGTTTTCAATTTTGCGCAGCTCGGCCAGCGTCTTTTCTGCCTGAGCGCGAACGCTTCCCACGTCGCCCAGCAGCTTGGCTGCCCTGCGGCTCAGTTCCCTCGTTGCATCTTGAACCTTCATCTTGGACATTCTGCCCTTGCACCCCCGCAAATCGCGTCATTACGCTTTATATCTGTACAGTATCGTTGTTGCCCTTCTCACTTCACCGCGCCAGTTCGCGCAGCTTGGCACTCAGGCCGCCCTTGGCTACCGCCGCGCACATACGGCCCGGCTTGCCCACGGCCCAGCCCAGTCTGTCCTGCTCCGTTTCAAACAGCTCCACGCCGTAAAACGCACAGGAATCCCGGAACTTTTTTTTCGTGTTCTGCGAAGCCGCCGCATCCAGCAGCACCATGTCTGCGCTGCCGGAAGCGATTGCGCCCAGCACTGCATCCGTGCCAAGCGTCAGCGCACCGGCACGCAGTGCAATGCCCAGCAGAGAATAGAACGCATCGATTTCAATCGGCATCCATTTCCTCCATCAGCTGCGCTACGACCGCCTCGTCGATACGGGTTTCCAGCGCACGCTCAAGCTGGCGCGCCTTCACCGCCTTCTCCAGACAGGCCTTCGACTTGCAAACGTATGCGCCGCGTCCCGCAGCCTTGCCCACCCGGTCAAAGCTGATGACACCTTCCGGAGACTTGACCACACGCAGCAGGCTGCGCTTTTCCTTCATCTCCCGGCATCCAACGCACATACGCATGGGAATCTTGCGTGTTTTCATCCGCGCTCACCCCGCATCATTCAGCCGTCTGGTCGTCGGACGCTTCGCCCTGCTCCATGACCAGCTCATCCACCTGACTCTGGCTCTTGATGTCGATCTTCCAGCCGGTCAGGCGTGCAGCCAAACGCGCGTTTTGGCCTTCTTTGCCGATGGCCAGCGAGAGCTGGCTGTCCGGCACGACAACGCGGCAGGCCTTCTCCTTCTCATTGACAAACACGCTCACCACGTGCGCGGGATTGAGCGCATTGGCCACAAACTCGGCCGGATCAGCCGACCACTTGATGATGTCGATCTTCTCGCCGCGCAGTTCCGTCACCACGCGGTCCACGCGCTGTCCGCGCGGTCCGACACAGGAGCCGACCGGATCGATCATCGGATCGCTGGAATACACAGCCATCTTCGTGCGGGAACCAGCCTCACGCGCGATGGACTTGATCTGCACGATGCCGCTCTGAATCTCCGGCACCTCCAGCTCAAACAGACGCTTGACCAGACCCGGATGGATGCGGCTGACGCTCACCTGCGGGCCATACTTCGCACCCGGACGGGCGAGACGGCGATCCGCGACGACCTCCAGCAGGTAGACCTTGAAGCGCTCGCCCGGCGTGTACACATCGGCAGCCATCTGCTGAGACGCTTCCAGCGCACCCTCGGTCTTGCCCAGCTCCACATACACGGTCTTGCTCTCGGGATCAATGCTGTGAACAATCGCGGTGAGAATCTCGTTCTCCTTCTCAATGAAGTCATCGTAGATCTTGCCGCGCTCCGCCTCACGGATCTTCTGCACGATCACCTGCTTGGCGGTCTGCGCCGCGACGCGGCGGAAGTTGTTCGGCGTAACCTCCACCTCGACGATATCGCCCTCTTCGTAGCTGGGCTGAATCCTGCGAGCCTCCTCAATGGAGATCTCCGCCGCTTCATCGACGACCCAGCGCTCCACCTGCTTGCGCGCATACAGGCGCACAGAGCCGGTCACGCGATCCAGCTCCACGCGCACATTCGCATTGGACGGCGCAACGCCGTACTGCTTGTTGAAGTTGTTCTTATAGGCGCTGCGCAGCGCTTCCTCGATGGCGGAGAAGAGCACTTCCTTGCCGATGTTCTTTTCCTTGGCCAGCAGCGCGACGGCCTCGATCATCTCTTTGTTTTCATTCTTGTCCATCATGTGACGCTTCTCCTTCCTCCTCGCCCGCATCGAGCGTGGCTTCATCGCCAAGATCCTCCTCGGTGATGACGATCACAGGTTTGCACAGCGAGACGGACTTGAGCCCAAAGCTCATCTCCTCCTCGCCGACCTTCAGCTTGATCTCATCCCCGAAAAGCCCCAGCAGCTCGCCCTCAAACCGGCGGCACTTGTTCACGGGTCGGTACAGATGCACCTCCACCGGCTTGCCGACGTGGGCATCAAAATCCTTCTGCTTTTTCAGAGGACGATCAATACCCGGCGAACATACCTCAAGGAAATCGTAATCCACGCGCTCCACCAAAGGCATCACGGCGCGGTGATACGTCTCGCAGTCGCTCAAGGTAATTCCGTCGGGTTTATCAATATAGATCCGCAGATACCGGCTTGCGCCCTCACGCGCAAGCTCAACGTCCACCAGCTCCACCTGCTGCTGCTCAGCCAGCAGCCTGCACGCAGGCTCGACAACGCGGGTCAGATCGCTTTGTGCCATTCACACACTCCCAAATTGCTCAAACAAGTCCTATTCAACAGAAAGAGTGGGCATTTCTCCCACTCTTTCCATCCAAACTACAAGCGCAAACGCGCTTAAAAACCATTCCTCTGGAGCTATTATATCACCGCTTCTTCAAAAATACAACCCTTTATAGGCGTTTTATCAGCTATTCCGCCAAAGTTCAGGCCAATCGCCCCCTTTCGGGGACGATTTTGCCTGCACATTTAGAAGGAAAAGAGGGTTGTCTGGTTGGTTTCCGGCAGATTGTTGAGGCAACCCAGCTCCCGCATCATGTCGATAATGGCCTGCGACGCCTTGCCGCGGTTGCGCAGGTCCTCCACCGAGATGAACGGCGACTGCTCCCGCGCCTCCACGATGGCCTGCGCCGCCGCCTCTCCCAAGCCCGGCAGCGCGTTGAACGGCACGCGAATCAGCGTATCGGAAAGCACCTGGAACTTCGTCGCATCGCTCTTTTCCAGATCGACCGGCGCAAGGTGAATGCCGCGGCAGAGCATCTCAATGACCAGCTCCATGATAATCATGAGATCCTTGTCCTTCTGGCTGAGATCCTTGCTATTTTCCTCCATCTCCCTGTATCGGGCGCGTATGGATTCCAGCGAACCGCACAGGATGCTCGCGTCAAAGCCGTCCGCACGCACGGTATAGTACGCGCAGTAGTAGGCTGCCGGCCTGTACACCTTGTACCATGCCACGCGCAGGGACATCGTGACGTAGGCCACCGCGTGTCCCTTGGGGAACATATACTTGATCTTCTTGCACGAGTCGATGAACCACTGCGGCACGCTGTGGTCGATCATCGCCTGCTCCATCTCCGGCTTGAGTCCCTTGCCCTTGCGCACAAACTCCATCGTATCAAACGCCATCTTCGGCTCCACGCCGTAGTCCATCAGCGCATTCATGATGTCGTCGCGCGTGCAGATGCACGAGGAGAACGGCGCAATGCCGTTTTTGACGATCTCCTGCGCATTGCCAATCCACACATCCGTGCCGTGAGACAGGCCGGAAATACGGATCAATTCGTCCATCGTGGTCGGCTTGGTCTCCTCCAGCATCTGCCGGACGAACTTCGTGCCGAACTCCGGCACGCCGTAGGTGCCCGTGTTGGAGCCGATCTGCTCCGGCGTCACGCCCAGCGCCTCCGTCGAGGAGAAGAGCGAGATCACCTTCGGATCGGTCAGCGGAATCTTCTGCGCGTCCACGTTCGTGAGATCCATCAGCATACGGATCATCGTCGGATCGTCGTGTCCCAGCACGTCCAGTTTCACCAGCACGTCATGCATGGAGCCGAAGTCGTAGTGCGTGGTGACGACGGGGTTGCTCATGTCGTTCGCCGGGTGCTGGATGGCGACGAACTGCTGAATCTCGTATTCCTTGGGCAGAACAACCATGCCGGCGGGGTGCTGGCCCGTCGTGCGCTTCACGCCCACGCAGCCCAGCGCCAGACGGTTCATCTCCGCCTCTGAAAGCGTCAGCTCGCGCTCCTCACAATACTTTTTGACATAGCCGTAGGCCGTCTTATCCGCCAGCGTGCCGATCGTACCGGCGCGGTAGCAGTACTGCTTGCCGAACAGCTCTTCGATATAGGCGTGCGCACGCGGCTGATACACACCGGAGAAATTCAGGTCGATATCCGGCACCTTGTCGCCCTTGAAGCCCAGAAAGACCTCGAACGGAATCTCAAAACCGTCGCGGAAGAGCGGCTCGCCGCAGCGCGGGCAGTTCATCGGCGGCAGGTCAGGCCCAGTCTTGTACTTCTGTTTATCCACATCGAAGGTGTACCATTTGCACTTCTCGCAGCGGTAGTGCGGCGGCAGCGCGTTGACCTCGGAGATGCCCACCAGATGGGCGACGTAGGACGAGCCGACGCTGCCTCGCGAACCGACCAGATAGCCGTCCGCATTGGACTTCTTGACCAGCTTTTCTGCGATGTTGTACAGCGTGCCGTAGCCATAGCCCAGAATGGACTTGAGCTCCTTCTCCTTGCGCGCCACGACAATCTCCGGCGGATTGTCACCGAAGTGCTCACGGATCTTCTCTTCACACAGGTTGCGGATGTTGTCCGCCGCATCCGGCCAGTACGGCTGGAAGGTCTCCTTCCCCTCCGGGTGTTTGGGGTACAGTCCCACGTCGCCGATGTGCGCCGCAATCTTCGCCGGGTTGTCGATAACGACCTCCTCCGCCTTGGCCTTGCCCAGATAGGCAAACTCGTCGAGCATCTCCTGCGTCGTCTTGAAGTACAGCGGCGGCTGATTGTCCGCATCCTTGAAGCCGTATGCCGCCTGAATGATCGCGCGGAACTTCGCATCCTTGGGGTCAAGGAAGTGAACGTCGCCCGTCGCCACGACGGGAATCCCCAGCTCCTCGCCCAGCCAGACGATCTTGCGGTTGAAATCCCGAAGCTGTTCCTCGTCCTCCGCCATGCCCTCGCGCAGCATGAACTCGTTGTTGCCGATCGGCTGAATCTCCAGATAGTCGTAGAACCGCGCGATGCGCTTGAGCTCCGTGTCATTGCGCCCGTCCACCACCGCGCGGAACAGCTCACCCGCCTCGCACGCCGAACCGACGATGATGCCCTTGCGGTACTTTTGCAGAATCTCGCGCGGCGTATGCGGACGGCGGCTGAAGTAGTTGAGGTGTCCTTCGGAGACGATCTTGTTGATGTTGGTGATGCCGTCCTGTTCGCATGCCAGCAGGATGATGTGGTACGAATCGCCAATGGCACCGCCGGTCAGTGCGCTGTTGATGTCGCAGATGCGCTCCACGCCCTTTTCCAGCGCCGTATCCAGCATACGGTTGAGCATATGCGCCGTGGCGCGCGCATCATGTACCGCACGGTGCGCATTTTTCAGGCTGATGCCCAGCGATTTGCACACCGCGCCGAGGCGGTGGCTCTTGAGGCTGGGATACATACGCCGGGAGAACTCCAGCGTGTCGATGACCGGCATATGAACCTCAATCCCCAGCCGCTTGCACTCCTCCGTCAGGAAGGAATAGTCAAACTTGGCGTTGTGCGCCGCGAAGGCCGCGTCGCCGATGAACTCCAGCAGCGCCGGGATCTCGGTATCCGCCGTCCCGGCGTTGGCCACCATCGCATCGCTGATGCCCGTCAGCTCCACAATTTCCTGCGGAATCGGCTCCTGCGGATTGACAAAGCGCGAGAACTCCTCCACCACCTGCCCATTGCGGATGCGCACCGCGCCGATCTCCATGATGCGGTTTTTGCGCGGGTTGAGTCCTGTCGTCTCGAAGTCCACCACCACGATGTCGTCGTGCAGCCTGCGCTCGTCGCCGTCCTTGACCACGGTGGTCACGTCGGTCAGATACGCCTCCACGCCCGGAATCAGCTTGATCTTGTTCTTCTTCGCCGCGCCGAAAGCCTCCGGGAACGCCTGCACCACGCCATGGTCGGTGATGGCCACCGCTGGGTGTCCCCATTCCGCCGCCCGCTTGATGAGCGCAGAGGCCGAGGAAATGCCGTCCTTCTCGCTCATGTTGGTGTGCATATGCAGCTCGATGCGCTTGCGCTCTGCGGTATCCCTGCGCATCGGCTTTTCGCGCTCGTCAATGTCGTTGACCATCATGACGAGCCCCTTTTCAAAGCTGTCCATCTTCACGTCGCCACGCACGGCGAACCACTTGCCCGGCTTCACCGCGTCGATGACGTCCTGAACGGCCTTCTTCTCCTCCTCCGTCGGCGGGCGCTCGTCGTCCTCGGATGCGCCGCCAAAGCGCCCCTTGCGCGGCTTGTAGCGCAGGAACGCCTTGCACTTGATGGTATTGGTATAGTCCGTGATGGCAAAGCTGAGCAGCTGCATCTCGCCGCCGCGCAGCTCGCGCGTCTCCGCCGTCAGCACCTCGCCGCAGATGACAACCTTGCTCGCCTCCTCGATCAGCTCGGCAATCTCCATCGGCTCGATGGTGATCGGCCGTCCAAACACAGCGTGCGGCTTTTCCTTCGCCATCTGCTGCTCGCGCACCGCCACCTGCACCTGCTGCTCCTTAATCATCTCCGCCACAGCCTCTTCATCCTCCTGCCTGCGGCGGCGGCGGATCTCCTCAAGCTGCTCCTCGCGCAGCTTGATCGCCTGAAAGACGACGTGTACATCCGCCACGAACACATTGCGCACCAGTTCCTCAAGGTACTTGTCCACGCCGGACTGCGTGAGAAACCGGGGCGCGATATCCTGCGGCACCAGAACGGACAGCACGTTGCCCTTGCACTCCAGCTTGGCATCCTGCATCAGCGGCGCACCGGACGGATGCCGCCTGCGCACGCAGCGCAGCAGAAACGGCGCATACTGCATGGGGTCGGCCAAAAAGCCCTCCGCCAGACGCGGGGACTTGATAATCAACGAAACGTGCATCGGGGCGAAGCTGCGCCGAAGCGCCCTGCGCAGCGCCAGAAACGGCCGCTCTTCCACAAGGATATCGCTGGAAAAATAGACCGTCGCCTCTTCGCCGCTGCGGCTGGCTGTCACGCGGTCGAGCGTCAGGTGCCCCTTCAGCTCCGCCGCCGCACCCTCCAGCAGCCCTTCCCATTGTTCTGACATATGTTCTCCTCATAGCAAAATACGGACGGCGCCATACCATCCGTTTTTGCCTTCGCCTATATGATCTTCTCGACGTTTCAACATTGAAACAGCCCTGTGCCAAGCCCTGTCCATCTGCGCTTTGCGCCCAGATGGTCTGGCTGAAATGATTGTGGTCCGCAATTAGGGAAAACCCGCATGCCCCATTGGGCACAGGGATCAATCACGCCATCATCTTTCGGATTTCCGCCACAAGGATCTCCGCCAGATCGCCCGTCACCTTGCGCGGCGCTTCGCCCTTCTTAATCAGCAGGCCCGCGCCGTTGCCGCCGCCGCAGATGCCGATATCGGCCTCCCGCGCCTCGCCCGGACCGTTGACCACGCAGCCCATGACCGCCACCTTGAAAGGCACCTTCACGCCTGCCAGCTCACGCTGCACGTGCGCCATGATGCCGCCCACGTCGATGCAGGTGCGTCCGCAGGTCGGGCAGGAGACATACTGCACGCAGTCCGTCCGCAGACCGCAGTCCTCCAGAATCTCAATGCCCGCCGGCGGCTCCAAGCACGGGTCGCCCGTCAGCGACACGCGGATGGTATCACCGATGCCGTCCAGCAGCAGTGCGCCGATGCCGATAGCGCTCTTGATTCTGCCCTGTTCCGGCAGACCCGCCTCCGTCACACCCAGATGCAGCGGATAATCGCACTGGGCGCTGGCAAGGCGATAGGCCTGCACGGTATCCGGCACGTTACTCGCCTTCATGGAAAGCACCATGTCGTAGAAGCCGCAGTTTTCCAGCATCCGCGCGTGATTGAGTGCGCTCTCCACCATGCCCTGCGGGGTCGGCCCGCCAAAGCGTGCGAGGATGTCCTTTTCCACCGAGCCGGAGTTCACGCCAATGCGCACGGGAATGTGGTGCGCCTTCACGCAGTCCGCCAGCACGCGCACGTTCTTCTCCCCGCCAATGTTGCCGGGGTTGATGCGCAGCTTGTGGATGCCGTTTTCCACCGCAGCAAGCGCAAGTTTGTGGTCAAAGTGGATATCCGCCACCAGCGGCACGGGGCTGCCGTCCACCAACGCGCGCACAGCCTTGGCACACGCCTCGTTGTACACGGAAACGCGCACGATGTCCGCGCCCGCCACCGCCAGCGCCCTGATCTGAGAGAGGGTCGCCTCCACATCCGCCGTATCGGTATTGGTCATGGACTGCACGGAAACCGGCGCACCGCCGCCGATTGCCACGCTGCCCGCCATCACCTGTCTGGTCAGCTTTGCCATCGTATCTCTTCCTCCTCTTCGCCGCTTATCGTGCGAAAATCTGCATGATATCCTTGTACGTCAGCACCACCATCAGCGCCATCAGCAGAATGAAGCCTGCGCCGTGAATCGCGCCCTCCAGCTCGCGGCGGATGGGCTTTCTGCGCACGGCCTCCACCAGCAGGAACAGCAGACGGCTGCCGTCCAGCCCCGGAATGGGCAGCAGGTTCATCACGCCCAGATTGACGCTGATGAGCGCCAGCAGCTCCAGATAGACGTCCACCCCGCCCTGCTGCGTGACCTCCTGAATGACATACACCGTGCCCACCGGGCCGGTCACTTCGTTCATGCCCTCGCCCTTAAAGACGAGGTTTTTGAGCGTCTGCACAATCAGATTCACGCTCTCGATGTTGTAGCGCACCGAAAACGGAATGCTGCTTGACAGCGGCACGCGCACGCGCTCCTGCGCGAACGTGAAGCCCACGCGGTAGCGCACGGTTTCCTCATCGAAAAACGGCGCGATGATCACGTCCAGCTCTTCGCCGCCGCGGCGCACGCGCAGCGTGACCGGCTGCCCCGCGCTGCCGGAGATTTCCTCCTGCACCACGCTCGTATCCGTCACGTCCCTGCCGTTGACCGTCAGCAGCGTATCACCCGCCTGAAGCCCCGCCGCAGCCGCGTTCGGCTCCACAGCTTCCACGCGCGGCACCACCGTTTGGATGCCCAGCGCACTGACGTAGAGCACCACCACCAGCAGCGCCACGGCAAAGTTCATCAGCGGGCCGCTGGCCACCGTCAGCATCCGCTTATATACTGGCTGGTTATTGAACGCACGCGGATCATCCACCGCCTCATCCTCGCCATAAAACTGGCAGAAGCCGCCGATGGGCAGCAAACGGATGGAAAACTGCGTACCACGCCGGCTCTTCCATTTGGCCAGCACAGGCCCCATGCCCATGGCAAACTCCTGCACCTCGATGCCGCACGCGCGGGCCGCCCAGAAATGACCGGCCTCATGCGCAATAATCAGTACCCCCAGCAGCAGAAGCGCCAGCAACACATACACGAAATTGATCTCTCCTTCACCTTACGCTGCCGCATTACACGGCAAAGCGGCTGCCCGCCAGCAGCGTCCGCGCCTTTTCGCGCGCCAAGCGGTCGCTTTCAAACACCTGCTCCAGCGTCGCATGGTGGACAACCGGCACGGCGTGCATGGTCTCCTCGACGAGCTGCGCAATCTGTCCAAAGCGGATGCGGTCATGCAGGAAGGCATCCACGGCCACCTCGTTGGCGCCGTTGAGGATCGCGCTCATCGTGCCGCCCTCGCGCAGCGCCGCATACGCCAGCCCCAATCCGGGGAAGCGATCCAGATCCGGCTGCTCGAAGGTCAGCGCCTTCATCTGCGCAAAATCCAGCCGCGCACCGCCCGTGGGCAGACGCTCCGGCCAGCTCATCGCATAGAGGATTGGCAGCCGCATATCCGGCGTGCCAAGCTGCGCCATCACCGCGCCATCCTCAAACTCGACCATAGAGTGTATGACGCTCTGCGGGTGAATCAGCACGTCGATTCGCTCCGCCGGCATATCAAACAGCCAGCGCGCCTCGATGACCTCCAGCGCTTTGTTCATCATGGAAGCGGAGTCGATGGTGATTTTGCGTCCCATGCTCCAGTTGGGGTGTTTCAACGCCTGTTCCTTGGAGGCCAGCATGATGTCCGCCTTGTCCCATGTGCGGAACGGGCCGCCGCTAGCGGTGAGAATCAGCCGCTCAGGGCGGTTCGGCCCAGCGCCCTGAAGGCACTGGAAAATGGCGCTGTGCTCGCTGTCCACGGGCAGCAGCGGCAGACCTGCCTCACGCGCCGCCTCCGTCACCAGCTCGCCGCCGGCCACCAGCGGCTCTTTGTTCGCCAGCAGCACGCGCTTGCCGCAGCGCAGGCTCTCCATCACCGCCGCCAAGCCCACAACGCCCACGACAGACACCAGCACATCGTCCGCATCGCAGGCGCGCGCCACATCCAGCAGCACGTTTTCACCGAACATCCATTGGCACATATGCCGAACGTCCTCGGGAATCTCCTTGGGCTCCACGGTCAGCGCCGCAATCTGCGGGCGAAAAGCGCGCACCTGTTCAAACAGCTTCTCCGCGGAAGAATGAGCCACGAGCGCCGTCACCGTAAAGCGATCACTGTGGCGCGCGGCGACATCCAGCGCCTGCGTGCCAATGGAGCCTGTCGAGCCCAGAATTGCCAATTTGCGCATAGGTTCCTCCTTTATCCGTGCAGAACCAGCGTGTAGCAATACATCACAATCAGGGTGTAAATCACGCTGTCAAACCGATCCATCACGCCGCCATGCCCCGGGAACAGCTTGCCGTAGTCCTTGATGCCGCTGTGCCGCTTGAGCAGCGAAGCGGTCAGATCGCCGACCTGACCGGCAATCGAGCCCAGCACGCCCAGCAGAATCGCCGCCGGAATGCCCGGCATCGGCGTATTCAGCGGGTGGACAAACAGCGCACGCACCAGCAGCGCACTGATCACGCCGCCAATCAAACCGGAAACCGCGCCCTCCACCGTCTTTTTCGGGCTGACGGACGGGCAGAGCTTGTGCTTGCCAAACGATCTGCCGCCCAGATACGCCAGCGCGTCACAGCCGTAGGCCACGGCAAATGCCATCGTAATCAGCGCCACGCCCGGCACACGCCCATATGTCGTCTCCAGCATCATCATGAACATGGAAAACGGCAGCAGGCAGGTAAACAGCGGATACACCGACGCGCACGCATCCGGGAACGAGGGCTTTTCATTGAGCAGCACACCCAGCATGGAAATGCCCATCGCGCCCGCCACCAGCAGCAGCGGGTCCAGCACACCGGTCAGCCGGTTCAGCGGCAGCATGGCAATCGCTGCCGCATAGCCGCCCCACATACAGACCTGATAGCCCGCCGTGCGCAGCGCCTTGTGCATCTCATTGAGCGCAATCAGCGTCAGCGCGACGATCAGCAGCTCGGCAAACAGCCCGCGCACGACCAGCGCGACAATGAGAACCGGCACGCCGATCAGCGCCGTCATCACACGAGTTTTCATAGCAGACAAATCCTCTCTTCGCTTCTTCGCTTTATACGCCGCCAAAACGACGATTTCTCTTCGTATAGGCCAGCAGCGCTTTGTCATATGCGTCACGGTCAAAATCCGGCCAGAGCACATCCGTCTGATAGAACTCCGCATAGGCGAGCTGGTAGAGCAGGAAGTTGCTCAGGCGCATCTCGCCGCTGGTGCGGATCAGCAGATCCACCTCCGGCAGTCCGGCGGTATACAGTTCGGAGGCGAACACGTCCATGTCGATATCCTCCGGGCGGATCTCTCCATTTTTTGCCTTTAGCGCCAGCGTTCGCGCCGCGTGCACGATCTCCTGACGGCCGCCGTAGTTGAGCGCAATGTTCAGCTTCAGCCCCGTGTTGTCCTTCGTTTTGTCCATCGCCGCATACAGCGCCTGCTGCTGCCGCTCCAGCCCCTTGGGCATCTCGCTGATATCGCCCAAGATGCGGATGCGCACGTGCTCGCGGTGCAGCTCAACCAGCTCCCGGGTAAAGTACTCCAACAGAAGCCCCATCAGCGCACCGACCTCCTCAGCCGAGCGCTTCCAGTTCTCCGTGGAGAAGGCGTAGATCGTCAGCGCCTCGATGCCCAGATGATCCGAATGACGGATGATCTCGCGCAGCGCCTCCACGCCAGCCTTGTGCCCAAATGTGCGCGGCATACCGCGCTTCTGCGCCCAGCGGCCATTTCCATCCATGATGATGGCGACATGGCGCGGCAGCAGCTCGCGCTCCAGCTCCACCTTGTCCGCCTTTCCTTCATCCTTGCCAAAGAAAGCCATATTATCCCCGCTTTCACGCGCCAAAGCGCCTTATGGTGCGTCGGCTGCACCCGTTCATGGTCAGCCGACCTATCCTTTTTTCAGGTTAGAAACAGCGGGATTCGCGGAGCGCCGCCCCGACGAATCCCGCTCTGTTATGCAT
>JAXJLD010000100.1:0-18807 GCA_036297385.1 Christensenellales bacterium | reverse complement strand
ACATTGTACTTGACTAGGTTCAGCGCGGGCAGCGTCCTGTGGACGCAAAAAAGCCCGCGCTGAACGCCCGGGAGCGCTGCTAGCCAAACACTCAGCATTTGCTGGGTGTTTTTCATTTCCAAGCGATATGTTTTTTCCCGATTCGTCTTTAGTTAATGTGCAGCATTGTACTTGGCACCGAAGCCTGCCGCGCCCTGTGGGCGATACCGGCAGGTGGAGCGTGGAGAATCGCAAGGAGCGCGAAGCGCGACTATGCGAGTTCTCCGGGAGCGCTGTAAGCTAACCACTCAGCATCTGCTGGGTGTTTTTCATTTTCATCTGGCGTGTTTTCTCCCGGTTCGTCTTTGGTGAATGTGCGGCATGGTACTTTGAACACCCAGGAGCGAATCATCCAAGCGGATACATTGAAGATACAGCAGATCCAATTTGACGAATATCTTGGCAAAAAGAAATACATTACGGCTTGAAACAAAATAGAAGAACGGATATAATGGAAAAAGAAATGAGCGAAGGAGGGATTCCTGTGGCAGGACGATGCACAACCAGCACCTGTTGTTTGACATTGCCGCTGAAGCTTGAAAAATGGCAGGAAGACCGCCTTGCAAAGCGCTTTGAGTTGGCGCGACAGATCTACAATACGCTTGTTCATGCAGAACTGAAGAAGCTGCATAGGCTTGAGCGGAGTGCAGAATATCGGGAAGTGCAGGCAAAGCTAAAGGAACTGCGTGAAGCGAATGCCGCGAAAGGCAAAGAGTGGCAGGCGTGGTGTGCTAAGAGAAATAAGCTTCTTAAAGAAGCGGGTTTTACAGAATATAGCTTCAAGACGGATATGAAGGCTTATTACAAGCACTTTAATGAAAATATCGGATCGAATGTTGCGGATCATGGCCTTGCTCCACAGGTGTGGAAGGCGTTCAGCGATTATTTTTTCGGCAAGGGAAAATCCATCCATTATAAACGCTTTGGAGAGATCCGTTCGCTGAGAGGCTATTCGTCTGCCGGCAAGAGCGGTGGTAAAGAAATCATTTTCCACGAGACGTATATTAAGTGGCAGAAACTAATACTACCGCTTAAGCTGTCACCCAAGAACGATTATGAACAGGAGATGCTGAGCCACAGGGTAAAGTATGTACGGCTGCTGCGCAAGCCCGGAAAGCGCCGTGATCGATGGTATGCGCAGCTTGTGCTTGAGGGGATACCGGCCATCAAGCGCAATAAAATCGATGGAAGCCCTGTTCATCCGGTGGGTGAAGGGACAGTCGGCATTGATATTGGCCCGCGCACGATTGCGTATTCCGCAGCGAATGAGGTACGCTTGATGGAACTGGCGGATCAGGTGCAAGATATCGAGCGGGAAAAGTGTCGGATTCAGCGCAAGATGGACAGAAGCAGACGCGCGATGAATCCTGAAAACTATAATGAGGATGGTACAATTAAGCGCGGAAAGAAATTGACACGCAACAAATCAAAGCGTTACCTCAGACTGCAAAGGCAGTTGGCATACATTCAGAATCGGCAAGCTGAAACGAGGAAAAGGCAGCATACAGCGCTGGCGAATCATTTGATTGCGCTGGGCAATCGCTTTTATGTGGAGGATATGGATTGGCCTGCGCTTACACACAGAGCCAAGCAGACGGAGATTTCTGAAAAGACGGGGCGATACAAGCGAAAACGTCGGTTCGGAAAGTCCATTGCGCATAAAGCACCGGCAACGCTGATCACGATTTTAACGCAGAAGTGCAATTCGCTGGGGTTGCCCGGTGTGGTGAAGGTGTCCACTTCTGTGCGTGCAAGCCAATACAATCACCAGTCCGACACCTATCAGAAAAAGCCGCTGAACCAGCGCTGGAATGATATGCCGGATGGCGAACGGATTCAGCGCGATCTTTACTCTGCATTCCTCTTGCAGCACATTACACCGGATGGAAAGGGCTTTGATCGAGCTGCCCTTTGCCGGGATTATGACAGATTTGTAGAACTCCATCATCAGGCGATAACAGAACTTCAAGCTTTGCCCAATACGATTGCCAGCATGGGGATCGTGCGAAGGTAAAGCGAACAAACGTATTCTGGTGCGTTCGCACCACAAAAGAACCGGTCGATTGTCCGTCCGAGGCTGCCGGTCATGGCAACATAGGTTGCTTGGGCAGCAGAAGGGTATGGGAACATAGTCAGCGCGCCTGTGTTTCGACATGAGCGAAAAGCTATCTACCATCTCACGACATATTCCATGAATTGCACAAACTTCATTTGTGCAGTTTTGCTGATGCAATCTGCATGGAGTGTGCCGAGGCAAAGTTGCGAAGTACGATATAACGCTTGCAGGAATCGAAGATGCAATCTGCATGGAGTGTGCCGAGGCCAAGATTGCCCAGCCATGCGTGATGTGCCACATCGCCCGGGAATGAAGGCGAACAAAGGGTTTAGCGCCGTATGACGATACCTGCGGGTATTTTCAGGACGCAGGATTCTGGCGATTGGAAACGGGGCAGAGGTCAGGGCGCACGCCCGCCTTCCAGCCGAAAAAACCAAGCAATGAATTGACAAAAGGAAGTATTGGGATTATAATAAACCGATATGGTACATGGTGTCCGGTGATGGCTTTGCCAGCCGGATTTTCTGCGTGCAAAGCGCAGGACTTGAAAAGGAGAGAAAATCATTATGGCAGATACGAAGCGTCTTGTCGTGACCCGCGAAGGCCTTCAGAAGATGAAGGAAGAGCTGGAATACAAAGAGACAACAGAAAAAATGCGCATTGCGGAGCAGCTCAAGGTGGCCATCTCCTATGGCGATCTGAGCGAGAACGCGGAATATGACGCGGCCAAGAACGATCAGGCGACGCTGGAGCAGCGCATTAACGAGCTCAAGGCGATGATCGAGAATGCGGTCGTCGTGGACGAGAGCAAGATCAATACCGACGCGGTCAACTTTGGCACGCGCGTGACGCTCGTCGATCTCGATGACGAGGACGGCGAGGAGGAGATCTACACCATCGTCGGCACGTCTGAGTCTGATCCGGTGAACGGCAAGCTGTCCAATGAGTCTCCGGTCGGCGCTGCGCTGATCGGTGCGCACGTGGGCGAGGTCGTCTCCGCTGTCACGCCGGGCGGCGTTCGCCGTCTGCGCGTGGTGAATATCGCGCTGTAAAACAACCGAGGAAGAAAGAGGAGCAATCATGGCTGAAGAAAAGATGCTTACCGCATCCGAGCTGAGCGAGCAGGAGCAGATTCGCCGCGAAAAGCTGAAGGGTCTCATCGAGAGCGGCAAGAACCCGTATGAGATCATGAAGTACGACGTGACCCACCTGAGCTGCGATGTGATCGCGCATTATGAGGAGCTGAAGGAGACGACCGTCTCCGTGGCGGGCCGCATGATGGGCCGCCATATCATGGGCAAGGCTTCCTTCGCCCGCCTGGCGGACGGCGCGGGCAAGATCCAGCTCTACTTCAAGCGCGATGATCTCGGCGAGGAGACGTACGCTGCGTTCAAGAAGTACGATCTGGGCGATGTGATCGGCGTGAAGGGCGTTCCGTTTGTGACCAAGACGGGCGAAATCTCCATCCATGTGCAGGAATTGACGCTGCTGTCCAAGTGCCTCAAGCCGCTGCCGGAGAAGTTCCACGGCCTGACGGATACCGATGTGCGCTATCGTCAGCGCTATCTGGATATGATCGTCAACCCGGAGGTGAAGGATACCTTCGTCAAGCGCAGCCAGATCATGCGCGAGCTGCGCAGCTTCCTGGATGGCCGCGGCTATCTGGAGGTCGATACCCCGATCCTTACGCCGTTTGAAATCGGCGCGTCTGCCCGTCCGTTCCTGACCCATCACAATACGCTGGATATGGACATGGTGCTGCGCATCGAGACGGAGCTGTACCTCAAGCGCCTGATCGTCGGCGGCATGGATCGCGTGTACGAGGTGGGCCGCATCTTCCGCAACGAGGGCATGGACACCAAGCATAACCCGGAATTCACCACCATCGAGCTGTATCAGGCGTACACCGACTACCGCGGCATGATGGATCTGGTTGAGGACATGATGAAGACCGTGGCGATGAACGTCTGCGGTACGCTTCAGATCGTCTATCAGGGCAAGGAGATTGACCTGAGCCATTGGGAGCGCATGACGATGGTGGAGGCCGTGCGCAAGTACTCCGGCGTGGACTTTGACACGATTGCCTCGGACGAGGAGGCCATTGCTGCGGCGAAGGCGCATCACGTCGAGCTGCCGGAAGTGCCGACCAAGGGCGCGATTCTGGCGGAGTTCTTCGATGCGTTTGTCGAGGAGCATCTCATTCAGCCGACGTTTATCTACGATTATCCGGTGGAGATCAGCCCGCTGGCCAAGCGCAAGCCGGATGATCCCGCCTTTACCGAGCGCTTCGAGTACTTCATCAATGCGACGGAGTTCGGCAACGCTTTCTCCGAGCTGAACGATCCGATCGACCAGAAGGGCCGCTTCGAGCGTCAGGTGGAGGAGCGCCGCAAGCTCGATCCCAACTGCAAGGCGCAGGTGGATTATGACTATGTCAACGCGCTGGAGTATGGTATGCCGCCGACGGGCGGACTGGGCTTCGGCGTGGATCGTCTGGTGATGCTGCTCACCGATAGCGCGTCCATCCGCGATGTGCTGCTGTTCCCGACCATGAAGCCGCTCAACGCGCCCCGCAAGGAAGCGGAGGTGAAGCCGGAAGAGAAGTCGGAAGCGCAGGCTTCCGAGCAGCCGTCCGCGCAGCCGGAGCAGATCGACTTCTCCAAGGTCAAGGTCGAGCCGCTGTTTGAAGAGATGGTGGACTTCGATACCTTTGCTAAGTCCGATTTCCGCGCGGTGAAGATCCTCGACTGCGAGGCGGTGCCCAAGAGCAAGAAGCTGCTCAAGTTTACGCTGGACGACGGCGTGCGTAAGGATCGCGTAATCCTTTCCGGCATCCATGAGTATTATGAGCCGGAGCAGCTCATCGGCAAGACGGCGATTGCCATTGTCAATCTGCCGCCGCGCAAGATGATGGGCATGGCTTCCGAGGGTATGCTGATCTCCGCGGTGCATGAGGAGGACGGCCACGAGGGGCTGAACCTGCTGATGGTAGACAACAGAATCCCGGCGGGTGCAAAGCTCTATTAAGCTGCCATGCGGTGCAGAGCATGATGTGGCGCCGTAATGGCCGTATAGTCAGAAGAGAGAATGGGCAGTCCTGAAAACAGGATTGCCCATTTTTGTGATCGCTCTGATGCTGTTTTCTGCTCAAAATGAAGATATGCGCGAAGCGAAGAAGGGGTTTGGGGACTGAAGCCAGATGCCCTCCGCTTTGATGGCAAAGGAGCAGGCGGTATTGGAAAGGCGTATGCCTTGAGTGCTGAATTCGTCGAATTGCCCTGACGCGGCGGAGAAATGCAGTTGAAGAAAAAGCGTGTTCGTGTTATGATAGAGCAATCAACCGCATGGGAGGCCCGACAATGGGAGAGAAACGCATCACGAAGAAATGGCTGAAAAACCATTGGACGTATAGCTGGTGGAAGTATGTGCTGCTGGTGTTCCTGTGCGCGGTAGGCGTGGATCTGGCGATGACCATGACGGCATATCGCCCGCCGGAGGAGAAGAAGATGGAGGTATATATCCTCAATGACTTCTGCAATACGGAGGCGATGCGCGAGGAGCTGGAGCCGCTGTTCTTCGCGGCGCACCCGGAGCAGGAGGAGCTGACCATCCTCAACATCAATCTGGGCGCGGGCGACCCGTATGCGCCGATGCAGTTTTCCACCTATGTGGCGGCGCAGCAGGGGGATGTATTCCTGATGCCGGAGGCCGAGGTGCGCAAGCTGGCAGCTGAAGGCGCGGATGCAGTGTTTATGGAGCTGACGCCGTATCTGGAAAGCGGCGTGATTGACACGCAGGATATCGACCTGAGCGCGGGCATGATGCGGGACAGCGCGGGGCAGACCGGCCTGTATGCGATTCCTGCGGACTCGCTGTATGGGCTTCTGCCCTATGGCAATGACCCGACGGGCAGTATGCTGTGCATCATGGGCTACAACGGCAACGAGGAGACCTCGGCGGCCATGCTGAACCTGCTGATCGAACGGTATCGGGTGGAGAAGCCGGAAGGCTATGACGAGCCGTCGGCGGAACAAACGGTGCTGTTTTGAGCCGAAGCATCCCGAACGGGAACAGGGAAATTATTTTTAATTTGAAGAAGGGGACGATACGACTTGTATCGTCTCACTTTTTGCCCCGAACGATCCGCGAACGCTGACCTGAGCCGGGTTGACAGCGCGGGAAGGATGGGGTATCATTATGCCTACACGCGGCACTAGATATGGTGCCGATCTGCTTATAATTGCACAATATGTTTGATTTTGTGGGATTTTGTATACGATAGAAGACTGTGGATGGAGGACGAGAGAATGCCGGAGTATATCATCAAGCGCGATGGGCGCAAGGTTGCCTATGAGGAGAAGAAGATTGCCAGCGCCATCCTGCGCGCATTTGAGGCGGTGGACAGCGCGAAGGGCTGCGAGGAAGCGGAGCGGCTGGCGCGCATCGTGACGCGCGAAGCCAACCGCGATGAAAGCGTGGACGTGCCGACGGTTGAGGGCGTGCAGGATCTGGTGGAGAAGGTGCTGATCGACGAGGGATACGCCAAGACTGCCAAATCGTACATCCTCTATCGTGCGGAGCGCAGCCGCGCACGCGAGGCCAAGACCCGCCTGATGCACATTCTTCAGGATATCACGTTCAAGGATGCGGCGGATTCCGACGTGAAGCGCGAGAACGCCAATATCGACGGCGATACCGCGATGGGTACGATGCTCAAGTACGGCAGCGAGAGCGCCAAGCAGTTTTACGATATGTATGTGCTCAACCCCGAACACGCAAGGGCGCATCGCGAGGGCGACATCCACATTCATGACCTCGACTTCCTGACGCTGACGACGACCTGCACGCAGATTGATCTGACGCAGCTCTTTGAGGGCGGCTTTTCGACCGGACACGGTGTGCTGCGCGAGCCGCAGGACATCGGCAGCTATGCCTCGCTGGCGTGCATCGCCATCCAGTCCAACCAGAATGACCAGCACGGCGGTCAGGCGATTGCCAGCTTCGACTATGACATGGCGCCCGGCGTGGCCAAGACCTATATCAAGGAATACCGCCGTGCGCTGGGCGCCGGGCTGGATCTGGTGCTGATGCATCATGCCGGCGACGACGATGCGAAGAAGCTGATTCGCCAGATTCGCGAGGAGACGGGCTTTGTGCCTACGCTCAAGCCCAACGCTGAGTTTGAGGAGGAGCTGCGCGGTCGCCTGCTGGAGATGACTGACGCAGAGACCGCCGACCGCATCATGCGCTATGCGGTCAACCGCGGATACCGGGAGACGGAGCGGCGCACCTATCAAGCGATGGAGGCGTTTATCCACAACCTGAATACCATGCACTCGCGCGCGGGTGCGCAGACGCCGTTCTCCTCCATCAACTACGGCATGGATACCTCGCCGGAGGGGCGCATGGTGATGCGCAACCTGCTGCTGGTGACGGAGAGCGGACTGGGACAGGGCGAGACCCCGATTTTCCCGATTCAGATTTTCCGCGTCAAGGAGGGTGTCAGCTACAATCCGGGCGACCCGAACTACGATCTGTTCCGTCTGGCCTGCCGCGTCAGCGCGAAGCGCCTGTTCCCGAACTTCTCGTTCGTGGATGCGCCGTTTAATCTGCAATACTACAAGCCCGGCCACCGTGAGACGGAAATCGCCTACATGGGCTGCCGCACGCGCGTGATCGGCAACGTGTATGATCCGACGCGAGAGGTCTGCAACCGCCGCGGCAACCTGTCCTTCACCTCCATCAACCTGCCGCGCATCGCCATCGAGGCGCAGGGCAGCATGGAGCGCTTCTATGAGATTCTGGATGCGCGGATGAAGCTGGTCATCGACCAGCTCGACGAGCGCTTCGAGATTCAGGCGCACAAGAAGGTGCGCAACTTCCCGTTCCTGATGGGCGAGGGCGTGTGGATGGACAGCGAGAAGCTCGGCTGGGATGACGAGGTGGGCGAGGTGCTGCGCCACGGCACGCTGTCTGTGGGCTTTATCGGTCTGGCGGAGACGCTGGTGGCGCTGATTGGCGAGCATCACGGCCAGAGCGAGCGCGCACAGAAGCTGGGCTTGGAGATCATCACCCGGATGCGCACGCAGCTTGACGAGCTTTCCCGCAGCCGCAAGATGAACTATACGCTGCTGGCGACGCCTGCGGAGGGACTCTCCGGTCGGTTTGTGAAGATGGACCGCGCACGCTTTGGCGTGATTCCGGGCGTGACCGACCGCGAATACTACACCAACAGCTTCCATGTGCCGGTGTACTACGGCATCAGCGCCTTTGACAAGATCCGCATCGAGGGTCCGTATCACGCGCTGACCAATGCTGGACACATCTCCTACATCGAGATGGACGGCGATCCGTCGAAGAACCTCGACGCATTTGAGGCGGTTGTGCGCGCGATGCACGATGCGGGCATCGGCTATGGCTCCATCAATCACCCGGTTGACCGCGACCCGGTGTGCGGATACAATGGCATCATCGGTGACGTGTGTCCCAAGTGCGGACGGCAGGAGGAAGAGGTACACTTCGAGCGTATCCGCCGCATCACCGGCTATCTGGTCGGCACGATGGACCGCTGGGGCAACGCCAAGCGCGCGGAGGAGCATGACCGCCTGAAGCATGGCGTGGCAGACGAGCAGGAGTGAGCGCGATGGAGATTCGATTGGCAGGCATTGTGGAGGAATCCATCGTGGATGGGCCGGGCTATCGCATGGCCGTCTTTGTGCAGGGGTGTCCGCATGGATGCCCCGGCTGCCACAATCCCAAGACGCATGACCCGGCGGGCGGCTATCTCGCGGATACGGATGCGATTGCCGCCAAGCTGGGGAAAAACCCGCTGGTGCGCGGCGTGACGCTCACCGGGGGCGAGCCGATGATGCAGGCGGTGGCGCTGTGTGAGATCGCAGCGGCGGCGCAGGCCAAGGGTATGAGCGTGTGGTGCTATACGGGCTATACGCTGGAAGCGCTGGCGAATGAGCGGAACGACGACCGTATGCGGCTGCTGGGGCTGGTGGATGTGCTGGTGGATGGGCCGTATATCGCGCGGGAGCGTTCGCTCGATCTGCTCTACTGCGGCAGCCGGAATCAGCGGCTGATCGATATGCGCAGGACGCGCGAAACGGGCGAGATCTGCCTGTTTGAACCGGAGACGTGGTGAGCCAATAAATACTGCATTCGGTGCGAAGTGAATACGGGGGGTTGAGGATTTCATCCTTAACCCCCTTCTTGTGTTCATCGCGTTCTATCGCCATCCCTTCCGGCGCAGCGATTGACGCGGGCAACGCTTTGGGTTACAATCAAAATCAGCAGAAAAGTGCGCTGCGTGCAAAACAAGATGACAAAAGGCGAGTCGGGAATACGGGGTATACCGCTGCCGAGGAGTAAGGAGGCTGACATGAAGCTGTTTCACCTGTCCGACCTGCATATCGGGAAGCGGGTCAACGAGGTTTCCATGCTGGAGGATCAGGCACACATCCTTGCCCAGATCCTCACGCTGATCGACGAGGAAAGACCGGATGCGCTGCTGATTGCGGGCGATGTGTACGACAAGAGCATTCCGCCTGCGGAGGCCGTGTCGCTGTTTGACGATTTTCTCTACAGCGTATCCCGGCGCGGCGTGCCGGTGCTGATGATCAGCGGCAACCATGATTCCCCTGAACGCCTCGCCTTTGGGCGGCGAATGATGGAGGGCGCGGGGGTGTACATTTCGCCTGTGTACGCCGGGGAGACGACCCCTGTGACGCTGCATGACGCGCATGGCGACGTGCATTTCTGGCTGCTGCCCTTCCTCAAGCCGGCGCACGTCCGCCGGTTTGAGCCGGAGGCGGAGATCGAGAGCTATACCGATGCGGTGCGCGTGGCCATCGACCGGATGAATGTCGATTTTTCTGTGCGCAACGTGCTGCTGACGCATCAGTTTGTCACCGGCGCGGCCACCTGCGAGTCGGAGGAACTCAGCGTGGGCGGCACGGACAATGTGGATGCTTCCGTGTTTGACGGCTTTGACTATGTAGCGCTGGGCCACCTGCATGGGCCGCAGAACGTGGGGAGCAGCCGCGTGCGCTACTGCGGCACGCCGCTCAAATACTCCTTTTCCGAAGAAAAGCAGGAGAAGAGCGTGACGGTGGTGCATCTGGGGGAGAAGGGCACGTTGCGTCTGGAGGCGCTTGCGCTCCGTCCGCTGCACGATATGCGGCGAATCCGGGGGAGCTTTGCGCAACTCACGGCACAGGGGACGGCGCAGAACACGCAGGATTATCTGCATATCGTGCTGACGGATGAGGAGGACGTGCCCGAGGCGATGGGGCGGCTGCGGCAGATCTATCCGCAGATCATGAAGCTCAGCTATGACAACACGCGTACGCGAAGCGACCAGATTGTGGAAGGGGCGCAGGACGTACAGCGCAAATCGCCGCTGGCGCTGTTCGAGGAGCTGTATGAGCTGATGAACAACCGGCCCATGAGCGAAGCACAGCGCGCCTTTGCCAGTGCGCAGATCGAGGCGATTTGGGAGGAACAGGCATGAGACCGCTGAAACTGACGATTGCAGGCTTTGGCCCCTATGCGGGAGAGCAGGAGCTGGATTTTGACAAGCTGGGGACGTGCGGCCTGTACTTGATTACCGGCGATACGGGTGCTGGAAAGACGACGATCTTTGATGCGCTCACCTTTGCGCTGTTTGGCGAGGCCAGCGGCGAGTTTCGCGAAGCAGGTATGCTCCGCTCGCAGTATGCGACGCTGGAGCAGCCGACGTATGTGCGGCTGGTATTCAGCCATGCGGGGCAGACCTACACGGTCTATCGCCAGCCGGAGTACATCCGCGCACGGACGCGCGGCACAGGCACCACCAAGCAGCTTGCCGATGCACAGCTTACCTATCCCGATGGGCGCGTGCTGACCCGCCAGCGGGAGGTGAACCGTGCGATCAACGAGATCATCGGCCTGAACCGGGAGCAGTTTGCGCAGGTGGCGATGATTGCGCAGGGCGATTTCCGTAAACTGCTTCAGGCGGATACAAAGGAGCGGCAGAAGATCTTCCGCGACATCTTCGGCACGGGGCGGTATGTGGTGCTTCAGGAGCGGCTCAAGGAGCAGACGGCGGCGCTTCGCCAGCAACGGGAGGCGGCTGCCGCCAGCATCCAGCAGTATGCACAGGGCATTGTGTGTGTGCCGGATGCGCTGTGTGAGGAAGAGGTGCGCAGGGCGCGGCAGAATGAGCTGCCCATAGCCGAGGTGCTGGCGCTGCTGGAACGGCTGCTCGAGGGGGATCGTGTGCGGCAGGCGCAGCTTGCCGAGCAGCTTGCGGAGACGGAGCAGCGCGTGGAGGCGGCGATCAAGCGGCTGGAATCGGCCAAGAATGTGCAGGCACTCAGACAGACGCTGAACGAGCGGGAGCGCACGGCGCAGGCGGCAGAGGAACGCGGGAGAAAGCTGGAGACGGCGCTGGCGGCAGAGCGGGAAAGGCAGCCCGAGCAGGAGCGTCTTGCCCAGCAGGTGGCCGCTATGGAGCTGCTTTTGCCCGCATATGACGAGCTGGAGGAAAAGCGGCGTGCCGAAACAGAGGCGTTACTTGCGCAGAGGAAGGCACAGCGGAATCTGGAGGATGCACAGCGCCAGAGCGAACGGCTGACGGCGCAGATTGCGGCGGATAGAGCGGAGCGTCAGCGGCTCGAGCGCATCGGAGAAACGAAGGCCCATATGCTCGCGGAGAAAAAGGCGCTGGTAGAACAGCGGGACAAGCTGCGCACACTGCTCAGAGCCGTGAACACGCTAAACCAGCAGAAAGAGGAGCTTGTCAAGCAGCAGCGGGTTTATCAGGAAGCCGCGCAGGCTTCTCAGCAGCAGCGGGAGGCCTACGATGCGAAGAACCGCGCATTCTTGGATGAGCAGGCAGGCGTGATGGCAGGGCTGCTCAGCCCGGGATGCCCCTGCCCGGTCTGCGGCTCGACAGAGCATCCGCGTCCGGCGGCGATGTCTGCCCATGCGCCAACGGAGGCAGGGGTCAAGGCGGCCAAGCGTGCGTATGAAGCTGCACAGGAAAAGACGGAGGAGGCCAGCAGAGCCGCCAGTATGCAGCGGGGCATTGTGGAGCAGGCGGAGAAGAGCCTGCGCGGCGAGCTGGCGGCGTGCATGGAGGACGTGGATCTGGCTGATGCACCGGTGCAGATTCGCGAAAAGGGCGTGCGCCTATCCGAACAGATCGGGACGCTTGAGGCGAATTTGAAGGCGACGGAGGCGCAGGAAAAGCGGCGCGACGAGCTGGATGCACAGATCCCGCAGAGCGAAAAGGCGCTGGAGGAGGCACAGCGGGCGATGCTTGATGCCAAGGCGCAGATGGCTTCCCTGACCACGTCCATCTCCGGTCTGCGCGAACAGACGCAGGCGCTGGAAAAGAAGCTGGCCTACCCGGACAAGCGTGCGGCACAGTGTGAGATCAACGCGCTGCGCGAACGGATGAATGCTATGAAAAGCGCACTCAAGGCTGCTGAGGAGCAGGATGCGGCCTGCAAGCAGGAACGGGCGGGCGTTCATGCAGCCATTGCCCAGCTTCGTGCGCAGCTTGAGGGAGCTGTACAGGAGAAGGTAGACGAGCTGGAGGCGGGCAAGGCGGCGTTGATGGCGCAAAGCAGCCGCATCCAGCAGGAGCAGCGGGCGCTTCATGCGCGGATGATGACGAACGAGACGGCGCACCAGCGAATCGGCGAGCAGGAGGAGCGGCTGACCGCGCTGGAAGAGCGCTGTACATGGATGAAGGCGCTGTCGGACACGGCCAATGGCACGGTGCCCGGCAAGAGCAAGGTGATGCTGGAAACCTATATTCAGGCCACTTACTTCGATCGGATTCTCGCACGCGCCAATCTGCGGCTGAGCAGGATGTCCGGCGGCCAGTACGATCTCAAGCGCAGGATAGAGCAGGACAACCGCGTGAGCCAGAGCGGATTGGAGCTGAACATCGTCGATCACCTCAATGGCACGGAGCGCAGCGTCAGTACGCTCTCCGGCGGCGAGGCGTTTCTGGCGTCGCTGGCGCTGGCGCTTGGCCTTTCCGACGAGGTGCAGATGACCGCAGGTATTCGTCAGGACACGCTGTTTGTGGACGAGGGCTTCGGCTCGCTGGACAGCGAGGCGTTGGTGAAAGCGTATCACACGCTGATGGGTCTGACGGAAGGAAACCGTCTGGTGGGCGTGATTTCCCATGTGGCGGAATTGAAGGAGCGGATCGACAAGCAGATTGTCGTCACCAAGAATAAGACGGAGGGAAGCCGCGCGGAGATCGTGGTGTGATGCCGACGCGCGAGGGCGATTGGCGCGTATAGCGCGTGTTTATCAGAAAATAGCATAGACAGTATAAAGCGACTTTTGCTGCCAAATGAACCGGTCTGCCATGTCGGCGGGCTGGTTTTTTGTGCTGATGGAATTGACGAAAAGAAAAGCGGTTTTTTGTTTGCTTTTTTGCGTGAAAAGGGTGCAAAAAAACCTGTTCTGCATTTGAAAAAAAGTGTAAAAAATGGTATACTATCATAGTAAGAAAATGCGGAAGAAGCGCAATTTGCGCGGCGGCTTTCCGCAAAGAAGCGGGGGGTTCCATGATCCTTCATTTGGGCGATGATGTCTCTGTTCATACGGCGGATATCATCGCGATCATTGATCTGACGGACAGCCACAGCGCCGTGACCGGCGCCATGCTGCATGATATTCGCCGTCAGAACCGTATGCTTGCGCGACAGGGCATCACAGCGAAATCAGCGGTGATCTGCGCGGGCGCAAGGCGGCCTGGAGGCATCACGGAAAACGCGCGCGTGTATCTTTCACCGATCTCCACGGTGACGCTGATGCAGCGCACGCATGAACAGCCGCATCTGGGCGCATTTGCCGGCCTGCGGGAGGGCGAAGCGCTTCTTGATCTGGACGACGAAGAAGAGATGGGGAAACGACATGGATAATCGCGAAAACCTGAACGAAGAAATCCAAAGCACGCAGGTGTTTGAAGAGCAGGAGCGGGTGACGGAGGCCTACGACGAGAACCAGATTCAGGTTCTTGAGGGGCTGGAGGCTGTGCGCAAGCGTCCGGGTATGTATATCGGTTCCACGGACGAACGCGGACTGCATCATCTGGTGTACGAGATTGTGGATAACGCCGTGGACGAGGCGCTCGCCGGATACTGCACCGAAATCGTCATCACGCTGCACAAGGACGGCTCCTGCTCCGTGCAGGACAATGGCCGTGGCTTCCCGGTGGGCCTGCATCCCAAGCTGGGCCGTCCGGCGGTCGAGGTCTGCCTGACCGTGCTGCACGCGGGCGGCAAGTTTGGCGGCGGAGGATACAAGGTCTCCGGTGGCCTGCACGGCGTGGGCGCATCCGTGGTGAACGCGCTCTCCCGCCATATGAAAGTCACCGTCTATCAGGACGGTAAGATCTACGAGCAGGAGTACGAGCGCGGCAAGGTGTGCTACGACCTGCGCGTGATCGGACAGACCGTGCGCACCGGCACGACCATCCGCTTCTGGCCGGATGTGAAGGACGGCAGCGGCGAGGGCATCTTTGAGACGGGACGCTTCCAGTTCGACGTGCTCAAGACCCGCTTCCGTGAGATGGCATTCCTCAACCGCGGCATCCGCATCGTGTTTAACGATGAGCGCGACGAGGAGCCCAAGGAGAGCGTGTTCTACTACGAGGGCGGCATCAGCGAGTTCGTCAAGTACATCAACAAGAAAAAAGAGGTGCTGTTCCCGGAGCCGATCTACATCAGCGGCATGGTGGGTACGACGATGGTCGAGGTCGCCATGCAGTACAACGACTCTTACGCGGAGAACATCTTCACCTTTGTCAACAACATTCACACGCCTGACGGCGGCACGCACATGGCGGGCTTCTCCATGGCGATCACGCGCGTGGTCAACGACTATGGCCGCCGCCATAACATCCTCAAGGCGAACGACGCGAACCTGACCGGCGATGACATCCGCGAGGGCCTCGCGGCGATCGTGTCGGTCAAGCTGGAGGACCCGCAGTTTGAAAGCCAGACTAAGAGCAAGCTGGGCAACAGCGAGGTGCGCACCATCGTCAATTCGCTGGTGGGCAAGCAGTTTGCCGATTATCTGGAGGAGAATCCACAGAATGCGAAGCTGATTCTGGATCGCTGCTTGGCGGCTTCCCGCGCACGTGAGGCGGCGCGCAAGGCGCGCGAGCTGACCCGCCGCAAGACCGTGCTGGAATCCGCAAGCCTGCCGGGCAAGCTGGCGGACTGCTCTGAGCGCGATCCCAAGAAGTGCGAGATTTTCCTCGTCGAGGGTGACTCTGCAGGCGGCAGCGCCAAGATGGGACGCGACCGCCACTTCCAGGCCATTCTGCCGCTGCGCGGCAAGATCCTCAACGTGGAAAAGACGCGCCTTGACCGCGTGCTGGCCAATGAGGAAATCAAGGCGATGATCACGGCGTTCGGCTGCGGTGTGGGCGAGGATTTTGATATTTCCAAGCTGCGCTATGACCGCATCGTCTGCATGACAGATGCTGACGTGGACGGAAGCCACATCCGCATCCTGATGCTTACGTTCTTCTATCGCTATATGCGCCCGCTGATCGAGCAGGGACACGTGTACGCGGCACAGCCGCCGCTGTACAAGGTGACGTACCAGAAGCAGGAGCGCTACTGCTATTCCGATGCGGAGCTGGATCGGGTGATGACCGAGATCGGCCGCGAGAAGAAGCCGGATGTGCAGCGCTACAAAGGACTGGGCGAGATGAGCGCCGAGCAGCTCTGGACGACCACCATGGACCCGGAAAAGCGCACCATGCTGCGCGTAACCGTCGAGGACGCGATTGCCGCGGATGAGATCATGACGCTGCTGATGGGCGAAAAGGTCGAGCCGCGCCGTGAGTTTATCGAGCAGAACAGCAAGCTCGTGGACGATCTGGACATCTGAGCAGGGAGGAAGGACCATTGGATTTTAAGGACAATCTGCCGGGCAATACGGCCGATCTGGAACGGATTCGCCCGATTGATTTGGAACAGGAGATGAAGAAGTCCTTTATCTCCTACGCGATGGCCGTCATCATTACGCGCGCCCTGCCGGACGTGCGCGATGGCCTCAAGCCGGTGCATCGCCGCATTCTCTACGCCATGCATGAGCTGGGCGTAACCCCCGATAAGCCGTTCCGTAAGTGTGCGCGTATCGTCGGTGACGTCTTGGGTAAATATCACCCGCACGGCGATTCCTCTGTGTACGGCGCGTTGGTGCGTCTGGCGCAGGACTTTGCTACGCGCTATCCGCTGGTGGAGGGGCAGGGCAACTTCGGCTCCGTGGATGGAGACGGCGCGGCTGCCATGCGATACACCGAGGCACGCATGAGCAAGATCAATATGCAGATGCTGGCAGACATCGACAAGGAAACGGTGGACTTTGCGCCGAACTTCGATGAAACGCTCATGCAGCCCTGTGTGCTGCCCAGCCGCTACCCGAACCTGCTGGTCAATGGCTCTTCCGGTATCGCTGTGGGCATGGCGACCAACATCCCGCCGCACAATCTCGGTGAGGTCATCGACGGTGTGGTGAAGCTCATTGACTGCCCGGATGCGACCAATCAGGAGCTGATGGAGTGCATCAAGGGCCCGGACTTCCCGACTGGCGGTCTGATTCTGGGCCGGCGTGGCATTTATGACACCTATACCACCGGTCGGGGCCGCATTGTGGTGCGCGCCAAGACGGATGTGGAGCCGATGCCCAACAACCGTCAGCGCATCATCGTTACCGAGATCCCCTACATGGTCAACAAGGCCGCGCTGGTGACGAAGATTGCGGAGTTGGTGCATGACAAGCGTCTGGAGGGCATCAGCGATATCCGCGACGAGAGCGACCGCGAGGGTATGCGCATTGTCATTGAGCTCAAGCGCGACGTGAACGCCGCCGTGGTGCTCAATTATCTGTATAAGCACACGCAGATGCAGGACGTGTTCGGTGCGATTATGCTGGCGCTGGTGGACGGCGAACCGAAGGTGCTGACCCTGCGGGAGATGCTCTATCACTATCTGGAGCATCAGAAGGACGTCATTACCCGCAGGACGCGCTACGATCTGGACAAGACCGAGGCGCGTGCTCACCTGCTGGAAGGCTTGCTGATTGCGCTGGACAACATCGACGAGGTTGTGCGCATCATCCGCAGCAGCGCGAATACCGGCGTGGCGAAGGCACAGCTCATGGAGCGCTTCGGCCTGTCGGATAAGCAGGCGCAGGCGATTCTGGATATGCGTCTGGCGCGCCTGACGGGTTTGGAACGCGAGCGCCTTCAGGAAGAATACGCCGAGCTGGAAAAGACTATCGCTTACCTGCGCGCCGTGCTGGCGGATGAAAAGCTGGTGCTGGGCATTGTGCGCGATGAGATTCTGGCGATCAAGGAGAAGTACGCCGACGAGCGCCGCACGGAGATTACCACCATGGATGGTGAAATCGACCCGGAGGATCTCATTCAGGAGGATAACGTGGTGGTGACGCTGACGCACTATGGCTACGTCAAGCGCATCCCGTGCGCGACCTACCGCAGCCAGAACCGCGGCGGCAAGGGCGTCATGGGCATGACCACGCGCGAGGAGGACTACGCAGAGAAGCTGCTGGTGACCTCCACCCATGCGGAAATCATGTTCTTCACCAACAAGGGACGTGTGTACAGCCTCAAGGGCTACGAGATCCCGGAGGCTGGGCGCACCGCACGCGGCACGGCCATCGTCAACCTGCTGCAGCTTGATGGCGGTGAGAAGGTGACGGCGATGATTCCGCTGCCCAAGGAGCGCGAAGAGGGTTATCTGGTGATGGCTACCCGCAACGGCCTGATTAAAAAGACCGGAAGCGAGGAGTTTGCCAACCTGCGCAAGATGGGTCTGATCGCCATTGTGCTGCGCGAGGACGACGAGCTGATCGGCGTGGAGCTGACGCAGGGAGACAGCGAGCTGATGATGGCGACCCGCATGGGCCAGGCCATTCGCTTCAGCGAGAATGACGTCCGCCCGATGGGCCGCAATTCCATGGGCGTGCGCTCCATTGATCTGGCGGAGGGCGACGAGGTCATCTCCGTGGCGAAGGTGGAAGAGGGCAAGCACGTCCTCGCCATCACGCAGAACGGCTATGGCAAGCGGACGGCTATCGAGGAATTCCGCACGCAGTCCCGCGGCGGCAAGGGTGTGCTCGCCATGCGCCTGACGGACAAGACGGGTCTGATGGCGGCGCAGATGCTGGTGGATGAGCAGGAGGATATCATGCTCATCACCGATGATGGCACCATCATCCGTATGCCGGTGGAGGGGATTTCCGTCATTGGCCGCGTTGCGCAGGGCGTGCGCGTCATGCGCGTGGAGGATGAGCGCCGAATCGTCGGCGTGACGACTGCCGAGCGCGAGGAAGAGGAGCCGGAAGAGGAAATGTCCGGCGAGGAGATGCCGGTAGATAACCAAGAGGATGGCGAGGTTTAACGCCGCTCTCGCAAATGTTCTGTGCGTAGGCGAAAGCGCGCGCTGCTGAGGGCAGACTGAACGCTGAGCCTGCGTTGGGAGCCGATGGGTTTGCCCCCGTCGGCTCCTTTTGATAAAAATGGAATAGCATCATAGGCACCCAATATGATTATACGGTGTATCTTTTATTCAGCGTGAAGCGAAGAAGGGGGTTGGAGATGAAATCCCCAAGCGGGTTTTAGGCGGCAGCCCTAACGTAGACCTCATCCGTCATCCCTT
>JAXJLD010000099.1:0-12078 GCA_036297385.1 Christensenellales bacterium | reverse complement strand
GACTCCCTTCTTCGCTTCGCGGCGACAGCACGCCGCCATGCAGAACATCGCTCTGGGCTGCCGCCCTGAAACCCGCTTGGGGATTTCATCCCCAAACCCCTTCTTCGCTTCGCGGCGACAGCACGCCGCCATGCAGAACATCGCTCAGGGCTGCCGCCCTGAAACCTGCTTGGGGATTTCGTCCCCAAACCCCTTCTTCGCTTCTCGGCGACAGCACGCCGCCGCGCAAAGCGTCGCTCTGGGCTGCCGCCCTGAAACCCGCCCGAGGGATTCATCCCTCGGACTCCCTTCTTCGCTTCGCGGCAACAGCACGCTGCCATGCAAAACATCGCTCTGGGCTGCCGCCCTAAACCTGCTTGGAGATTTCATCCCCAAACCCCTTCTTCGCTTCGCGGCAATCACAAGCCGCCGTGCAAAGCATCAGAAAAAGCGCTTGAGCTTTTCCTTCTGTGCTTCCATCATATCAGAAAGCACGCCCTCTGTATAGAGCAAATCCACGCCTGTCAGCGCCGGATCAATCTCCATCGCCTCGCGCAGCGCAATGCGGCTGCCGGAGCAGGCCGCCTCGGCATACAGCACGTTGCACAGGCTGAGCTGCCCCATCAGGTCGTGCAGCTCCACCGGCAGCTCGGTATGCTCGCCGCGCACGCCGTCCTTGGTCACCGTCGCCGGGCACTCCACAAAGCGCCCCGGTGCAACGCCGTCCACCGCGCCGTCACAGGGCATGGAAAGGCTGTCCACATGGCAGTCGCCCTCTCCCCACAGCGCACGCAGGATCTCCACCGGGCGTGCACTCTGCAAGCCGCTGGTGCGGATCTGTCCCCACGCCTGTGCGCCCTTGGGCGAAAGCGGCCCATGCACGGCCAGCATCGCCAGATTGCGCTTGCGCAGCTCATAGTCCGCCAGCCCCACGCCGGAGAGCAGCACCGTCTTGCGCGGACTCAGCTCCGTATCGGCCAGCAGCTCATACTGCATCACGCGCTCACCTGCCGGAATCGCGCCGTACCAGTCGATGTACTGGCTGGACAGCGCTTCGCGGCTGTCCTCCTGCATCTCCTTCATGCAGCGCGGAATCAGATCCTTTTCCCTGCGGCAGTCAAACAGCCGCGTCACCCACGCGAAGTTATTCAGGCCCGCGCAGGTCACGTCAAGGTCGTCCTCCTTCACATCGAGGTACAGCGCCAGCCGCTTGCGCGTCTGTTCGGTCACGCCGCTTACGCCCAGCGTGCGCACGCCGCAGAAACGCTGTGCGCACTCGCAGGTACGCGCGAGCTGCACGCCGCCAAAGCCGCTGTCGCAGACGATGAGCGGTGCATCCGGGCATTCCTCGCTCATCTGCGTCGCCAGATCGGTCATGAAGTCCAGCACGCGCAGGGTCTGCATCGCGCCGCCCACGCCGCCGCGCAGACGCGCCTGCTTGTACAGCCCCACGTCGTCCAGCGCCTTGAGATCCTTTTTCCACGCCTCTTCATCCAGAAAATCGGCGCAGAAGATGACCGCGTCCGCAGAGAACGTCGCCTTGCTGAGCTGCGTGGTGTAATAAAACCGCGCCTCGCAGCCAAATGCGCGCGCCAGCGCCTGCGCGCCGCGCGCGGACAGCTCTGCCATATCCAGATCGCTGTCCACCATCCACACCTCGACCGGCGTGCGCCAGCGCACGAAGAGGTCCTCCAAAATGGCGGGGGCAAAGTGGTAGGAGCCCGCGCCGGCAATCACAATCTTTTTCATGATATTCATATAACCAAAGAATTGCGCCCGGGCGCCGGAGAGCAATCCCCGGCGCCCTGAGGGCGCAAAGAGTATGATGGGAAATTAGGCCTTGCGGACGGAGAGCGTAGCGGCCACGCCGTTGATGCTCCAGTCCTTCGTGTACGCGCCCTCGGCGGCCTCGCCCAGCGCCACATCCAGCGCCAGCACGCCCGCCTTGATGGACTCCGCATTCTCCGCGACAATGGCGGCGAGCTTCTCGTCCTCGGTCTTGACGGTGACGAGGATGCGGTCGGTCACCTCGAAGTCGGCCTCCTTGCGCATCGTCTGCAGCTTGGAAACCACCTCGCGGGCAAAGCCCTCAGCGATCAGCGCTTCGTCAAGGCGCGTATCCAGCGCCACAGTCACGTCGCGGTCGGTCGCCACCACATAGCCCGGCTTCTTCATCGGCGCGGTGAGCACGTCCTCCTTCTCCAGAACGACCTGCGTGCCGTCCAGCTCGAAGGTCAGCGTGTTGCCCGCTTCAAAGTTAGCGACGACCTCGTTGCCGTCCAGCGTCGCCAGCTTCTCGCCGATGGCCTTGAGCAGCTTGCCGTACTTCTTGCCCAGCGTGCGCATCTGCGGCTTGAGCTGATAGGTCATGAACGCGGCGGTGTCGTCGGTGAATTCGACGGCCTTCACGTTCAGCTCGTCCTCCGCCAGCTCGCACAGGGACTCCGGGAACGACGCGCCGGATACCAGCATCTTCGCCAGCGGCTGGCGCACCTTCATGCCGGACTCCGCACGCGCGGCGCGGCCCTGCATCACCACGCTCAGCAGCGCCTTCATGTTCTCCTCCAGCTCGGGGTCGATCATGGACGCATCGCAGACCGGGAAATCGGTCAGGTGGACGGAGATCGGCGCATCCTTGTCCACGGAGCAGACGAGGTTGCGGTACATATTCTCCGCCATGAACGGCGTGAACGGCGCGGTCAGGCGGGACATGGTCTCCAGAATGTGGTACAGCGTGGCGAACGCGGCTTCCTTATCGCCCGCCATGCCCTTGCCCCAGAAGCGCTCGCGGCTGCGGCGGACGTACCAGTTGGACAGATCGTCCACGAAGTCCACCATCTCGCGGGAGGCCTCGGTGATGCGGTAGTTTTCCAGATGCGCATCCACGTTGCGCACCAGCGTGTTCAGGCGGGAGAGCGCCCACTTGTCCATCAGCGTCAGCTCCACCTTGTCAAGCGGATGCGCCTTGGGATCAAACTGGTCGATCTCGGCATAGAGGATGAAGAACGCATAGGTATTCCACAGCGTGCCCATGTACTTGCGCTGGCTCTCCTCGATCGCCTTGGCATGGAAGCGCTTGGGCAGCCACGGGGAAACGCTGTTGTAGAAGAACCAGCGCACCGCGTCCGCGCCCTGCGCGTTGAGCACATCCCACGGGTTGACCGTGTTGCCCTTGTGCTTGCTCATCTTCTGGCCGTCCTTGTCCTGCACATGGCCCATGACCACGCAGTTCTCAAACGGGTTGGTGTCAAACAGGCAGGTGGAGATGGCCAGCAGCGTGTAGAACCAGCCGCGGGTCTGGTCGATGGCCTCGGAGATGAAGTTCGCCGGGAAGCGGCGCTCAAACTGCTCCTTGTTCTCAAACGGATAGTGCCACTGCGCGAAGGGCATGGAGCCGGAATCGTACCAGCAGTCGATGACCTCCTTCTCGCGGTGCATCTCGCCGCCGCACTCCGGGCAGCGCAGCACCACGCCGTCGATGTACGGGCGGTGCAGCTCGATCTCACCGATCTCGGTGGTCGCCATCTCGCGCAGCTCCTGCTTGGAGCCGATCACATGGATGTGACCGCACTCGCACGTCCACACCGGCAGCGGCGTGCCCCAGTAGCGCTCGCGGGAGAGGCCCCAGTCGATGACGTTCTCCAGGAAGTTGCCCATGCGGCCTTCCTTGATGTTCTCCGGCATCCAGTTGACAGCGCGGTTGTTCTTGAGAAGCTGATCGCGCATGGCGGTCATCTTGACGAACCAGCTCTCACGGGCATAGTAGATCAGCGGCGTATCACAGCGCCAGCAGAACGGATAGTCATGCGCAAACGGAACGGCGGCAAACAGCAGGCCGCGCTCCTTGAGATCCTCCAGCACCAGCGCGTCCACGTCCTTGACGAACACGCCCGGCCACTTGGTCTCCGCGGTCATGCAGCCCTGCGCATCCACAAAGTTGACAAACGGCACGTCGTTCTCGCGGCAGACGCGGTAGTCGTCCTCGCCGTAGGCCGGCGCGATGTGGACGATGCCGGTGCCGTCGCTCATGGTGACATACTCATCACATACCACGAACCACGCCTTCTTCTTGAGCTTGCCCACCGCAAAGTCAAACAGCGGGACATACTCCATGCCGCGCAGCTCGCAGCCCGGCATCTCGGCGATCATCTCGATCTCCTTGTCCGGGTAGATCGCGTCGATGAGCGCCTTGGCCATGATGATGGTCTGGCCGTCCACGCGGAACTTGGCGTACATATCGTGCGGGTTCACGCACAGCGCAAGGTTGCTGGGCAGCGTCCACGGCGTGGTCGTCCAAGCCAGCAGGAAGGTGTTCTCCTCACCCTTGACCGCAAAGCGGACATAGGCGGAGGTCTCCTTCACGTTCTTGTAGCCCTGCGCCACCTCATGGGAGGACAGCGCGGTGCCGCAGCGCGGGCAGTACGGCACGATCTTGTGGCCCTTGTAGAGCAACCCCTTCTTGTGGATCTCCTTGAGCGACCACCATTCGGACTCGATGTAGTTGTCGTCATAGGTGATGTACGGGTTCTCCATGTCCACCCAGTAGCCCACGCGCTCGGACATTTCCTCCCACTCCGTCTTGTACTTCCAGACGGACTTCTTGCACTCCTTGATGAACGGCTCGATGCCGTATTCCTCGATCTGCGGCTTGCCGTCCAGCCCCAGCATCTTCTCGACCTCCAGCTCCACCGGCAGGCCGTGGGTATCCCAGCCCGCCTTGCGCAGCACGTCGAAGCCCTTCATCGTGCGGTAGCGCGGAATGAGGTCTTTGAATGCGCGCGTCTCCACATGGCCGATGTGCGGCTTGCCGTTGGCTGTGGGCGGGCCATCAAAGAACGTAAAGGTCGGCGCACCCTTGCGCAGGGCGACGCTCTTTTTGAACACATCGTTGTCCCGCCAGAACTTGACAATCTCCTCCTCGCGGGCGACAAAGTTCATGTCGGTTGAAACCTTCTGGTACATCGTGAGCTCCTCACTTTCGGAAATAATGAAAAGCAGCCTTCATCCCATTGGGACGAGGCTGCTCGCGGTACCACCCAAATTGACACAGGTGCCCTCCGTCAAGCCGGAAAAGCCGAGCCCATGCCCACTTCATTGCGCCGTAACGGGGCCTGCCGTCCGCGCCTACCCTTTCTTCGGCGCAGCCGCTGGACAGGTGATCTCTGACCGCGCCTCCCGTCCGGAATTGCACCCTTCTCCGGCTCTCTGTGCGTTTGCCGCGGCAGCGTCCTGTCTCGTTCGCGTTTTGCAATATACTTGAATATGATACCCGCTTTTCCGCAATTTGTAAAGGGTTTTTGCAAAATTTCTCCGCTGTTCGGTTTTGACAGCGGGCGGCAAATGTGTTATGATGTCCACAAGTGAACAGAGCGTCCACGGTGTCCGGGGCGGCAGAGCCGCGCTCGGGTGAAAAGGGAAGCAGGTGCAAATCCTGCGCGAACTCGTCGCTGTAAGGCGGGAGTTCTGCTCCATATGCGTCACTGGGCAGCGCCCGGGAAGACGGAGCAGAGCGCCGATCGCCGAGCCAGAAGACCTGCCGCGGGCGAAGTTGCTCAGCCACGAGCCATTGGCTGAAAACATATGCGTCCGCCTTGGATGAGTGTTTTTGGCCTGCGTTTTTTTGCGCAGGTCTTTTCATATCGGGCAGGAAGCATGGCAGCGCCTCTGTCCTTGCGCCATGTTTCCCCACAGCCTACATCAGAAAGGACGATTTCCATGAACGAAAACACCAACAGCACGCGCCGCTCCATCGCCAAAAAGGCGTTGGCTCTTCTTGCCCTCCTCCTTGTCGTCGTCGCGATGATCGCCGTCTATTTCCACTTCAGCGAAAAGCCCGTGGCAGGCAGCAAGGCCATCACCATCGAGGTGCTCAATTCCCTGAGCGAATCCACGCAGTACAGCCTCAAGACCGACGCGGACTACCTGCGTCAGGCGATGGAAGAAACCGAAGGGCTGGAGTTCAGCGGCACGGAAGGCCAGTACGGCCTGATGGTGACGACCGTCAACGGCGAAACCGCCGATTATAACACCAACGGCGCATACTGGAGCTTCAGCGTCAACGGCGAATACTGCAATTACGGCGTGGATCAGCAGCCCGTCGAGGACGGCGACGCTTTTGTGATCGCCTACACCAAGTGACGCGCCCATCCGCTGCGCAGAAAGTCGCCACCGTCGGGCTGATGATTGCGCTCATCGAGGCGCTCAAGCTCGTTTTGCAGGGCATTCCCAATGTGGAGATGACCAGCTTTCTGCTGATCCTCTTCACGCTGCATTTTGGCAGCCTGACGTTCTTCGTCATCCCTGCATTCATCCTCATCGAAGGCCTGATCTATGGCTTTGGGCTATGGTGGCTGATGTACCTGTATGTCTGGCCACTGCTGGCACTCCTCACGCGCGCTTTTTCTCGTGTGGATTCCGCGCTGTTCTGGGCCTGCGTATCCGGCACATTCGGCCTGTCGTTCGGGCTCTTGTGCGCCGTGCCGTATTTTTTCATCGGCGCGGCGGGCGGCGGGCTTGCGCAGGGACTGCGGCATATGTTTGCATGGTGGGTCGCCGGCATCCCCTATGATGTCATTCACGGCGTGAGCAACTTTGTCATCATGCTCACGCTCTACCGCCCCATCTCCAACCTGCTGCGGCGCATACCGCAGATTGCCAAGCAATAAGGAGGTTCTATGACGCAGCCCTCTTCCGCATTCTTCTGCAACAAGGCGTGCGCCTACTACCCCTGCCACGAGGGGCTTGAGGAGATCAACTGCCTGTTCTGCTACTGCCCGCTGCACAGCCTGCCGCATTGTCCCGGCACGCCGCGCTTCATCGACGTCGGCGGCAAGACCATCAAGGACTGCTCCGGCTGCACATTTCCGCATAAGCCGGAGAATTATGAAAAAGTGCTCGCCTGCCTGACGGCACGGTGAGCGCCCCATATGCCCAACAGCCCGCGCAGAAACCGCCGCGCGGGCTGTTTATTTTTTGAGAAAACACAAAACAATGCTGTTTTCTGATTGCAGCGGGCGATAAGCGCGAAGCCTGTGGACATTCCCGCGCAATATCGCTACAATATGGGCATATCCCCCATGGAAAGGAGCGACAAGCATGGACACCATTCTCCTTCTGGAGGACGATCTGAGCCTGATCGCCGGTCTGTCCTTCGCATTCAAGAAAGAGGGCTTCGCGCTGAACGTCGCCCGCACCATTCAGGAGGCGGACGCGCTGTTCACCGCCGGTTCGTATGATCTGCTCGTGCTGGATGTGTCCCTGCCCGACGGCACGGGCTTTGCGTTTTGCAGCCGGGTGCGCCAGGTCTCCAAGGTGCCCATCATCTTCCTGACCGCATCCGACGAGGAGACGGATATCGTCATGGGGCTGGACATCGGCGGCGACGACTACATCACCAAGCCCTTCAAGCTCGGTGTGCTGCTCTCCCGGGTTCACGCGCTGCTGCGGCGCACCAAGGACTTCCGCACCGATGGTGAAGCCCTGCAATCCAACGGCATCCGCCTGCTTCCGCTTCAGGCCGCGGCCTACAAAAACGGCCTGCCGCTGGAGCTGACCGCCGCCGAATACAAGCTGCTCTGCCTGTTCATGCAGCACCCCAACGCCGTGCTGACCCGCGAGCAGATCCTCGCCCGACTCTGGGACTGCGAGGGAGATTTCATCGAGAGCAGCGCCCTGACCGTCTACATACGCCGCCTGCGCATGAAGGTGGAGGACGATCCCAGCCAGCCCCGTATGCTGGTGACGGTTCGCGGCATGGGCTACAAGTGGAATGTGCTGAATGGAGGCGCACCATGAATGCTCTGGTACAGGCCGATATCCGGCACTTTACGCTTGCGCTTCTGGCCATCGCACTGCTGCCCCTCCTGCTGGCGGCGGGCTGGGCGCTCACCTTCGCCCCGTATCTCGCGCTGATGCTGGTGCTGCTCGCGCTCGCCACAGCGTGTGCGCTGCTTGCCGTCTGCCTGCTGTATTTCCGCAGGCAGGAGGTGCGCATGGAGCAGGCCATCGCACAGCTTCACGTCATGCTCGCCGGCGATGCGGATGCCCGCATCGCGTGCGATGAGGAAGGCACGCTGTTCCGGCTGTTTCAGGCCGTCAATGCGCTGGCATCGGTCTATGCGGCGCACCTGTCCAACGAAACACGCGACAAAGCGTTCCTCAAAAGCACCATCTCCGACATATCCCACCAGCTCAAAACGCCGCTGGCGGCGCTGAACATCTACAACGGCCTCCTTCAGGCCGATCCGCAGGATGCAGCCGCCGTGCGGGAGCTGTCCGCATGGTCGGAGAAGGAGCTGGACCGCATGGAAACGCTGGTGCAGAATCTGCTGAAAATCGCCAAGCTGGACGCAGGCACGCTCATCCTTGACAAGCGGCGCGAAAACGTGGCCGACATACTCCGGGATGTGGAGATGCACTTTGCCTGCCGCGCCCAGCAGGAGCAAAAGACGCTGTCCCTCTCCGGCGGCGACGATGTATGCCTGCTCTGCGACCGCGTCTGGCTGACGGAAGCCCTCTCGAACCTCGTCAAGAATGCGCTTGACCACACGTCTGCCGGCGCTTCCGTCCGCATCTCGTGGCGTGCGCTGTCCGGCAGCGTTCAGGTCATCATCGCGGACGATGGCTGCGGCATCCACCCGGAGGATCTGCCGCACATCTTCAAGCGCTTTTACCGCAGCCGCTTTTCGCAGGATCATCAGGGCTTGGGGCTGGGACTGCCGCTGAGCAAGGCCATCATCGAGGCGCATCACGGCACCATCGAGGTGGACAGCACGCCGGGCCAAGGAACGCGCTTCGCCCTCACATTTCTGATTCCTACAAAATTGTAATCTGACAGTAAGGCGCGTGTAAGGCTGGCGTGCTATGCTTTTCCATACAGGCAGGATACGCCTGTACAGACAAGCGATTGAAAGCGAGGAATCTTCATGCAGGATCTATTGCAGGTACAGCATCTTTGCAAAACTTACGGCAGCGGCGAAACCGCTGTAAACGCGCTCAGGGACGTCAGTTTCTCCGTTCCCAAGGGCGAATATGTCGCCATCGTCGGTGAATCCGGCTCCGGCAAGAGCACGCTGCTGAACCTGATCGGCGGGCTGGATACGCCGACAGCCGGGCAGGTATGCATCGACGGCCGGGACGTGTTTTCCATGGACGACAAGCGCCTGACCGTCTTTCGCCGCCGGAACATCGGCTTCATCTTTCAGGCGTTCAACCTCATTCCCGAATTGACCGTGGAGCAGAACATCCTCTTCCCGCTACTGCTGGATCACCAGCGCCCCGATCCGGCGTATCTGGAGGAGCTGCTGCGCGTGCTGAGGCTTGACACACGCCGCCGCCATGTGCCCAGCCAGCTTTCCGGTGGCCAGCAGCAGCGCGTGGCGATCGGGCGCGCCCTCATCACCCGCCCGGCCCTGATTCTGGCGGACGAACCGACCGGCAATCTGGACACGCAGAACAGCAGCGAGGTCATCGCGCTGCTCAGGGAGGCATCCCGCACCTACGAACAGACCATCCTGATGATTACCCACAACCGCAGCATCGCACAGACGGCAGACCGCGTGATGCAGGTTTCCGACGGCGTGCTGACCGATTTCGGGAGGTGCCGGGGATGACGGAGATGAAGAGCTACCTGAGCCTGATTCCCATTTCCGCCAGGGTGCGCAAGCGCCAGAACCGCATGACCCTGCTGTGCATCGTCATCTCCGTGCTGCTGGTGACGACGATTTTCAGCATGGCGGATATGGCGATCCGCATGGAGACAACCCGGCTTATCGAGAAGCACGGCAACTGGCACATCCAGCTCAAAGCCCTTGACGAGCAGCAGCTTGAGCAAATCACAAGGCAAGCGAACATCGCGGCCTTCTCCCGCTATGACGGGCTGAACTACCGTCTGGATGAGGATTATTCGATCAACGGAAAGCCCTGCGTCATCGTGGGCGGCGATAGTGCGCTGCTCACCGACATCTATAACAGCTTGAGCGAGGGGCGTTTCCCTGTCAAGGCCGACGAAATCCTGCTCTCCGACCGCACCAAAGCCATGCTCTCACTGAATATCGGCGATTCGGTCACGCTGCACACCCCTTCCGGCGCACATTCCTATACGATTTGCGGTTTCGGCGGGGACGCGACCCTCTCCACCAACGCGGATGTTGCGGGCGCTTTCCTGAGATGGGATTCCTTTGTTCGTCTCGCTCAGACAGAAAGCAGTGCGCTTGCGCCCGTTTGCTTCATCCGTTTTGCCAAGCACACGCCCATCCGAAGGACGATTGCGGCGCTGCGCGAAACCTATGGCCTGACTGACGAAACGCTTTCCGAAAATGCAGCGCTGCTGGGCGTTACGGGATTGAGCAGCGATTCTTACATCATGGGTATGTATCTGGTCGCCGCCATCCTGTTTGCGATGGTTCTGGCCGCCGGTGTCCTGATGATTGCCGGGAGCCTGAACAGCAGAACCGCAGAGCGCACGCAGTTTTTCGGTATGCTTCGCTGCATCGGCGCAAGCCGGGCGCAGATCATGCGCATCGTCCAGCTCGAAGCGCTGTACTGGTGCAAAACAGCCATTCCGATCGGTGTCATCGGCGGCATTGTGGTCACATGGCTGCTCTGCGCCGCCCTCCATTTCGGTGCGGGCGATGAATTTGCGCAGTTTCCGCTGTTCGGGGTGAGCACCGTTGGCATGGTCAGCGGCATATTGGTCGGCATTTTGACCGTGCTGCTGTCCTCCATCTCGCCCGCAAGACGCGCGGCCCGCGTCTCTCCGGTCGCAGCCGTCACCGGAAACCTGCCCGAAAAGAAGCGTGTTTTCCGCCCCGTCAAAAAAAGCCGCCTGCACATTGAGACGGCCTTAGGGATTCACCATGCCACATCCTCCCCCTCCAATCTGCTGCTCATGACGGGTTCTTTTGCGCTGAGCATCATCCTGATCCTGAGCTTTTCCGTGCTGCTCCAATGGGTCAACATCGCGCTGGAGCCCTTGAAGCCCTATGCGCCGGATGTCTTTTACATGACTCCCGACGCTTCCTGCGAAATTGAGAAGCGCTTTGCCGAGGATATCCAAAGCCTGCCCTATGTCCAGCGCGCGTTTGGCCGAATGTATCAGAGTGTGCCAGCCTTCTATGAAGGCCGTTCCGGGCAGATCGACCTGATCTCCTACGATGAACAGCAGTTTTCGTGGGCAGCAGACGATTTGGTGGACGGCGATCTCTCTGCTGTGATGGAAGGCCGAGGGGTGCTGACGGTATTTGACAAGAGCAACACCTTAAAGGTGGGCGACCCCATCGAGCTGGCGCAGACGACACTCACCGTCGCAGGCGTGCTCAATGACAGCCCCTTTGATACCTCCGATATTCCCACGGTGATTTGTTCCGAAGCCTTGTTTGAGGCAATCACAGGGCAGCACGCCTATGCGGCCTTGGACGTACAGCTCTCCAAGAACGCCACCGTACAGAACATCAGCGAGCTTTACGCCTTAGCCGAAGGGCGCTATCGCTTCTATGACCGAACGGCGCTGAACCGCGACACCAAAAACACATACTATATGTTCTGTCTGTTTGTCTACGGATTCCTTGCCGTGATTACGCTGATTACCGTCATCCATACGGTCAACAGCATTTCCATGAGCGTCTCCGCGCGGACAAAGCAATATGGTGCCATGCGCGCTGTGGGCATGGATGGGCGGCAGATTCAACGGATGATCGTCGCAGAGGCCGCCGCCTATACCCTGCTGGGATTCCTTGCGGGATGCGGGCTGGGCTTGCCCCTGCACCGATTCCTCTATACCATGATGATTACTCACTATTGGGGTCTTGCATGGCAGCTTCCCGCCGCATCCATCGGCTGCATCTTGGCGCTGCTTGTGGGCATTTCGCTTCTCGCCCCGCTGGCCCCTTCCAAGCGCATCTGCGCCATGCCGATCACCGCAACTATCAACGAGCTGTAAGCCCGCGCTCAAATCCAAATGCGCTTGTCATGGATTGTTCGATTGACTTCGGGCACAGGCTTCGGCATGGATGCTGTTTCTTGATAGAAGCAGCCATGTATTTATGCTATTTTGCATCTAAACCCTTTTACTCAAATTGAACCCGTTTCAATCGTAGACCG
>JAXJLD010000098.1:0-1995 GCA_036297385.1 Christensenellales bacterium | reverse complement strand
TCACGCTTCGCTCCCTGACGGCTTTGCATAAAGGGTTTCGGAGATACGTTGGGCTGCCGCCCAAACCTGCCTGAGGGAGGCTGTCCCTCAGACTCCCTTCTTCGCTTCGCTCCGGATAGCTTTGCCTGAATGGCTTCGCCATTAAGGAATGTGTTGGGACTGCCAGCGCAAGCCCCGCTTGGGGATTTCAAAACCCCTTCTTCGCTTCGCGCTGTATGAAGTTATTTGCATAACAGCATCAGAACACAAAAAAGAAGCCGTCTGTTTCGGACGACTTCTTTTTTTGTTGCTTACTTCTGGTGCGCAGCCTTGCGTGCTTCAGCCTCACGCTTGTTGATCTTCTTCTGATTCCAGATGGAGAACAGCACAACGGCCACGGCAACAACGAAGAAGCCAATGGCAATCGGACGGCCTGTAATCGCCATGAAGTTGCCGCCGTTGAGATCCATGAAGCGGACGAAGTTCTGTTCGCACATCGGTCCGAGAATGAGGGCCAGCAGGATCGGGCTGAGCGGGAACTCAAACTTGTTCATCAGCCAGCCGATGATGCCGAAAGCGACACACACGCCCACGTCGAACACGTTCTTGTTGATGGAGAATGCGCCGAGGAGGGAGATGACAAGGATGATCGGGTAGAGGATCTTCTTTTCTACCGAGACGATCTTCGCAAAGAAGCGAACGCCCAGGCAGCCGACGACCAGCATGGCGAGGTTGGCCAGCATCAGCGCGGCGAATACGCAGTACACGGTGTCCAGCTTTTCGACGTACATCGTCGGGCCGGGCTGGATGCCCTTCATGATGAACGCGCCGAGGATGATGGCCGTGACCGCATCGCCCGGAACGCCGAGGGACAGCAGCGGGATCATCGCGCCGCCGGAGCAGCCGTTGTTGGCAGACTCGGTAGAAGCGATGCCCTGCGGGATGCCCGTGCCCCACAGTTCAGGATGCTTGCTGAAGCTCTTGTTGAAGCCGTAGGAGACGAACACAGCGATATCGCCGCCCGCGCCCGGAATGGCGCCGATGAACGTGCCGATCAGACCGCCGGAGATGACCTGCGGCCAGATCTGGCGGATGGTCGCGAAGTTCGGCAGCACTTCGGTGATCTTTTCGTTCGACTTTTCCTGCTTCTCTTCGCCGTTGATGATGCGCTCCACGCCTGCGATGATCTCGGAGACCGCGAACAGACCGATCAGCACCGGGATGAACTGAAGGCCGGAGTACAGCGGCTTTACGCCGAAGGTGAAGCGTTTGGCGGAGTAGGTCGGGTCCATGCCTACCGTACAGATCAGCATACCGAAGAATGCGGAGATCAGGCCCTTGGCAATGGACTGACCGGAGATGGCAACGATGACGGAGAGACCGAACACCGCCAGCATCAACATTTCGGCGGAAGTGAATTCCATCGCCACATCCGCAACGAGCGGGGAGAGGAAGGTCATCACCAGCGCGCCGATTACACCGCCGCAGAAGGAGGCAAACATGGCGATGGAGAGCGCCTTGCCCGCCTGTCCCTTCTGGCACATCGGATAGCCGTCCAGCAGCGTGGCAGCGGCCGACGGTGTACCCGGGGCGTGAATCAGGATGGCGGAGATGGAACCGCCGTACATACCGCCGCAGTAGATGCCCAGCAGCAGGCCGATGGACGGAATCAGCTCCATGCCGAAGGAGAAGGGAATCAGCAGCGCGACGCCCATCGTCGCAGTCATGCCGGGAATTGCACCCAGCAGAATGCCGCCGGCAGCACCCAGCAGCGTCATCAGCAGCACCTGCGGGTCAAAGAACACCGCACCGTAACTCTGGAAAAGCAAGCTCCAATTCATACAAGTGCCTCCTTCTTAAATCATGTCAATGAGGTTCTTGAGGGGATCGAGAACGCCCATCGGGATATTGACGGTGAGCAGCTTGTAGAATACCAGCCACATCAGCAGCGGAACGAGAATGGAGACGAGCAGAATCTGCTTGACGTCGCGCTTGCCAATCAGCCACATGATGATG
>JAXJLD010000097.1:0-34683 GCA_036297385.1 Christensenellales bacterium | reverse complement strand
TCGCAGCCTTCATTGCCAAACTCAATCGACGTCCACGCAAATGCCTCGACTGGAAGTCTCCCTTTGAGGTGTTCTTCAATACGCTGTTGCACTTGACTTGACAATTCAAGATGCAAAACAGTATAAGGATTAAAAAGAAAGGATCGAATACGATGGCTTCACCTGTCACCTTTGATCTCGTCAAAAAGGACGCCAAGACGCACGCCCGCCGTGGCGTCGTCCATACGCCCCATGGCGATATCCAGACACCCATCTTCATGCCGGTAGGCACGCAGGCCACCGTGAAGGCGATGACGGAGCGTGAACTCAAGGAGATCGGCTCGCAGATCATCCTCTCCAATACCTATCACCTGCACATCCGCCCCGGTGAGGAGCTGATCCGCGAGGCAGGCGGTCTGCACCGGTTCATGAGCTGGGATCGCCCGATTCTCACAGACTCCGGCGGATTCCAGGTCTTTTCGCTGGCGAGCCTGCGCAAGATCAAGGAGGAGGGCGTGCATTTCCGCAGCCATCTGGATGGCAGCAAGATGTTCATCGGCCCGGAAACCTCCATGGATATTCAGCAGGCGCTGGGCAGCGACATCGCCATGGCGTTTGACGTCTGCTCGCCGTATCCCTGCGATCACAAGACTGCGATGGAGGCCATGCACCGCACGCACCGCTGGGCCAAGCGCTGCAAGGAGCATCACACGCGGGAGGATCAGGCGGTGTTCGGCATCGTGCAGGGTGCGTTCTATGAGGATCTGCGCATTGAGAGCGCCAAGACGCTGGCGGATATGGATTTCCCGGGCTACGGCATCGGCGGTCTCTCCGTTGGCGAGCCCAAGCCGATCATGTACGATATGCTCGATGCGCTCATGCCGCATATGCCGGAGAACAAGCCGCGCTATCTGATGGGCGTGGGCAGCCCGGACTGTCTGGTGGAGGGCGTGTATCGCGGCGTGGATATGTTTGACTGCGTGCTGGCAACCCGCATTGCCCGCAACGGCACCTGCTTTACGGACAGCGGCCGCCTCGTCATCCGCAATGCACAGTATGCGCACGACTTTGGGCCGATCGAAGAGGGCTGCGATTGCTATGCTTGCCGCAATTATTCCCGCGCCTACATCCGCCACCTGCTCAAGGCTGGGGAGATCACCGGCGGGCGGCTGGCGACCATCCACAACCTGCGCTATCTGCTGCGCCTGATGGAGCGCATCCGCAAGGCCATCGAGGAGGATCGCTTCGAGGAGTTCCGCCGGGACTTCTTCAATAAGTATGATATGACCCGAAATTTCTGATGGCGCACATCAAGGGAAAAACAATGGGTCAATGACGAATTGAATATGCGGTCTTGCAGTTTATTTCCATTCCATGTATAATAGAAGGGCTGCATATGCAAAAATTGAAAGGATGTGTCTCTTCCCATGAATGCCAAGCTCATGAACCTGCTGGCCGACGCGACTGCGACGGCTGCTGCTGCCGGCGCTGACCCGATGGCCGAAATGTCTTTCGGCGCGAAGATGATCTACTTCGCCGTGCAGTTCCTGCCGCTGATCCTTATCTTTGTCATCTTCTACTTCATGCTGATCCGTCCGCAGCGCAAGAAGGACAAGGAAGCCAAGCAGATGCTGGATAACCTGAAGGTAGGCGACCGCATCTGCACCATCGGCGGCATCTACGGCACCATCGTGCGCATCAAGGATCAGGTGCTGACCATCGAGGTCGGCGACCAGAAGACCCAGATGATGATTGCGCGCTGGGCGGTTCGCAACGTGGAGCAGCTCTCTGTGACCAACGACGCGGAGACCCTCATCTAATCACGGCATTGTCCGCGGGCTTTTCGGCAGCGCCGAAAAGAAAAAAGCGCATAACGCACACCGCTCTGTCATAGGGTTGACCATGACAGAGCGGTGTTTTTTCTGTTGAATCTGGAGGGATGAATATGGATGGCAAGGCGCAGCCTTTTGTGCAGAAGGCGGACAGAGGTCTGGATTCATTTCGACGCAGTATGCGCAGAAGCGCTCGCAGGGGCAGGGGAAAGAGTGCGCTGGGCGCGGTGCTGAAGGGTGTTGCAGTTGGCGCCAGCCTGACCGTGATCGGCGTGGCGGTGTTCGCGCTGGCGCTCAATTGGTGGGATGCCAGCGATAGGGCCATTACGGCGATCAATCAGGTGGTCAAGTTTGTTTCTATTCTCGCGGGCGTTTCCACGGCGCTGAGCGGAGAGAGGAAGGCCGGTGCGGCGCGCGGCGTATGCGTGGGCCTGCTGTATATGGCGCTGGGCATCCTGTGCTATGGGCTGATGATGGGGGAAAATCCTTCATTGACGGGGTATCTGGCGGATTTGGGCATGGGTGTGGCAACAGGCGGCCTGTTCGGGATGATCCTTGCCATGCGAAAGGACGGATAAGATGATTCGGGTTCTCCAAGGCTTGATAGAGCGCGAAGCGAAGAAGGGGTTTGGGGATGAAGTCCCCAAGCGGGTTTTAGGGACTGGAGCCTGCCGCCGCCAGTGGCGGAAACAGGCGGGCGGAACGTCGGAAATCGCAAGGAACGCTAAGCGCGACTATGCGAGCTTCCCGGAACGTGGCCCTAACGTACACCTGAAAAAAACGTAGTTTCAGAGCAGATCGCGGAGCGGTCTACGATTGAAACGGGTTCAATTTGAGTGAAAGATTTTAGACGCAAAACAGTATGGAATGGGTTTCATTTGCAAAAGGAATTTCCAACAAAAAAAGCGCCCTTCTTGCGAAGGACGCTCATTTCTGCATGACTTACTCAGCGGTGTAGGGCAGCAGCGCGATGGCACGGGCGCGCTTGATGGCCTCAGACAGCTGACGCTGATGCTTGGCGCAGTTACCGCTCATACGGCGGGGCATGATCTTGCCGCGCTCGTTGATGTTGCGGCGCATACGGGAGTTCACATCACGGAACTCCTTGTAATCGATGTACTCGATCTTGTCAACACAGAACGCACAAACCTTGCGGCGCGGCTTGCGGCCACGCGGACGGCGTGCTCCACGATCTTCAGACATGGAAAGGTCTCCTTTCATCGCCGGGAACACCGGCTTATTTTCTCAGATCAAATCAATTAAAAGGGAAGTTCGTCGTCATCCACCTGCGTAAATCCGCTGTCAGCGGGCGCATAGCTCGGGGCTTGCTGGCGCTGCATCGGCGCGGGGGACACGGCAGCATGATAATCGCTGGAGGGAGCAGAACCGGCGTTGGTAGCGGAAAGGAACTCGACCTCGTCAGCGACGATATCGAACGCACTGCGCTTGCTGCCATCCTGCGCCTCATAGGTGCGCGTCTGGATGGAGCCGAACACGGCAACCTTTCGGCCCTTGGCCAGATAGCGGCCGCAGAGCTCCGCAAGCTGACGCCACGCCACGATATTAAAGAAGTCCGTCTCCTGCTGACCGGTCTGCGCGTTCTTAAAGCGGCGATTCACCGCAATGGAGAAATTGCAGACGGAAATTCCACTGGAGGTAGACCGCATTTCCGGGTCACGGGTCAAATTGCCAATCAAATAAACCTTGTTCATATGCTCAATTCCTCATCTGGATCATCATATCAGTCGGCTATTACTCGGCCTTCTCGGCTTCGACAGCCTCTTCAACCGGCGCGACGCGGGCCGCACGCGGCTTCACGCTGCTCTTCTTCTCCAGCAGCTTGACGATCTGAGAACGGATGACGCTCTCGTTGATCTGCAGGTTACGGGTCAGCTCCTTGGGCAGCTCAGCACCGCCGTTGAAAGCGACATAGACGTAGTAACCCTCGGTCTTGTAGTTGATGGCATAGGCCAGACGGCGCTTGCCCCACTCCTCCACCTTGACAACCTCACCGCCGTTGGCAGTGACGATACCGTTGAACTTCTCGATGAGCTCCTTGCGGGCAGCCTCCTCGACGGCGGTATCGATGATGTAGATCAGTTCGTACTTATTCATGATCCTTTCACCTCCTTTTGGACTCTGGCTCCGCCCTGTTTCAGACGGAACAAGGATGTGCCAGTTATGTATATTAGCACAGGTTTCAAGCGAAAGCAAGGGTTTTTTTCATTTTTGCCTGTTTTTCTTGAACATTTCTGCGCACACGGAAAAGTGAGCGCTTTTGGGCGATCATTTTGTGCTTTTCGGGGCAAAATGCTTGACGAACGAGGGATGACAGGGTATAATCTTCCGGATACTTTTTCAGGTGAATCAACGTGCAATGCATATAAAGGAAGAATGACTATGTTTGTCGATCAGGTAAAAATCACCGCAAAGGCCGGCGATGGCGGCAATGGTGCGGTTTCCTTCCATCGTGAGAAGTTTGTGCAGAATGGCGGCCCGGACGGCGGCGACGGCGGCAACGGCGGCAGCGTGGTGCTGCTGGCCGACCCGAATATGCACACGCTGATGGATTTCCGATTCAAGCGCAAGTACACTGCCGAGAGCGGCGGCTGCGGCTCGGCCATGCTCTGCCGCGGCAAGAGCGGGCAGGATCTCATCATTAAGGTGCCGGTGGGCACCATTGTGCGTGACACGGAAAACGGTCGTCTCTGGGCGGATATGCACGAGGCGGGTCAGCGCCATGTGCTGCTCAAGGGCGGGCGCGGCGGCTGGGGCAATGCGCATTTTGCCACGCCGACGCGGCAGGCGCCCAACTTTGCCAAGCCGGGTCAGAAGTGCGACGTGGTGGAGTTTGAGCTGGAGCTCAAGTCCATTGCGGATGTGGGACTCGTGGGCTATCCCAACGTGGGCAAGAGCACGATTCTCTCCGTGGTGACGGCGGCCAAGCCGAAGATCGCCAATTACCACTTCACCACGCTCTCTCCGAATTTGGGCATCTGCCGTCAATATGGCATGGACTTTGTCATGGCGGATATCCCCGGCATTGTCGAGGGTGCGTGCGAGGGCGTGGGTCTGGGCATCCGCTTCCTGCGCCATGTGGAGCGCACGCGCCTGCTGGTACACGTTGTGGACGTGGCGGGCAGCGAGGGCCGCGACCCGGTCGAGGACTTTGAGCATATTTGCGACGAGCTGGTGGGTTACGGCGATCTGGCGGAGCGTCCGCAGATTGTCGCCGCGAACAAGATGGATCTGCCGGGTGCGCAGGAGAATCTGGAGCGCCTGCGCCGCCATCTGCATGGCACCGATATCGAGGTATATCCGATTTCGGCGGCGACCCGTCAGGGCTTCGACGCGCTGATGGGCGCGATTGTCAAGACGCTGCAAACCCTGCCGGAGACCCGCGTCTTTGAAGAGGAGCCGGAGGCGGTGGTCGTGGATGAAGCGCCGTTCACCATCACCCGTGAGGGCAATGACTACTATGTGGTCGAGGGCAAGGCGATGGAGCAGCTCATCGGCTCCATCAACTTCAACGACGATCAGTCCATCAACTACTTCCATCGCACGCTGCGCAGCCGCGGCGTGATCGACGCGCTGCGCGCGGCAGGCGCAAAGGAAGGCGATACCGTCGCCATCTGCGAGATGGAATTTGACTTTGTGGAGTAAGGCGAAAGAAAGGAATCAACCTATGACGAGCAAGCAGCGCGCGTATCTGCGCGGATTGGCCAATACCATGGAACCCATTTTGCACGTGGGCAAGGATGGCGTGAACGAGAACATGATCAAGCAGCTCAGCGACGCGCTGGAGGCGCGCGAGCTGGTGAAAGGCACGGTGCTCCAAAACTGCCCGCTTTCTGCGCGGGAAGCGATCACGGAGCTGTGCGAAGGCGCGAATGCGGAGCCGGTACAGTGCATCGGCAGCCGCTTTGTGATCTATCGCGCCCGCAAGGAAGATCCGAAGATCATCCTGCCGTAAACCGGGCAAACGCCTGCTCCGTGCCGGAGAGCGCGGCCAAAATAGCATAGACTTTCAGCGCGGTAAGCAGCCTTTGATGGCCCTTGCCGCGCTTTTGGCTTTGCCAACCGCCGAACCATGCGCCCAGCGCCAGCGCGGCGAGCATCCGTATAGGAAAAATCTGTGCCCCGCCGGAGAACAGGGTGAGCAGCAATGCACTGGCCTGCGCACAGAGGGACAGCAGCAGCGGGCCGGAGGAAGGGGATGTGCGGCGAACGCCCGTTTGAGCCGCCAGCGAAAAGAGCGCCAGTGCGCCGCCGCCTAATCCGCCGGAGAGGAGGGCGGCAGAGATGCCCCAAAGGGTGAAGCGGCGCGGTGTACGCGGTGGAGGCAGGCGGCGCATCCTCTCGGGCAGGAGCGTGAGCAGGGTGAGCAGAAGCAGCGGAATCGCCTGCACGCGCGTAAGCGGCAGGCTGCCGGTGAAGCGTGCGGCAAACAGAAGCAGCGCCATGCGCCCCAGCGTGCCGCCGACAATGCCGGAAAGCGCGGCAGGCAGGCGCTGTCCCGGCGGCACGCTGCGCAGACCGCCGCGTGCTGCCAGTGCGCCCAGATGCCCAAAGAGCGCGGATACAGCCGACAAGGCCACGGCGGCACGCGGGGAAAAGCGCAGGCTAGCCGCCAGACCGCAGCGAAGGGCCAGCGGCGCAAGCGTTGGGGAGAGCCAAAATGCCAAGGCTGCACAGGCGAACAGCACGCCTTCCATCGCCGCACCTCCTGTCATGCTGCGCTGTCGCTTGATTTTTGAAACAAAATGGCCTGCGCGGCAGGCGTTCAGGACAGCGATATTCTGCCCAGCGGGTCAATGACGCATACACGAACAGGGCTTGCGGCGCGTGCTATAATAGAAAAAAGCCCGACCGATGGTCTGCACGAAGGCATGGCGCAGCACGGCCGAAGCAAACGATGAATCGAACATGGAGGAGAGAAAGATGTGGGCAGTTTTTGCGGTGTTGTCGGCGGTGTTTGCAGCGCTGACCAGTATTCTGGCGAAAATCGGCATTGAGGGCGTGAATTCCACGCTGGCCACGGCTATCCGTACTGTCGTCGTGCTGGCGATGAGCTGGGGCATGGTGTTCATTGCCAATGCACAGAGCGGCATGGGGGCCATCAGCAAGCGAAGCTGGCTGTTTTTGATCCTATCCGGTCTGGCGACGGGCGCATCGTGGCTGTGCTATTATCGGGCGCTTCAACTGGGCGATGCGTCCAAGGTAGTACCGATTGACAAGCTCAGCGTCGTCATCACGCTTGCGCTGTCGTTCCTCGTTCTGCACGAGCCGTTCACAACAAAGTCGCTCATCGGCGCGGCGCTGATCACCGTTGGCACGCTGGTGATGGTGCTGTGATGCACAGACAATGCGCTGCCCCTGTTTTTCCTATCGGTTGCTCTTGACAAGGGGGCGGCGCGTCTGTATAGTGGGGGATGTAATTTTCATGTCCCCGCATCTGTGCGGAAAAGAGAGGCACACATATGAGCGAGAAAAAACCGTTTGTCACGCTTGAACAGGCGCAGGAGATCGCCAAGCAGTTTCCGACGCCGTTTCATATCTACGATGAGGCGGGCATCCGCCGCACGGCGCGTGCGCTGAACCGCGCGTTTGCATGGAATAAGGGCTTTAAGGAGTATTTTGCCGTCAAGGCCACGCCCAATCCGTTTATTCTGCGCATCCTTCACGAAGAGGGCTGCGGCGTGGACTGCTCTTCGGAGACGGAGCTGATGCTCAGCCGCGCCAGCGGCTTTTCCGGGCAGGAGATCATGTTCTCCTCCAATGAAACGGAGCCGCAGGAGTTCGCGCTGGCGCATAGCCTCGGCGGCATCATCAATCTGGACGATTATACCCTGATTGAGACGATGGAGGAAGGCTGCGGCTGCGTGCCGGAGACCGTATCTTGCCGCTATAATCCGGGCGGAGATTTTGCCATCGGCAACGAGATCATGGATCAGCCCAAGGACGCCAAGTACGGTATGACCCGCGCACAGATCGCGCAGGCGTACCGCACGCTGATGGAAAAGGGCGCACGCCATTTCGGCCTGCACGCCTTCCTCGCATCCAACACGCTGACCAATGCGTATTATCCGACGCTGGCCCGCATCCTGTTTGAGACGGCGGTGGAGCTGCACCGGGAGACCGGTGCGCATATCGCGTTCATCAACCTCTCTGGCGGCGTGGGCGTGGCATATCGCCCAGAGGAGCAGGAGAACGATATCGCGGCCATCGGCGAGGGCGTGCGCAAAGCGTTTGACGAGGTGCTGGTTCCCGCCGGCATGGGCGATGTGCGCATCTGCACGGAGCTGGGACGCTTCATGCTCGCGCCCAACGGTGCGCTTATCACGACGGCGCGCCATGAAAAGCACACCTACAAGGAGTACATCGGTGTGGATGCCTGCGCCTGCAACCTGATGCGCCCGGCCATGTACCGCGCGTATCATCACATCACGGTGCTGGGCAAGGAGAACGCGCCCTGCGACCATGTGTATGACGTGGTGGGCAGCCTGTGCGAGAATAACGACAAGTTTGCCATCGACCGCAGACTGCCGCAGATTGAGCGGGGCGACCTGCTTTATATCCATGATACCGGCGCACATGGTTTCTCCATGGGCTATAACTACAACGGCAAGCTGCGCAGCGCGGAACTGCTGCTGCATGAGGATGGCGGTGTGGAGATGATCCGCCGTGCGGAAACGCCCGCGGATTACTTCGCGACGTTTGACTTCACCGGGCTCAAATTCTGATGCTCATTTTCTGATCCAAACGAGTGAGGGTCGCGCGGAGAAGGGGTTTGGGGATGAAATCCCCAAGCGGGTTTTAGGGCGGCAGTCCTAACGTATCTCTGAAAAAACGTAGTTTCAGAGCAGGCCGCGAAGCGGTCTACGATTGAAACTGGTTTAATTTGAGCAGAAGATTCTGTGCGGTTGATCTGCTAAAACCTTTATTCAGTGCGAAGCATTGCCCCATATGACCGCAAAACAGCATGATGGATTCAAAGGCGCTGCCTCTCATGGCTTGCTTTAGCCATTTTGAGACAGCGCCTTCACTTTGCGCTAAATCAAGTTTATATAATGCAAACAGAGTATTACAGGCCGTCAGGTGTGCTGCGGTTATTTTGGCTTTCCAACGCTTTGACGCGCGATTCAAGCTGCTCGATGCGTTCAGCCTGCGTCATAAAGGCGTGAATGACGAGCGCGATGACCAACGAGACGGCGGTCAATGCGACATAGAACCGCTTGCTGAAATCAAAGAGCATATAGCCGCCGCAGAAGGCGAAGAGGAAGCAGAGCAAGAGGGTGAGCGCGTAGGTGCTGAGGAATTTCATACACAATCAACCTCCATGTTACCACTTGAGTGTTCCCTCGCCGCCCATCAGCCGGGTCATCTCTTCAATGCGTTCCAGCGGAAACGGGGGAGAAGAGATGGGCTTCATAGCCAATGACATGAGCTTCATGGGGTTGTCATCGGCTGCAACGCGATTGGAACTGAGTGCGCCGCAGACTTTGCAGCGATGGATAATGGCCCATTCGCCGCGCGTTCGTACCCATACAGCAATGGGCTCCATCGCGCCGCCGCAATCTGCTGCGCGGTCGCCGGGCTCATTGTCTAGATGCTGACTGGTCAGACAGTAGGGGCAGTGGTTACGATGGCTGCTTCCTGCGCCTTCGGGTACGACGGTTCTTCCGCAGACCTTGCAGGTAAAAACGTCGTTGCAGGGATGCGTCTTATAATAGCCTTTTTGAAATGATTTTTTCTTGTTTTCCCGGTTCATAGGGGGAAATCCTCCTCAAAGTGAAATCAAAAAACGCTTTGGGAGGCTTGCGGGATTGTCGGCAAACCTCCCGGTTACGCCGCAATCTCCGAGCGATGATACAGGTTCTTCATATTACAATACATCCTTTGAATAAAATAGGCGGTTTGCGAATGGGTTTCGCAAATCCCAGCATAGATTATAGCATAGAAAATGGATAAAGTGCAAGGTGCACTCACCGCAGGAAGAGCCGCAGCAGCTGTTCCTTGAGCGGGGTATAGGGCATATAGCGCACCGGCAGATCCATCCACGTGGATTTGCTGACGATGCTCTTTTCGTGCGAGAAGGTATCGAAGCTCTTCCTGCCGTGGTAGCTGCCCATGCCGCTGTGTCCCACGCCGCCAAAGCCCATACGGCTGGTGGCCAAGTGAATGATGGTATCGTTGATGCAGCCGCCGCCGAAGGGGACAGCTTGCAGGAAGCGATTTTGCGTGGCCTTGTCCTGCGAGAACAGGTATAGCGCCAGCGGATGCTCATAGCGGGAGATGAACGCAATCGCATCGTCCAGCGTGTCATAGGCGATGACCGGGAGAACCGGGCCGAAGATTTCCTCCTGCATCACCGCGTCCTGCGCGGTCACGTTATCCAGAATCGTCGGCTGAATGCACAGCGTTTCGGGATCGGTCTGCCCGCCGTAGACCACCTTGGACGGGTCGATGAGGGCGCAGACCCGGTCGAAGTGCTTGCGGCTAATCATGTGAACGTAGTCGCCGTTGCAGCGCGCGTCCTCGCCAGCCATCTCCGTCAGGCAGCGCTTGAGGTGGCCGAGAAACTCGTCCTTCACGCGTCGGTCGATGAGCAGGTAATCCGGAGCGACGCAGGTTTGTCCGCCGTTGAGCAGCTTGCCAAACGCCAGCCGCCTGGCAGCCAGCGCCAGCTTGGCGGTTGCATCCACGATGCAGGGACTTTTGCCGCCTAGCTCCAGCGAAACAGGCGTGAGATGCTCGGCGGCCTTGCGCATGACCTCTTTGCCGACGGTCACGCCGCCGGTGAAGAAGATGTAGTCAAACCGCTGCTCCAGCAGAGCCTGATTCTCCTTGCGCCCACCCTCCACAACAGCGACATATTCCGGCGGGAAGCAGGAGGCGATCAGATCGCGAATGACAGCGGAGGTGGCGGGCGCGTAGGCAGAGGGCTTGAGCAGCGCACAGTTGCCCGCCGCCAGTGCGCCGATGAGCGGCTCCATCGTCAGCATGAATGGATAGTTCCACGGGGACATGATGAGTACCACGCCGTAGGGATTGTGTACGGTGAAGCTGTGCGCGTGGAACTGCGCCAGCGGCGTGAGCACGCGGCGGCGCTTCGCCCAGCGATCGACATGGCTCAGCACGAAGGAAAGCTCCGAGAGCGTCATGCCGACCTCGCACATATAGCTCTCTGCGGTGGATTTGTTCAGATCCTGCTTCAGCGCGGCGTTGATCTGCGCCTCATGCGCCCGGATGGCGTCGCGCAGCCTGCGCAGCGCCTCCTTGCGGAAGGCGACAGAAAGCGTTTCGCCCTTTTCAAAATATGTGCGCTGTGCGGCGACGGTGCTTTCAATATTCATCAGGATTCCTCCTTGCACATCAGTTCGCGGTAGACGGCTTCCAGCTCCTGCTGATCCATCAGCTTAGGCACGGGATAGAGCGGATTGCTCTCCTTGGCGGCGTGGGCAGCCATCAGCGGGATATCCTCCTCCCGAATCTGGGAAAAGCCCGCAGGCAAGCCAAACGAGTGATTGAGCGCCTCCACCCAGCAGATGAATCGCTCGGCGGCGAGCTGTTCGTCCGCGCCATCGGCGACAAGCCCTGCTACGGCGGCGAGCCGCGCAAGCTTGGCAGAGCAGGATGCGCCATAGCGGCGCAGCATATGCGGGGCGTGGGAGACGGTCAGTCGGTCAGCGGCGCATAGCGTGCGCCTGTGACGCGGCACAGCTCATCCGGGGCAAGCTCAACCTGCGCACCGATGCGTCCGCCGGAGACGCAGACCGTATCAAAGAGCTGGGCGGTTTCGTCGATGAAGGTGGGGAACGCCTTCTTCATACCCACGGGGCTGCATCCGCCGTGGACGTAGCCGGTGGTCGGCAGCAGGAGTTTCTGGGGAAGCATCTCCACGGATTTTTCCCCGCAGGCCTGCGCGGCACGCTTGAGGTTGAGCGTTTCGCAGACTGGAATGACGAACACAAAGAACTGATGGCTCTTGCCCTGCGTGACGAGCGTTTTGAACACGGCCTGCGGGTCTTGACCGAGTTGACGGGCGACGGAAACACCGTCAACCCCTTGGGCAGAATCGTACAGATGGACGGTGTGGGCGACACCCTCGCGATCGAGGATGCGCATTGCGTTGGTTTTAGCGGCTTCAGCCATGGAAAATCCCTTCCTTAACAATAGCGTATATGGCGTTGCAAGGGTGAGCACTGCGGCGCACATCATGGTATGCGGATAACACACCGCATTGTAGCACATATGGGAGAAAAAGGGAAGAAGCCGGCCGATTATGGATAAACTGCATTGAACGGGAGGGGAGAACATGGTATACTAGCCTTAATAGCAAGACATCAAGCGAGCGACGCTTGCAGAACGGAAGGAAGGGATCTGACGATGATTCATCACAATCCGCTGATCAGCGACAAGCCCGGCAAGAAATTCATCACCATGGGCGAAATTATGCTGCGATTGACCCCGCCGAACTACGAAAAGCTGCGCATGGCGACGAGCTTTGAGGCCAGCTACGGCGGCTCGGAGGCGAACATTGCGCTGGCGCTGGCCAACTTGGGCGTAGATTCGACGTTCTTCTCCGTCGTCCCCGATAACTCCATCGGCAAGAGCGCCATTCGTATGCTGCGTTCCAACGATGTGCATTGCACCCCGATGATCCTCTCCACCCCGGAGGAGACCCCGAGCCACCGCCTGGGCACCTATTATCTGGAAACCGGCTACGGCATCCGCCCCAGCAAGGTCATTTATGACCGCAAGCACAGTGCACTGTCGGAGTATGACTTCTCGGGTGTGGATCTGCACGAGCTGCTGGAGGGCTTTGACTGGCTGCACCTGTCCGGCATCACCCCGGCTATCGGCGGCAACTGCCCGCAGCTTGTGCTGGATATGCTCAAGACGGCCAAGGAGATGGGGCTGACGGTATCCTTTGACGGCAACTTCCGCTCCAAGCTCTGGACGTGGGAGCAGGCGCGGGATTACTGCACCCTCTGCCTGCCCTATGTGGATGTGCTGCTGGGCATCGAGCCGTATCACCTGTGGAAGGACGAGGAGGATCATGCCAAGGGCGACTGGAAGGATGGCGTGCCGCTTCAGCCCTCTTATGAGCAGCAGGATGAGATCTTCCAGAAGTTTGTGGCCCGCTATCCCAATCTCAAGTGCATCGCGCGCCATGTGCGCTACACGCACTCCGGCTCGGAGAACAGCCTCAAGGCGTTCATGTGGTATGAGGGGCATACCTTTGAGAGCCGGATGTTCACCTTCAACATCCTCGACCGCGTGGGCGGCGGCGATGCGTTCGCCAGCGGCCTGATCTACGCGATGTTCCACGATTACAAGCCGATGGACATGGTGAACTTCGCCGTCGCGTCCAGCGTCATCAAGCACACCATTCACGGCGATGCGAATATCACCGATGACGTGCAGAGCATCAAGAACCTGATGAACATGAGCTACGATATCCGGCGCTGATGCGGCGCATTGGAAAACGTATTGTTTCGGAGGAAGAAGGATGACAAGACCCCTGATTGAAGTGTGCGTGGATTCGATGGAGTCCGTGCGCGAGGCCGTGCGCGGCGGCGCAGACCGATTGGAGCTGTGCGCAAACCTCATCATCGGCGGCACCACGCCGTCCGAGCCGCTCATCCGCGAGGCGGCGGCGCTGGGCGTGCCGGTGAATGTGCTGATTCGCCCGCGCTTTGGCGATTTCCTCTTCACGGAGGCGGAGAAGCGCGAGCAGCTTGCGCAGATCGCACATCTCCGGGTGCTGGGCGCCTCTGGTGCGGTGGTGGGTGCGCTGAACGCGGATGGATCGCTGGACACGGCGTTCCTTGCCGCGTGCCGTTCGGCGGCCGAGGGGCTGCACCTCACGCTGCACCGGGCGTTTGACGTGTGCAGGGATGCGCACGAGGCGCTGGAGCAGGCGGTGGAGCTGGGTTTTGACACCATCCTGACGTCTGGACAGCGGGCAACGGCGGTGGAGGGCGCGGCGCTGCTGGCCGAGCTGACGGCACAGGCGGGCGAGCGCATCGACATTATGCCGGGCAGCGGCGTAAATTCGGGAAATATTGCGGCGCTGTATGCCCAAACCGGCGCGAGGGCATTTCACCTTTCAGCCAAAACAACCGTGCCCAGCGGCATGATATTTCGTCGTGAAGGCGTTCCGATGGGCCTGCCGATGATGAGCGAGTTTGAAAAATTTGTGACCCATGCACAGGAGGTTTCGGAATCTAAACGTGCAGTTTTCACCGAATTTGAACAGAATGTGAAAGAATAACATGAAACCTCTGGATTCAGTTTGACATTTGTCGGACATTTTGCTATACTGTGTCGTGAACAAAACCGGTATGCAGCCGGGTGTCTGCTGAGCGGGTGCGCCTTGTTCTGCCGCACTGCGGCACATCACCCAATGACGCTGCGGGCGCTTTGAGCTGTGCGTTGCGCCCGTCTGAGACGCATGAGAGGGGATCATGACTATGGGACTGTTTGATAAGCTCTTTGGCAAGAAGCTCGAGGAGATCGGCGCGCCGGTAGCCGGCGAGGCTGTTGTTTCCAGCGAGGTGAATGACCCGACCTTTGCAGAGGAAATGCTCGGCAAGGGCATGGCAATTCGCCCGTCTGCGGGCCGTGTGGTTGCGCCCTGCGACGCGACCGTCGATATGATGTTTGAAACCGGTCATGCCGTCAGCCTGACGACGGAGAGCGGCGTGGAGCTGCTCATCCATGTGGGCATCGACACCGTGAACCTTCAGGGCAAGCACTACACCGTGCACGCTGCTGCGGGCGACAAGGTGAAAAAGGGTCAGCTCCTCATCGAGTTTGACAAGGATGCGATTGCCGCAGAAGGCTATGACACCGTGACGCCGGTGGTCGTGTGCAACAGCGATGACTTCGCCGCGTTTGAAACCGTGACGGGCAAGACCGTTGCGGAGGGCGAGACGGTCATCCGTCTGGGCAAGAAGTAAACAAAGACACACACGAAAAGTACCGATTGAGAGCTGTCGTGGGCCGGCGGCTTTTGATAGAAGAAGAGATTCAGGAGGAATTTCACTTATGATGCGTTATCTGCAGAAACTGGGCAAAGCGCTGATGCTGCCCGTGGCCTGTCTGCCGATTTGCGGCATTCTGATGGGCCTTGGTTATGCGCTGGCTCCCGCGGTCATGGGCGCGGCTGGTGCTACCGAAGGTTTTGCTTACGTCTTCGGCTTCTTCCTCATCAAGGCTGGCGGCGCGCTGATTGACAACATGGCGATCCTGTTCGCCATCGGCGTGGCTGTGGGTCTGGCTGAGGAGAACGACGGCACTGCCGGTCTGGCAGGCCTCGTTTCCTGGCTGATGATCACCAACCTGCTCTCCACCGGCGTTGTGGGCGTTATCGCGCCGAACATGATCGCTGATCAGGTCAAGGAAGTGGCGTTTGGCAAGATCGCCAACCCGTTCACCGGCATCCTGTCCGGTATCATCGGTGCGGTCTGCTACAACAAGTTTAAGGACACCAAGCTGCCGGACGTGCTGGCCTTCTTCTCCGGCAAGCGCTCCGTCGCCATCGTGACCGGCGTCGTCTCCATCATCGTTGCGGCGATCCTGCTGTTCGTCTGGCCGGTGATCTTCGGCGTGCTGGTTGCCATCGGCAACGGCATCAAGAGCATGGGCGCGGTGGGCGCGGGTATCTACGCGTTCCTCAACCGCCTCCTGATCCCGACCGGCCTGCACCACGCGCTGAACAACGTGTTCTGGTTTGACACCATCGGTCTGGGCGACCTGACCGCTTACTGGGGTGCGCTGGTTCAGGGCGACACCATGGCCAACGGCACCGTCATCGACTGGTCCGTCGGTATGTACATGGCTGGCTTCTTCCCGTGCATGATGTTCGGTATCGCGGGCGCTGCGGTTGCGATGATCCAGACCGCGAAGCCGGCGAAGCGCAAGGCTGCCGTGGGTCTGGTTGGCGCTGCCGCCGTCTGCGCGCTGCTGTGCGGCGTGACCGAGCCGTTCGAGTTCGCGTTCATGTTCCTGGCGTTCCCGCTGTACGTTGTCTACGCGCTGCTGTACGGCATCTTCACCACCATCACCGTCGCTCTGGGCTTCCGCGCCGGCTTCTGCTTCTCCGCGGGCCTGACTGACCTCATCTTCTCCGCCTCCCTGCCGGCGGCTGCGAAGACCTGGCTGATCCTCCCGCTGGGCGCTGCGGCGTTCGTGGTGTTCTACCTCGTGTTCCGCTTCGCCATCACCAAGTGGAACCTCAAGACCCCGGGCCGTGAGGATGACACCGATGAGGAGACCAAGATCGAGCTGAAGAACGATGACTACACCGCGATGGCGGCGATCATCCTCGAAGGCTGCGGCGGCAAGGCCAACATGGCTTCCATCGATCACTGCATCACCCGTCTCCGCCTCGAGGTGAAGGATCGCCTGCTCGTGGACGAGAAGAAGATTAAGTCTTCCGGCTGCGCTGGCGTCATCCGCCCGGGCAAGAACAGCGTTCAGGTCATCATTGGACCGAAGGTGCAGTTCGTCTACGACGAGTTCAAGAAGCTCGCGAAGTAATTTCCTGCTCGCGCATGAGCATACTGTGGCCCACACAGTATGCTCTTTTTTAATGTGCGTATAAGAAAAAAGCCGCCTTGACAGGCAGCGCTGCGCACCGTACAATGAGGGCAGAATAAAGAAGGAGGTGCGGCCTCATGGATAGGCGGTATCCCGTTCGCGTGGCGATCTGCGGCTTGGGCAGCCGAGGAAAGGATGTCTATGCGCAGCTGTCCGATCTCTTCCCCGGGAAGATCGAGATTGCAGCCATTGCGGAGCCGATTGAAGAGCGGCGCGAATATGTGAGAAAGCGCTGGAATGTGCCGGAAGCGATGTGCTTTGAGACGGGCGAGGAGATGTTCGCACGCGAACAGCTTGCTGACGCGGCGCTGATCTGCACGCAGGACGCGCTGCACGTTGGACACGCGGTGGCGGCGTTGGAGCGGGGCTATCATCTGCTGCTGGAAAAGCCCATCGCAACGACGCAGGCGGATGTGAAGCGGATTCAGGAGACGGCGGCGCGGATGCACCGAAGCGTGGTGGTCTGCCATGTGCTGCGGTATGCGCCGTTCTTCGAGGCGATTTTCGATGCGATTGAGCGCGGCGAAATCGGCGAGCTGATGTGTATTCAGGCGCTGGAAAACGTGGGCTATTGGCATCAGGCGCACAGCTTTGTGCGCGGCAACTGGCGCAATGAAGAGGAATCCACCTTCATGCTGCTGGCGAAGTGCTGCCACGACCTCGACTATCTGGTTTGGCTCTCCGGGCAGCGATGCGCACGTGTATCGTCCATGGGCAGCCTGCGCCATTTTAGACCGGAGTGTGCGCCCGAAGGCGCGGCGGTGCGCTGCACGGCGGGCTGCGCTGCCAAGGCGAACTGCCCGTATGACGCGGAGAAGATTTACCTGACCAACGAGGAAACGGGCATCCTGCGCGGCAGGAATGGCTGGCCGTGCAACGTGCTGGCACAGGAGCCGACGGAGGAGAAGATCCGCCGCGCGATTGAGGAAGGCCCGTATGGGCGCTGCGTCTATCACTGTGATAACGACGTAGTGGACAGCCAGATCGTGAACATGGAGATGGAGAATGGCGTGCTTTGCCAGCTCATGATGACGGCGTTCAGCGCACACGGTGGCAGAACCATTCGTGTATTTGGCACGCATGGCAGTATCGAAGGGGATATGGAGCAGAATACGCTGCGCATCTGTCCGTTCGGCAAGCCGGAAACCGTGGTGGACGTGACGCAGCGCGGGCAGGATCTGGCCGGTCACGGTGGCGGCGATGCACGCCTGTTGGGAGAATTCCTGCGCCTGCACGGCGAGACGGGCGAACCGACCAAGCGCATGACGACGCTGGAAGCCTCCGGTGAAAGCCACTATATCGCCTTTGCTGCGGAACAGTCCCGAAAGAACGGTGGCGCCGCGGTGGAGATGCAGACGATTCGCGCGTAACGGCGCTTGTGCGGCGGCGGCTTGAATCGGTGGAAAATTGCGAAGCCTATTTCTGATCTAAACGATTGATATGCGCAAAGTGAAGAAGGGGTCGGTAACGTCGAGCCAAACGTATACCCGAAAAACATAGTTTCAGAGCAGAATGCAGAGCAGGCTGCGATTGAAACGAGTTCAATTTGGAAAAGAGATTTAGAAGCTAAATGGTATGAGAGGAACATGAAGCGGCTTTAAAAGACTGGAAAAATAACGCCACGACGGAAGAGGGCACTTGCGATCTTCGTTGTGGCGTTTTCATTTTGAATGGAAAATGCTAATGCCTAATTGTGCTATTGCCTGCATTTCTTATCTTTTTTCCACTATTGTGGTTGGCGTGTAGATGAGAAATGCGACGATATACAAATGAAGGAATTGTGGATAATTAAATGCGTTACTCTCGAATCAAAAGGCAGCAGAAGTCATTTACGTTGGTGCCGGTTGGTCCTGTCATTAAAAGGCCATCCACCTTTTGTAGTGCATGATAGGCATCGTTGTTGCGAAGAACAGCATCGATCTCTATATTCTGTGCAGCAAGAAGCTCGGCAGTCTGCCCATCGACGATACCGCCAGCAGCATCGGTTGGGCCATCTGTGCCGTCAGAGCCGATGGAAAAGAGCAACACGTTGCGCATACCGCGCAGCTGCTTGGCGGCAGAGAGCGCTAGTTCTTGATTCCGTCCGCCTTTGCCCTTGCCGGTTAGGTGAACAACGGTTTCGCCGCCAGCAATGATGGCATAACTGCCGCCTTTCCCGCGATAGTATTGAGCAATGGAACCCAGAAAGCTGCCGGCTTCGCGTGCTTCGCAGCACAGGCAGTCGGTCAATACAATCGGGGTGTAGCCCATAGCCTTTGCTGTGCGCTCGGCTGCGAAACAGAGTTGCCGCACAGAGCCGGTGATAACGCAATCGGTATGGTCCAGTGTCTTTGGCGTTTCTGTATGCAAGGCTTTCATAGCATCTTGTGACAGATGAATAGCGTATCGTTCTGCAACACGTAGTGCGTCTGCACAGCAGGTGCTGTCCGGATAGGTTGGGCCGGAAGCGATCATGTCTAGGGGATCGCCCAATACGTCGGAGAGGATCACAGAATAGACGTGAGCAGGAGCGCAAAGCTGGGCAAATTTTCCACCCTTGACCTGTGACAGTCGCTTGCGAATGGTGTTCATCTCTGTGATAGATGCACCGGAAGCCAGAAGCTGCTGCGTAATATCACCCATTTCCGCTGGAGAAATGGAAGGTTTTTCAAACAATGCGGAGCCGCCGCCGGAGAGAAGAAAAAGGATCAGATCATCCGATTGACAGCCGTGTACAAGTTCGATGGCTTTTTGTGTGGCAGCATAGGTGTTTTCATCGGGGATGGGGTGTCCGGCTTCGCAGATCGTCAGCGTTCCAATGGGGCCTTTAGAATGACCGTATTTCGTGATGATGATGCCATCGCAGATCCGTGAGCCGAGTGCATTGTGAGCGGATTTGGCCATTTGCCATGCGGCTTTTCCTACGGCAATTAAAATCAGTCTGCCGGAATAGGGGGGGAGTTGCTCCAATGCTCTTTGGACGGCGGCATCTGGTTGTGCAGCTCGCAGCGCTTCTTGAATGATCTGGTCAGCGTCTTTGCGCATATTCATAGGAATCCTCTCCTTTTAGGTGGGTTTATTCGGCTTCGACGAGGGTAGATACGCCATCGGGGATGACCGTCACCTGCGCATCTGCACCGGCGATGTCAAAAGCTTTTTGCATGGCATCTTCGATGGTGGGGCTATATATCATGTGCAAAGATTCCACCATCTCTTTGGGGGCGCTGCTAACAAAAATTACCGTATGATGGAGCAGAATGCGAAGGAAAATCTGTGATTGCCATTGATCGGGCTGTGTTTCCTCGGCGCTGCGAGAGCAAATATGATTCATGATGATTTGGTTATCAGGTTCATCTGCGAAGGTGTGGAAAAAAGCTTCTGCGCCATGGCCGTCGCTGCATTCAGCAGCCATGACGATTACGCCGCCGGGAGAACAGGTCATCTCTGCGGTGGACATACCTTTGACTGCCTGATAGATGTTTTGATCAAGCGGGTATCCGCCATTTGTGGTGACTACAATGGGTGCGGGAGCGGCTTTGCAGCGGCACAACGATTGAATAAAGTGGATACCGGCTTCGTGCGCGGGATCGAGATCACCGCTGAATGCGCCGATCACTTCTTTCTTATCATTTAGAACGACGTTGAGAATAAATGAAAGGCCGGCACGGTGTGCGCCTTCACACATATCGCTGTGGATGAGGTTGCCGTGCGTCACACCGGTTCGGGAGTGCGCATCAGCGATGTTTTGCGCACAATGATTGAACATGGTTGTAGCGCGACCGACGATCCCCGGTAAAACTGCTTTGCGGCCTCCGGAAAAGCCGGCAAAAAAATGCGGCTCGATGAAGCCTTCAGCCATGAGGAAATCGGCCTCATAAGCTACGCGATTGAGCAGCAGGCGATTTCCAGATGACATGAGGCCCAGATCAATGAGGCTTTCGCGGTCATCTGCATTATGGATCACAATGCGCTCGTTGGTAACGATGTTCTCGCCGTATCGGTCAAGCAACTCTTGCTGCGTTGGTGAGCGGTGACATCCGGTCGCCACGAGAATCGTGATACGAGCATCGGGGGCACCTGCGCGGATCTCTCGAAGGATGAGCGGCATCAGCAGACGGCTTGGAACGGGGCGAGTATGATCGCTGGAAATTACGACAATATTCTGCTTGCCTCTGACGCGTTCACGCAGCCGTTCTCCACCGTAAGGATGGGAAAGCGCCTCCTGTACGATATCTGCCTGCCCCGTGGGGGGACAGTAAGAGGAGAGGCGGCTGCGCATGATACATAGGAGGTTCTCTTCGGGGATGGATACCTGAATGTGTCCCTTGCCATAGGGCAGATCGATTTTTTGGTTCATGGTTGCTTGGCCTCCTTAAAATGGTATTGGAATGGCTTCATTGTGCGTTTACGCCTTGAATAGAAAAGAGTGGACGTAGGCGCGCGTGCAGATAGACGAGTGTAAGCAGTGCTCGATCGCTGTCCCGATGTAGAGGATCAATCTCTAACAGATGCTTGAGGCGATTGAGGCGAAAGATTACCGTGTTGCGATGAACAAATAGTGCATCGGCAGCGGCGCTGACGTCCATATCATAGTGAAGAAGCATACCGACGGTTTCCATCAGAGCAGGAGCGTGCTCCAGGAGCTGCTCTTTTTCATAAAGAAAGTGATCCAATTGCTCAGAGGGAAGTTGAAGCAACCCAAGGAGAAGCTGATATTCGGATGTAAAATAGAAGGCAGAATTGCCGCCAATGAGCTCTATGCAGCGAAGTAGACGGCGAATATCTAAATAGCTAGAACTATAATCGGAAATGGATTGGCAAACTTCGCCAATCACAACACTAACAGACATATGATACAGCTCCATCAGTGTTGTACAGACAGCGTTTAGGATAGGCATGATTTGACGCTTGATTTCGGTTTTGGGATAATCAGGAAGATACTTGCAAAGAACGATCTGATTTCCACTCAAGCTGCCAAATAAATCCTGTGATTGTGTTGCGCCTTGCCGCTGAATGACGTGGAGCGCAGCGCGAAGCGGCATTTCGGTTCCGCCATCCGCGCTATCTGGCAGACGAAACAGACAGATGACGCGAGGCAGCGTCAGCTCAAATCCCATGTTCAGCGCGGACATGGCTGTATATGCAGCATCCTCGGCGGTGCTGAGTGTCAGGAGGCGGTTGAGCAGGGCAGAGAACTTATCCTGTCTGCCTAAGGCGGAGTTGGAGAGGCGCTGCTTGCGCAGAATCAGCGCCTGAATAGATTCGGCCAGTGCGCAAATCCGGAGAATCTGCTCATCGTCCATGCCGCAGCCGGAAAACCATAGCGTCCAATCTTCAAAGATGCGGTGACAGCAGGAAAATGCATGATCCTCGCCGCGCACAATGCCGGGATGAGGGGAGATTCGCCGCGGCGCGCAAACGTCCCCGCCACGCAGATTGAACTCTGTATCATACAGGCCGATGCACAGGGTTGGGCAGGCGGTGTGCAGCTTGTCATAGAGCATCTGATGGTAAACGTCTGTCATGTTCATCCTTCTTTCTGGATTGAGCGATCATGCGAAGAATCTCCTGTTGAGGAAAGGCGGCACGGGTGTTGGCAGCGACCTGACGCCAGAGTTCGTGCTCTTCTGGCGAGGGCTGATAAAATGAAACGCCATAGTCCTCTTCTAGATGCTGCCGACAGCGCGTGTTGTGCTTTTGAGCATTGTTCCATTGCCATGCGGTGCTGTCGTGCGCGGCTTTGAGAATCAGGGCGCGCTGATCAGGCGTAACGCTGTTCCATAGAGAGGCAGAGGTGAGAATAGCGTTGACGCTTAAAAAGGAGTTTTCTTCCAGAATCCAATGATGCTGCTCATAAAAATGCATATCATAGAAATTGACAAGTGGATTTTCCTGACAGTCCACGATATTCTCGGCCAGTGCATGCAGAATATTGTCGTAACTGATGGGAAGAGTCTCTGCGCCAAGAGAACGGAGATAGTCGATCATAACCTGTTTTTTCATTACACGTACCCGCTTGCCGCGCATTTGATCAGGCTTTGTGATGGGCTTGTTGCGGGAGGAGATGTAGCGCCAGCCCATTGTCCAGAAGTCCAGACCGATCAGCCCATTTTTCTCAAGCGGACGAAGCAGGCGCTTGCCTACATCACCAGTTAGTAGGCGTTGGGCATCATCGTAGTCGTCGAATAGATGGGGGAGATTGAGAACGGAGAGCGAATCACCAGCCAAAGGAATCAGTGTGTCAATGTCCACGACGATGAAGTCCAGCGTCTGGTTGAGTAGAAGGTCAAGAAGGGAATGGTTGTTGCCGGACAGGCCGACGTTCAGCACTTCGACGGTCATCGTGCCGCCAGTAAGCTCTTCCAGCCGGTGTGCAAAATGACGGCAGCCCCAGTGGAGATCGCTTGTGTTTTGAATGATAATGCCCGCGCGGAAAACCGTCTTTCTGTTAAGATATACAGCGCATTGACGGGATAAAAGGCGATCTGTATCGCAATGAACCGGATCCAGTCCGCTGACTTCTGTGAGACGCATATAGCGCTGGAGCATGGTGTTGCGGTGGATGCCCAGGAGCTTTGCTGCACTGGATAGATTGCAGTCCCGGGCAACGAGTGCTTTGAGCGTATCAGTCAAATAAGAGAAGCCGGATAGGCGCTCTGCCAGCGGATCAAAACGCTTTTTCTGGATCTGAATGGGTAGTGTGGACATGAGATAATCGAAGATATAGTCCTCGGCGAAGCAGACCGTACTATGCGGGCATAGGACAGATTGATTTTTGAGGACAAACTGTGCCTCTTGATAGCTGTTTCGGATGGCGTTGGGCTCCTGGTAGAATGTACCAATGCCTACGCGCACGCTGCCAAATTGGTCGGCGTTTAGGTCGCTGCGAACATGTTGTACATAATCCTCCAAGTAGTTACGCCGCGGACCATCTTGAGGTGCGGTTTTAAAGAGAACAAAAGTGTTTTCTGTCAGAAAGTCACCGAAATCCTCATCGGCATTGTAACCTTGTGCATCGCTAACGGAGCGTGCAAAACGTTGATGCAGAGCTTCGTCGTGGATATAATCCAGATCGCTGCCAGAATCAAAGAGCATAAATACCATGACACATCGCGGAATATTTAGGCTGTATTTGAGTTGTGCGGCGCGGCTATTTACAGCGTCCTCACCAGACAGAAGCTGATAGACAAAGGAGAGACGATCATTGGAAAGTGTGTACTGCTTGTCAGACAGGTGCTGGTTTTCTAGGCACATATCTAATAGAAGCTGAATCCATGCGGTGTATTCAGGGTTTTTGGCGGCACCAGGAAGTAGAAACCGACAGCAGTCCAGACCGTTTTCATCGTGAAGAGGTTCGTACAGCGCACCGTAATAGGAAGCAGGCAGACGACCACTCTCGATGCTGCTGCGTAGCTCCAGAAGTGTGGAGAGTGCTTCGCTATTGGTATAGGAAAGAATGGATCCGTTAAGATCGAACAGGGCTGCCGGCACAGAAAAACACTTGCTGATTTCGGCAATCAAACGGCGGCAGACGCTGGCTTCCAAGGACACAAAACGTCCTCCTTCCTTGTATATAGATACTGAGTTCATTAAACCAAAACTGGGTTCAAATTGAAATGTGCATCCGTACCAAAAAATGCAGATCTGCATTGTATGAGATAAAATGAATAAAGAAAGCGGAGCATTATAGGGTGTTATATTCAAGAAAAGGAGAGGAAAAAGATAGAGGCTTGTCTGCGATGAAAAATCATATGTGCATAGGAAACAAATTGGCCATTCGGAGTTTTGTTGCGGTACATATACAATTATATGCAGAAAAACACTATAATGAAGTCAGCTCAGAGGAAAGAAGATATGATTTTCCTCTCTATCGTTTGAGAAATCTTTTTGGTTGAGGTCGTGCGCGCAGCCTTGCTTGAAAAGGATTCTCTTCACCCTGTTCAGGACATTTGATAAAGGAGTTAAACCATGAAAAAGATGCTTTGTCTCGCGTTGGCCATCGTTTTGCTGTGTGCCTGCGCAGTTTCCGCTTCTGCTTCGGATAAGAAGATGAGCTTGAATCTGGGACATGTTGCAATTGAAACCACGCCGCTTGGGCGCGGTGCCGAGTACTTTGCGAAATTGCTGGATGAAAAGACCGGTGGCCGCATAACTGTTTCTGTCTTCCCGAACTCTCAGATGGGCGGAAACCGTGAAATGATCGAGCAGCTTCAGATGGGCACCTTGCATTTCTGCGCACCGTCTTGCGCGTTCTTGGGCGGTTTTACGGAAAAGACGGCACTGTTTGATCTGCCGTATCTGTTTACCTCGGAAGAGGGTGCATGGAAGGTTTTTGATAGCGAAGTGGGTCAGGCGATTCTTGCTGATTTGGATGATGCGGGCATCAAGGGCCTGGGATGGTTCGCGATGGGCTGGCGTAACGTCACCTGTAACAAGGAAGTCCATGCGCCTGCCGACATGGATGGTATGAAGATCCGTGTCATGGAAAACCAGATGCATATCGATCATTTTAATGCTCTGGGTTGCTCTGCTATCCCGATGAGCTTCTCTGAGGTGTACACTGCGCTGCAGCAGGGCGTTATCGATGCGCAGGAGAATCCCTATTCCCAGATTGATACGCAGCGCTTCTATGAGGTGCAGAAGTATCTGATCGAGACCCAGCACATCTATGACCCGGTTCCGCTGATTGCCTCCAAGGTCTGGTGGGATACGCTGGATGAAGAGGATCAGGCGATTATCAACGAGTGTCTTGCAGAGGCGCTGATCTATGAACGCGGCTTGGTTGGCGAAATCGACGGAGGTATCCGCCAGCGCTTTGAGGACGAGAAGCTCATTACTGTGGTGGAGCTGACGGATGAAGAACGTGCTGCTTTCCGCGTAGCTGCGCAGCCTGTGTATGATGCAAACGCAGAGCGTATTGGTGCGGAGTTGATTCAGATGGCTGAGGATATCCAGAAGTAAGTTTTTGCACAGCCCGGGTTCCCGGCGGATAGAATCATCGGGAGCTCGGGCTTTTATTGAGAAAGCGGCGGTGTGGCTTTTGGATGCGTGCTTTGAAAGGAGAGAGGGAATTGAAAAAGAGGACACCATGGTATGATCGTATTGAGGAAATGCTGATCATTACATTGTTTTCCTGCATGACGCTGATTCTGTTTGTCAGTGTTGTCAGCCGGTATTGTTTCTCGTTTACATTTTCTTGGGCGGAGCAGTTAACACGCGTGATGTTCGTGTGGATTACATTTGCAGGCATCAGCTTGGCGGGTAAGCGTGGGGCACATATGCGCGTGACGGCGATCACGCTGCTGATCGGTGAAAAGCGCGGCAAATATGTGTTCTGGCTAGGCGATCTTATCACCATCGCGTTTGCTGTATTTATTGGATACCGTATGGCGCTGGTGACGCGCAACACCATTGTGAATCATCAGGTGTTTACATCCATGACGTGGATGCCGGTGTGGGTGATGTACATCTCTGGTGTTCTGGGTATGGCGGGCTTTGCTATTCGCACGGGTGTTCGAATGATCGGTGAGATCCGGGCTGAACGGAAACTGAAGGAAGGGGGAGAATAAATATGCTTGGAACCCTGATGCTGGTGTTGTTTGTATGCTTGTTTGCCACGGTGCCGATTGCTCTATCACTGGGCATTTCCACATTGGCTGTATTTGCGACTGAATTCCCTAGCCTGCCTATGTCTAATAATCTGGCGCAGGCGATGATTACCAGCGCAGACTCCTTCCCACTGATGGCGATTCCCTTTTTTATGCTGGTTGGCACGCTGATGGAAAAGACGGGCATTGCTAAGCGACTGGTTAATTTGGCCAATATCTTGACTGGAGACACCCCTGGTGGTCTGGGCATGGCGGCCATTGTAGCTTCAATGTTCTTTGCGGCGATCTCTGGCTCTGGTCCTGCGACGGCTGCGGCAATTGGCGGCATCATGCTCCCGTCGATGATTCATCAGGGATATTCTCGATCCTATAGCGTGGGTATTGTCTCTGGTGCATCGATCATTGGCCCGATTATTCCGCCTTCTATTCCGATGATTATGTATGGTGTTACGGTTGGCGTATCGGTGACCAAGATGTTTACTGCGGGTTTTGTGCCAGGTTTCTTGCTGGGCGGCGGCTTGTGTCTGTACAATTATATTATCTCTAAAAAACGCGGTTACTGCGGCAATGCCAATGTAATGACGCGTGCGGAGAAGATCAAAGAAGTCAAGGGAGCTATTCCGGCGATTTTGATGCCGATTATCGTTCTGGGCGGCATCTACGGCGGCATTTTCACGCCGACTGAATGTTCGGTTGTTGGCGTGGTCTATACTCTGATCGTTGGCACTTTTATCTATCATGAGCTGACGTGGGAAAAGCTCAAGGACAGCCTAGTGGAAGCGGCAATTACCTCGGCGACCATCATGATTATCTTTGGACCGGCTACGACTTTCGGCAGACTGCTGACGATGGGCAAAATTCCGGAGCTGGTCACTAATGCGATGATGTCCTTCAGCAGCAATAAGTATGTCATCATGTTCCTTATCAATGTGCTGCTGCTGATTATTGGTATGTTTATTGATACGAACTCCAGCATCGTTTTGTTTGCGCCGCTGTTTGTGCCGATTCTCACTTCGCTTGGCTTCGATATTTACTATGTCGGCGTCATTATGGTTGTCAATCTGTGCATTGGTATGTTGACCCCGCCGCTGGGTGCTAACCTATTTGTGGCGATGCGAATCGGAGGTATTACGCTGGAAGAAGCGCTTAAGGAAGCAATTCCGGTGATTTGTGTGGAGATTCTCATTCTGGCGATTATGATTTTGTGCCCCTGGCTAATTACATTCCTGCCCAATTTGTTGATGTAAACGGGGCGCATCGAATGAAAGGACTAAATAGATATGTACAAGACACTTGAATTGGACGTGAATGGACGGCTGATTCGCGGCGTGCTGCGTGCGCCGGATGGTGATGGTCCGTTTCCTACGGTGATCTTCTTTCATGGCTTTACGGTGGACAAAGTGGGCATGATGCGCCTGCACGAGCTATTTGCTCGCGAATGTGTAAAAGCGGGATTTGCGTGTGTTCGCTTTGATTTCTACGGCTGCGGAGAGAGCGATGGCGATTTCAACGAAATGACCGTCGGACACGAGATGGAAGAGGGCAAGGCTATCTTCCGCTGGTGCATGGAGCAGGAGTTTTGCGACAAGGAAAACCTTTACCTTTCGGGACACAGTATGGGCGGCTTAGTTGCATCGTTAATTGCGCCGGAATTGAATCCAAAGGGACTGATTCTTTGGGCGCCAGCTTTGAATATGTATCATGGTGCAGGAATTCGCGCCAGAACGATGAAAGGCCCGACGGAAAAAGGTTGGGATATCAATGGCCTTGAGCTTTCGAGAGAATATCTAGAAGAAATTCGCAAGATGGATACCTACAACATGGCGCGCGGGTATTCGGGCCCTGTACTTCTTGTGCATGGTACAGAAGACGAATTGGTGCAGGTGGATATTGCGTGGCAGTACCAGGATATCTATGGTACACAGATGGAGATGAAGTTGATTGACGGGGCAAATCATCAGTATTCGTCTCTCCGGTGGAAGCAGCAGGTCTATGATGCTAGCATTGACTTCATTCGCCGATTGATTGGCTGACGAAATCGATATTTTGACGTACATCGTTGGTTGTATAGAAATGCAGAAGAACATAGAATAAGCTCCTCCTGAAGAAAGAGCTCCTGATTGTCATGTGATCAGGAGCTCTTTTTGTTTTGCTTATATGGTTAATTACGCGTTTTGTATAGATGCTTCTGTTCCCCTTGCGTGCGTTTATCGCAGCAGCTTGCGCTCGCGCATGGAATCCGTTACCATCCGTGCCAGCGCGAACAACGCCAGAGAGTTGGGAATGACCATCAGGTTGTTGAACATATCCGTCAGCTCCCAGACGAGATCGTTGGACATCACCGTGCCGGCAAAGATGAAGAGCAGGGCGATGGTGCTGTACACCGGTGCGGCCTTTTTGCCAAAGAGGTAGATCACGTTGACCTTGCCGAACATATTCCAGCTCAGCATCGTGGAGAAGGCGAAGAACAGCAGGCAGATGGCGACAAAGGACGCGCCCAAGCCCTTGCCCATGACGACGGAGAAGGCGGTCTGCGCGAGGTTGGTCTTGTTGAGCACGGTGGAGGCTGCCGCTGCACCGCAGGCCGCCAGCGGGCCGTCCGCGGTGTACAGCGTGGAGATGATGACCAGCGCGTTGAGCGTCAGGACGATGAAGGTGTCGATGAACACGCCGACCATAGCGACGACACCCTGATCGTGCGGATGGGAGACATTCGCCAGCGCGTGCGCGTGCGGCGTAGAGCCCATGCCCGCCTCATTGGAGAAGAGGCCGCGCTTTGCGCCCTGACTGATGGCCTGCTTGAGCGCGTAGCCGAGGCTGCCGCCGAGGATGGCCTGCGGCTGGAAGGCATAGCGGAAGATCATGCCGAAGGTTTCCGGCAGATATTTGGCACGCGCGACGAGAATGACCATGCCGCCGAGCAGGAAAATCAGCGCCATGACCGGCACAAGCTTCTCCACGACGGCTGCCAGACGCTGCACGCCGCCCAAGAAGATGATGGCGCAGGCGACGACCAGCACCACGCCGACGATCCACGAGGGGATGCCGAAAGCCGTTTCAAAGGTGGAGCCGATGGAGTTGGCCTGCACCATGCAGCCCATGAAGCCCAGCGCCAGAATGATCGCTACGGCGAAGAAGCCTGCAAGGAACTTGCCGAAACCGCCTGCGAACGCCTGACGGATGTAATAGACCGGGCCGCCGTGGATGTTGCCATCCTTGTCGATGACGCGGGTCTTGATGGCGAGCGTCGCCTCGGCGTAGATGGTAGCCATGCCAAAGAAGGCGATTACCCACATCCAGAAGATGGCACCGGGGCCGCCGACAAGGATGGCGCCGGATGCACCGACGATATTGCCCGTGCCGACCTGCGCAGCAATGGCCGTCGCCAGCGCCTGAAAGGAGCTCATGCCCTGCCGCTGCTTGCCGCCGCGCAGGCTGATGCTGCCAAAGACGCGCTTCATGCCCTCCTTGAAGCAGCGCACCTGAACAAAGCGCGTCTTGAACGTGTAAAACAGGCCCACGCCCAGCAGAAGGAACACCAGAATATAGTTGGATAGATAGGCGTTGATGGCGCACGCGGCGGGGTACAGCAGTTGTTCAAGGCTTTGCAACATAATCAATTTCCTCCCTGCGGGTCTGCCCGCATCTCGTCGTGTTTCCGGCTGCCGCCGGAACGTGTGCTGCGCGTTTTTGCGCAAAGAAAAAGGAGCCGCCGATCATTCGGCTGCTCCGGAAAAGAAAGTACAGCACCGCACGGGAGCATCCGCCCCGGCGGTCATTCCTCTGTCCTTTTACCTGAGAGATTCGGCAGACGTGGGCCTGCTTTGCACCTTCGGTACTCTTTGCGAGCTTCTCCAGAGTCACATCCATTCTTAGTCCCTGCCCGAAACCGGACGCCTGAGAGTTTTACTCCTTCGGCAGGCTTTCGCCGTTCCCCTAAGAACTTCGTTTGTCAATATGAAATTGCCATGGGGAAGGATAACACCTCTACGGAGGAAAGTCAAGGGTATTTTGTTATTTTCCCTGCAAAGCGTGTGCTTTGGGCGCGATACGAGGGAGTACAGAGGATTTTTTTGAAATGATGTAAAACGACCTTGACATTGTGGCGCGGATGACGTATACTGTGAATGTAAAGCAAGCTTGACTTTAAGAAGGGAGGACGAGTGCGCTTGAAGAACAGAATGGAGGCGCTTCGCCGGGAAAAAGGCGTCCGGCAGGAAGATGTGGCCAAGGCGCTGGGCGTATCGCGGCAGACGGTGATCTCGCTGGAGAAGGGGAAGTACAACCCTTCGCTGGCGCTGGCCTTCCGCATTGCCCGGTACTTTGAACGCCCGATCGAGGAGATCTTTGATGACTCGGATGAAATCTGACAAGGAGTGAGCGGTATGAAGAACAACAATCGCAGAATGGTGTTTTCCCTGTGCTGGATGGTGCTGGGCGTGGGGATGATCGTGGCGGGATTTACCAACTGGGGAGATTCCTATATGACGGGATTGGGCGCGGCGCTGCTGGCGACGGGCGGTGTGCAGATGGCGCGTTGGATGCGCTATCGCAAGGACGCGGACTACCGGGAAAAGATGGATACGCAGGCAAATGATGAGCGCAACCGCTTCATTGCTACCCGGGCATGGGCGTGGGCAGGGTATCTGTTTGTGATGATTGTGGCGCTGATGAGCGTGGTGCTGGAGGTGACTGGGCGCGATGAGATGGCATTTGCCGCGAGTATGTCCGTGTGCCTGCTGATGGTGCTCTACTGGCTGAGTTGGATGCTGCTGAACAGGAAGTACTGACTGACGCACCGCAATCCCCTTCTTGATGAAGGGGATTTTTCGCGCTATAATGGTCTCAGCGAGATCAATCAGCGGGAGGAAGTCAGATGATCGACATCATTCGAGAACCACAGTATGAACAGATGATGAGGACGGTTGTGGAACCGGGGCTGGAGGCCATGCGCGAGGAGATCGATATGCCGCTTTCGACCGGCGGCACGCTGCACGGCGAGGTCTACAATCGGCTGGATGCGGAGCGCGCGGTGGTCATTCTGCACGGCTACACCGAGAGCGCGGAGAAGTTCCGCGAACTGGCGTGGTATTTTATCGCGGAGGGATACAGCGTCTTTGCCATGGATCACCGCGGACATGGGCGGTCTGTGCGCGAGGTGGAGGATTTGTCCCTGACCCATGTGGATCATTTTGGGGACTATCTGCGCGACCTGTCGGAGTTTATGGACAATGTGGTGCTGCCGCGCATGGGCAAGGCCAAGCTCTGTCTGTACGGCCATTCCATGGGCGGCGCACTGGCGGCGTTTGCGCTGATTGAGCATCCTGAGTGGTTTGCGCGGGCTGTGCTCAGCGCACCGATGATCGCGCCGATCACCAAGCCCCTGCCCCGGCGTGTGGCGCACGTGCTGGGCGGTTTGGTGTGCCGCATGGGCAAGGGGAAGGATCGGGCGTTTGTGGGCAAGCCGTTTGATCCGGAGAAGGAGAGCTTTGAATTGTCCCACATGACCAGCCGCCCGCGCTATGCGTACTATCAGGCCAAGCGCTGTGTGCGCCCGGAGCTTCAGAACAACAGTCCCAGCAATAGCTGGGCGCGCGAGGCTTCGGGCGTGACGGAGCCGCTGCTCGCGCGCGCCGATACGATTCGTGTGCCGGTGATGCTCTGCCAGGCGATGCGCGACAGCATCGTGGGGCTGAAGGAGCAGGATCAGTTCATTGAGCGGGTGCCGCAGGGCAAGCTGGTGCGCTATGATTCCAAGCACGAGATTTACAGCGCGGAGGATGCGGTGCTGTCCGGGTATATTCAGGATGTGATCGGTTTCCTGAACGAGGCATGAGAACAGGTGTAGCGCGGGGGACGGCCCTCTGCGCTGATGGAGGATGGAGGGCATAGCATGAAGCGGATTCGGTATGCGGTGGCGGGCAGTGGCTGGCGTGCGATGTTCTTTGTGCGCGCGGCGAAGAACTTGCCGGAATGGTTTGAGCTGACGGGTGTGCTGTGCCGCACGGAGGAGAAGGCGGCGGCGTTTGCGCAGGCGCACGGCGTGCCGGCGTTTGCATCGCTGGATGCACTGCTGGCGCCCAAGCCCGATTTCGTCGTCACCTGTGTGACCAAGAGTGCGCTGGCGGCGCTGACCATGGCGTGCCTTGAACGCGGCGTGCCGGTGCTCAGCGAGACGCCGCTGGCGACGGATGAAGCGACGCTGGAGGCGCTGAGGGAGACGCAGGCGCGAACCGGCACGCCGCTGGAGATGGCAGAGCAGTATTTCCTGTATCCGAGCCATCAGGCGCGGCGCACGCTGGTGGAGGAAGGGGTGCTGGGCGCTGTGCAGAATGTGTGGATGAGCATGATGCACGACTATCATGGCGTTCATATGCTGCGCACCTATTTAGGCGAGGAAAGTGGGCCGGTGACGATTCGCGCACGCAGGCTTTCCAGTCCGATTGTGCATACGGGCGGCCGCGCTGGATTTACAGCGGGCGGCGGCGAGGAGGAAGAGCGCCGCGTGCTGGCGGAGTTTGACTTTGGTGATGGGCGCGTGGGGCTGTATGACTTTGCGGGCAGCCAGTACCACAGCGCTATCCGCAGCAACCACCTGCGGATTCTCGGCACACGCGGGGAAATCTTTGATGACGAGGTGCGCTGGGTGCGCCCGGATGGCCGCCCGGCCCGCGGCAAGCTCATCTACCATGCGGATGAGATCACCGGAACGCTGCGTGCCATTGACTTTGATGGACGGCGCGTGTACGAAAATCCCTTTGGCTGTTCGGCGGTGATGACGGAGGATGACATCGCTGTATGCAGCGTGCTGACGCGCATGGCGCACAGGCTTGAGGATGGAATTCGCCACGATCCCTATGCGTTACGCGACAGCTATCTGTCCATCGTCATGACCCGGCTGGCGGATGCGGATGCATCGCAGACGGTGGACGTGATGCGGTGGGCATAAGCAGCAGTGCTGAATCAGGAGTAGGAGAGTTGCTTCCTACTCCTTTTTGTTATGCATTCGCTTGTATATGTCTGAATTTATTGCGGATGGAATATGCAAAAATAAACAGATATAAACGAGAACGAGAATGGAAATGGAGAATGGAAACAAAAATACTTGCAAATCGAGCGAAAATCCCCTATAATGTCCATGTGGCTGAAAAGCCTATCAGAAGATCCGTCAGCGATTGATATTCAGAATCGATCGAAGGTATAGGGAGGATGATCTCATGTCTTATGTAGATGAGGTATATGCGCGTGTTGTCCGTGAAAATCCCGGTCAGGCAGAATTCCAACAGGCTGTGCGCGAGGTGCTGGACTCTCTGCGCCCGGTGATTGAACGCAATGAGGATACTTACCGGCGCGAGGCGCTGCTCGAACGCATTACCATGCCGGAGCGTCAGCTTCTCTTCCGTGTGCCTTGGGTGGACGATCGGGGACAGGTTCAGGTGAACAACGCTTTCCGTGTGCAGTTTTCCAGTGCCATCGGCCCGTACAAGGGCGGTCTGCGTCTGCATCCGAGCGTGAACCTGAGCATCATCAAGTTTCTTGGCTTTGAGCAGGTGTTCAAAAACGCGCTGACGGGCCTGCCCATCGGCGGCGGCAAGGGTGGCAGCGACTTTGATCCAAAGGGCAAGAGCGACCGCGAAATCATGGCGTTCTGCCAGAGCTTCATGACGGAACTGCATAAGTACATCGGCGCGGATGTGGACGTGCCGGCGGGTGATATCGGCACGGGCGCACGCGAAATCGGTTACCTGTACGGCCAGTACAAGCGGCTGACGGGGCGCTATGAGGGTGTGCTGACTGGCAAGGGGCTTTCCTACGGCGGTTCGCCGGCACGCAAGCAGGCGACAGGCTATGGCCTGCTGTACCTGACGGAGGCCATGCTGCGCGCCAACGGGCATGAGCTGGCGGGCAAGACGGTTGCGGTGTCCGGCGCGGGCAACGTGGCCATCTATGCCATCGAGAAGGCGCAGCAGCTTGGGGCCAAGGTCGTCACCGCGTCGGATTCCACCGGCTGGGTGTACGATGCGGATGGCATTGATGTGGAGCTGCTCAAGGAGATCAAGGAGGTGCGGCGTGCACGCATGAGCGACTATGCGGCGGCTCGCCCGAACTGCACCTATCATGAGGGACGCGGCGTGTTTACCGTTCGGTGCGATGTGGCGCTGCCCTGCGCAACGCAGAATGAGCTGCTGCTGGAGGATGCCAAGGCGCTTGTTGCGAATGGCTGCATCGCTGTGGCAGAGGGCGCCAATATGCCCACCACGCTGGAGGCGACGGCGTTCCTTCAGGAGCACGGCGTGCTGTTTGCGCCGGGCAAGGCGGCCAATGCCGGCGGCGTGGCGACCAGCGCACTGGAGATGAGCCAGAACTCCATGCGGCTGAGCTGGACGTTTGAAGAGGTGGATGCGAAGCTGAAGGGCATCATGGAGAACATTTTCAAAAGCGTCGACGAGGCGGCGAAGAGCTGCGGCATGGCGGGCAATTATGTCGCGGGAGCGAATATCGCGGGCTTCCTCAAAGTGGCTGATGCGATGATGGCGCAGGGCGTGGTATAAATCAGGAGGGGAGGCAAGAGCCTTCCCTTTTTTCTTATTCCCCAATGCTTCATATAGCGCGAAGGGAAGAAGGGACTGGAGCCTGCCGCCGCCAGTGGCGGAAACAGGCAGGCGGAATGTCGG
>JAXJLD010000096.1:0-50489 GCA_036297385.1 Christensenellales bacterium | reverse complement strand
TGAAATACGAAGTTGGTACAATGATCGAGATCCCAAGAGCTGCTCTTACAGCTGATGAGATCGCAAAAGAAGCTGACTTCTTCTGCTTCGGTACAAACGACCTGACACAGATGACATTCGGATTCTCTCGTGATGATGCAGGAAAATTCCTGGATGCTTACTATGATGCTAAGATCTTTGAAAACGATCCATTTGCAAAACTGGATCAGACAGGTGTTGGTAAACTCATGGATATGGCAATCGCATTAGGAAAACCGGTAAATCCAAACCTGCACGTAGGAATCTGTGGAGAGCACGGTGGAGATCCAAGCTCTGTTGAATTCTGCAACAAACTTGGTCTTGATTATGTATCCTGCTCACCATTCCGTGTGCCGATCGCTCGCCTTGCTGCTGCGCAAGCCGCAATATCTGCGAAAAACGCATAATTGGTGCGATACGTTTGAAAATCAATATGTAATATAAAAGGGGGTTCTGTTCGGTATATGATATACCGGGCAGAACCTCTTTTGTCTGAAAGGAATATGGAAAAATGAAAAGAAAATTAGGAATTGTGGCTGCGTTTATGTTGGTGTTTTTAGCTGTGACAGGCTGTCAGAAACAAGAAGAACCGACAAAAGAGCCGGAACAGAAGCAGGAAGAAGCTTCGGAGGATTTGTTAAGCGGAACTCATCATGTGGAAATTCAGGTGAAGGATTACGGTACGATTGCGGTGGAATTAGATGCAGATACAGCACCGATTACAGTGACCAATTTTGTCAATCTTGCAAAAGAAGGGTTTTATGACAATCTGACTTTTCACCGGATCATGGACGGTTTTATGATCCAGGGAGGAGATCCAAATGGAGATGGAATCGGTGGTGCAGACAAGACGATCAAAGGGGAATTTTCCAGCAATGGAGTAGAAAATGAGATTTCTCATACAAGAGGAACCATTTCTATGGCCAGAGCACAGGATCCGGACAGTGCAAGTTCACAGTTTTTTATTGTTCAGGAGGACAGTGACTATTTGGATGGGGATTATGCAGCGTTTGGGCATGTGACAAGCGGCATGGAGATCGTGGATCAGATTTGCAAGGATGTCCCCGTAGAAGATGATAATGGAACAGTCAAGGCTGAAAATCAACCGGTCATCGAGAAAATCACGATAACGGATTAAAGTCGGCAGAGCCTTTAAGAAACAGGAGGAAGGAAAATGAATCCAAGAGAAGCAATTTCTGCGCAGAGTGCGGAACAGCGTAAGAACACGCGGAGATTGCCGATGGAACTGCTTTTATTTCTGATATGCTCTTTTGTGTGCATTGCAGTTTTTGGATGCGGAGAGGATATTAAAGAATTTCAAACATTCCAAAGAACTGAAGCCAAGCATTATCCGGATGAATACATTAGAAGAAAAAGAAGATGAACTGTTTATTTCCAGTATGAGAAAACTTCACGTGGAAGAACAGGATGTGAGAAATATCATTGCATGGAGAGAGATTTATACTTATCTTGAAAAATGCGCAGATGCATGTGAGCATGTGGCAGATATCGTAGGAAGCGTTGCAATGAAAAACAGCTAAAAAAGAGATAGAGACAGGAGAAAGATATTATGATGAAAGAACACAAAGAGGGAAGTTTGCCTTTGTGCACATTTCTAGTTCGAATGCTTCAGGGGATGCTCATAGGCCTTGGAGCTGTCCTTCCGGGAATTTCAGGTGGTGTCCTGTGCGTCATTTTCGGAATTTACAGACCTGTAATGGAGTTATTGTCCAATCCGCGAAAGTACTTTTTTACCCATATCCGTAAATTACTTCCGGTTATTTTGGGCGGCGCAGTCGGTTTCCTTGGAGTTGCCAATATATTGTCGTTTTTCCTGGAAAAGTATCCGGATCCATCCGTGTGTCTTTTTGTCGGATTGATCGCAGGTATGCTGCCGTCTCTGATGCGTGAGGCGGGAAAAGAAGGACGGACCAACGGATCATGGATCTCTATGGTGGCAGCAGCAGTGGTGATCTTTGCCATACTGACAACATTGAACCTGCTGTCAGTCAGCCTTGTGCCGAATGTAGGATGGTACGTTTTTTGCGGCGTGTGTCTGGCATTGAGCGTGATTGTTCCGGGAATGAGTTTTTCTACCCTTCTGATGCCTCTGGGATTGTATACTCCGTTTGTTGACGGGCTGGGACATCTGAATCTGAGCATTATGATCCCAAGTGGAATCGGTGCAGTTGTTACGGTAATATGTTTCGCGAAGATGGTAGATGCTCTTCTGGAAAAATTTTATTCCTATGTATTTCATACCATTGTCGGAATTGTAGTAGCGGCAACGGTTATGATCATACCATTTGGAAGTTTTACAGTATCTTTAAGTGCGGCAATCGTAAATGTGATCTGCCTGGGACTTGGAGTTCTGTGTTCACTTTTATTGAATCGGATTGACAAAGATGATCTTTTAGCGTAAAAGAAAAAATACCGCCACATCAACCTGAAAATGCAGGAGATGCGGCGGTATTTTTCGTATGTTTATTTGAGGTAGTGATAACAATTTGTCATGGTAAAAGCTCCTGTCAGTTGTTTTTTCTTACAATCCCTGTTATCATAAACTATAGAGTAAGTCTATAGTCAAGAGGGGAATACCAATGAATCAGGAAAGATATATTAAAACCGGAGAATTTGCAAAGCTGGTTGGAGTGACAAAGCATACGCTGTTCTATTACGATAAGATTGGATTGTTTTCTCCGGAGATCAAGCTGGAGAATGGCTATCGCTTTTATTCTTTTGATCAGCTGGATGTGTTCGATGTGATCCAGACATTGAGAGAACTGGATGTGTCTTTAGAGGAGATCAAAGGATATATGAATCAGAGAAGTCCAAAGAGACTGCTGAAGTTGTTTCGAAAAGAACAGAGCATAATCAGGAAACAGATGCAGCAGCTGAAAAAGATGGAAGAGTGGATTGTAAAGAAGAGTGAGATTATTGAGAAGACAATGCAGACAGATACGGAAGCAATCAGAATCGAGGAAGAACCGGACAGATATATGATCCAGTCCTGTGCAACGGATACAAATGAACGGGTATGGGCAGAAAAAATCGGAGAATTGTTTGAGTATTGTGAGAGGAATGGGATCAAAAGCGCATATTCCATTGGATACCGACAAAATACGAAGGAGATTCAAAGCGGTATTTTTGATCAGTATTCTGTTTTTTATGAGCTTTTGGATGAGAAACCGCAAAAAGTCAACTACAGTGTCAGACCCGCGGGAATGTATCTGATCGCCTATCATAAAGGAAAATGGCAGACGCTGGAGGATACCTATAAGAAAATTTTAGAATATGGGAAAGAGAATAAAATCCAGTTGGGCGCACATTGCTATGAAGACATTCTGTTTGACAGCCTCACCATGTCTGAAGAAGAGGAGTATCTGACACGGATTGTCTTTGAGATCCAGAGTTCGAAAAGTGGAAAATAATGGGAAAAGTCAAGAGTAAATGCGAAAAAAATTAAATAAATTTTATTAGGCCCCCAAAAGGGCGTCCATTTGCTCTTGAAATACTGCACTGGCTGGCAAAAATCCGAGGATCTTCCGCGGGTAGTTGTTCAGCCAGTTTGTTATTGTCTGGATCACTTCGGCGCCGATCTCGTCGAAGTTCGTCCCCTTTGGCAGCCAGCGGCGGATCATCTTGTTGAGGTTCTCGTTGCTTCCGCGCTCGTATGAGCTGTACGGGTGGCAGTAGTAGCACTTCGTCCGGGATCCCTCTGCCAGTATGCTGCGCTCTATGCCGGGGCAGTCCGCAAACTCGCTGCCGTTGTCTACGGTGATCGTTTGGAACACGCGAGGAAAAAGCTCGCCCCATTCCTTTTCCAGATCGTCGAGGGCTTGCACTACGCTGGCCGCGCTCTTGTCCGGGAGCTTGGCCGTGATCTCGTTACGGGTGAGCCTCTCGGTCAGGACGAGGATCGCAGCCTTGCCCGGTCTGGCACTCACTACAGTGTCCATTTCCCAGTGCCCGAAGGTGGAACGCTCGCCGATTATCTCCGGGCGCTTTTCTATACTTTCGCCTTTCGGCGCGCGCTTCTGAGTCTGTACCTTGTGGTAGCTGCGCTTCTTGTCACCCTTGACCGGGAGGTCTTTGTTTGTGAGTCTGAGGAAGATCCCCTTCTCGATATAACTGTAAATGGTGTTTTTGCTCTTGATCTCTATGTTGAACCGGAGCCCTTGCGCCTTGATTTCTCCCAGCACGGCCTCCGGGCTGTACTTTTCGTCTGCGATCTTGGTTTCTATATATTCAGCGAGGCGGCGATCGTTTCCGATTTTCAGGTCGGCGCCTTTGGCCGCAAGGTTGGCCCGGTATTTCATTTCGCTGAGGTCTGAACTGTATCGGGTTTCCTCTGTCCAGTCACTATTCCGGTGCGTGTACTGTCCACGCTGCAGCTCGCGGTATATTGTGCTAATATGCACGCCGACAACTTCCGCGATTTCTTTCGGAGTCTTGCCGTCATTGTTCAGGGTTTCGATCCGGATCCTGTCGGATTTGCTCAGGTGTTTGAATCTTCTCATGGGTTTACCTCCAATATACAAAAAATGAGGGGCAGCCGAAGCCGCCCCCTTGAATGTGTGGTGCTTATTTCTCATACTCTGCTAAAAGCTCGGACGTTTCCGCGTCTGTCACTATATCTGAGAGTTTACAACTCAGTGCTTTACAGATCCGCAGCAGCGTGGAGAGCTGCGCCTTGCTTATATCCCGGTCGCCCTGTTCGTATTTCTGATACATTCGGACGTTTACCCCGGCGGCTTCCGCGAGCTGCGACTGGGAGAGGCCAGCGGCCTGTCTGAGCTTTTGCAGTTTTTCGTTTTTATAATTTACCTTTACCGTGATTTCCATGTGTCGGCCTCCTTCTTGACTTTGTTGTAGCCGGTGGATATAATAAAGGCGGTGGGTGGGAATTTCCCACCGCCGAACCTTTAGGACTGCTTAGGTTTTTGATTTGGCTTTATTGTTATCGTGATCCGTTCCACCGCTTCACTTCTTAAAGCCTTTTCGAGAACTTCGAGCAGTTCTTTTGTTTGCTTTTCTTTCTGTTCGTCCACCGTTGTGTCCTCCTTTCGCTTGTTCTGTTTTCCTCCTTTTTTCTTACTCAGGTTTTCCCTTACCTTGTAATATTATTATACACCTACGGGTGTATATAGTCAAGCTCATTTCCTGCATTTTCGCACTTTTTCGCATAAAAAAAGAGACGGTTTCCCGCCTCATTTTTCATATTCCAGCAGTGTGCAAACTGGCACGCCGAGCACTGTCGCAAAATAGTTTAGCTCGAAGTCCGGCACCACGCGGTCGCCGGTTTCGATCCGGCTCACTGCTTTCTGATTCAGATTCAGCCCAGCCAGTTGCAACTTTGCGGCGAGCTGTTCCTGAGATATTCCCGCCCTTTCGCGGAGGGCCCGGATCGCAGGGCCGGAGGCGTTGCACGTTCCATTCGTGTGCTTGTAGAGTTTCAACCTTTCACCCTCCTTTATCCCAAACATGACTGATAGCTTCTTGACTTTACCATGGCCGGGCGCCTATAATTATCCCAAACATGACTAAAAGCGAATAAACGCAAAAAAGAATTAGGAGGGCATGGCATGGTTGGAAAGAAGGGCCCGTTCGGCGGGTTTTGTAATTATGGAATTTTTGGGATCTGGGGAAAAGATCCGGGGACAGGAAAGAAAAAGTACAAAAAGGTGGACGCCATTTCAGAAGCGGCAGCAGTAGAGAAGGCGGCAGCTCTTGGCTGTGTGGATCCGCAGAGCGTTGAGGTGATCCCGTTCCTCCCGCCGTCTGAAAAGCAGCAGCGGTACGCCGCAGATCTTGGTGTTCGTTTGCCGGAAGGCTGCACGGTTGTGGACGCCACCGCGTTGATCAGCAGGGCAGAGATCGGAGACGATCAGGATCCCGCTCCCGGTCTTGTAGAGTATGCTCAGAGCTGCGGCGTTTGCTTTTCTACGCTGGCCGGAGAGGGTGGCTTGCTTGACTGTATGGTTTGCCAACTTCCGATCAGGGAGAAGGCGATCCTTTTCGCCCATGCAGTTGCTGCCAGTGTGGCCAGTTCCGGTCTGGCGGATCCCCGAAAAGCTCCGCAGTATTTGAAGTTTTGCCAGTTTGCCGATCAGGTGGCGGCGGATCCCGCTCTTGCGAAGTCGGTGGAGGGCCGCGATCGCTACGACTTCCAGAAGCCAAACACGAGATCGAAGGCATACAAGGCGGCGCTGGCCTGCTTATAAAAAATAGCCCGGTAGGAGATAACACTCCCGCCGGGCTTTCTTTATGTCCTGAACATGTCAGGGGCCTATTCTGTTTTAGATTCAGCGGCCGGAGCTTCGGCTGCGAGCTGCTGCACCGCAGTGGTGGCGATCGTTGCCGCTACGCTTGCCGCGGTTGTTGCTGCGTCGGCCGTTGCTGCCTTGATCTGGGACTCGCTGGCGGCCTTGGTTTCTCTGCATACCTGCTCGATCTTGGTTTCGAGCCATGCGTCGAAGTCGCCGTAAATCTCACGGAGGGCGGCCACGGTTGTGTCGCCGAGGATCTCCAGTGTCTTGTTTTTGGACTTCTCGAAGGCTTCGAGCTGCTTCTCTTTGGTGAATTTGCCCTCGGCTTTCAGTGAGTCCGCGAACGTCTGGGCCGTGTAGGCCACGGCCTGAGCTACGGCGTCCACTGCCATGTTCATGTATTTGGTGGCTGTCTCATTGTCCAGATCTTTCTCGATCTGGGCTGTCTGGCGTTTGAGCAGCGCCACGAGGTAGGCGCCACCGGCAGTAATGAGCAGGCAGAGGATCGGCGTTGCTGCGTTGATGATCTGAGTCATAGTTTCGTTCATGGTGTTGATTCTCCTTTCTGTTTTCTCCCGGATAATACGGGCAGTCTTTACAGTCTGCTGCGTCGCATGGTGAGCCGTCCCACTCCACGAGGGAGCGGATCCAGATCACATGGACGGCCACGGCCACGATCAGCAGCAGGATATTGGCGGCCGTTCTCATTTTGAGACGTTGGCCGCATTTACCCAGCCGTAGACGCTGGACTGGCCGTCAGTGTGTACGATATGGTACGGGTGCTTTGCTCCCTTCACAATTCTGGTGACTTTGGCCGGGCCAGCCTTCGGAGTTCCGGCAGCAGTTGAAGCTGCAGCACTTCCGTAGTGAGGGCCGCCTGAGAACTGAACCACGTCGCCGACTTTAATCTCTGAGTTTGTGGATCCGGCAGCGCTTCCGCCGTTGGTTGTCACTATTGCGTCGAAGCCCTTCGCTTTCAGCTTTGCGACTTCGGCGTTGGCGTTTTCTTTCTTGGAGTAGGCTCCAGTCTGCACCTTGTAGAAGCCGCCGGACTGTTTGAGAATAGCGTCAAAACCGGCAGCTTTCACCTTTTTGAGCTGAGCGTCAGCGTTTGCCTTCTGCTTATAGGCTCCGGTCTGGACGTAGTATTTCACGCCGGAACCGCCGGACGGGGTATTATTTCCGCCGGAGTTGCCGGAGTCAGTAGAGCCGAGCAGTGCGTTGATTCTGTCGGCGAGCTCCCCATATCTGGAATAAAGCCAGTCGCCAGGGCACGATTTATTCGCGAACCAGCGGTGGGCGGTGAGGACGATCTCGTTCGCCTTCGGCTGGTATGTGAGAGCCTTCTCCTTGCTGCCGAGCCAGAGCACCTTCGTTTTTCCGTTTCTCTTGCAGATGTCAGCGCAGAGCTTGATCAGTTTCTCGTAAACTGCGGATTTCATGGCGTATGGTTCGGCCTTATCGCTGGCGCACTCGATCGTGATCGCTCGCTGGTCGTTTGCGTTGCTGGAGCTGCACCAGCTCCGGTTGCACTCGTCCACGATCAGGCAGACGCGGCCGTCGTACCCGATCCCGTAGTTGCAGCTTGCGTCCCTGCCTTTAGGGAAGCAGGCGCCGATCGTTTCGGCAGATAACTGGCCGACTACGCAGTGCGGTGTCAGACGGTCGATCGAGTGGGTTCTCTTTCCGCTGTGGTTAGGGCTGTAAACTGTGCAGTCCACTAATGAACTATTGCTCATGGTTTTACCTCCTTGTGTGTCGTTGGTTGTCTTGGTTGCGTATTTGTCGAAGTAGGTCTGCCCGTAGCTGGCCCGCTTCGTCTGGACGCTGGCGCTCTGATCCTTTGGCTGTTCATATTTGAGCAGCACGGCGTCGGAAGCCTGTCTCACGCTGGTGGCTTTTTTCAGCACGGCCAGCACCGCGGTGTAGCTTTCGGCGAGTTCTTTCCAGAGGAAGCCGAGCTGAGTCTCCAGATCTCCGATCGAGGCACCGACGGCCTTGACATAATTCAGGAGCGCCTCCTTGCGGCTCCAGTATGTCCACTGGGCGAGGCCGTAGCCTGCGGAGTCATGTGTGAAGCCGGTATACTTTCCGGAGTCCACCGCGTCGGTGTAGCTGTCGTCTGTATAGCCGAGCTTTTTCTCGTAGGTGTTCTGGAGGTTGTGAGGGTTGAGCCCGCTCTCCGCGAACAGGTTCCCCATGAGCCCGGCGGCCCCGTATGAGTTCAGGCCCTTGCCGGTGAGGAAATTCCAGATCTTTTCCTCGTTGTTTTTTCCAATGAGTGACATGTTCCACCTCCTTAGAAGTCGTTGAAGTTGTCCGCCTCTGGCTGCACGCCGTTGGCGTTCATCAATTTGATTTTGTTTTCAGCCTTGGCCTTCGTGTAGTAAAAACCGGTCGCGCTCGCCATTTCAGCGAACACGGCCGGGATCAGGTAGGCGAGGGCTGAGGCGTCCATGGTGGAGTAAATAATCCAGCAGGAAAAGACGGTAATTAAGATCGTCACGATCGAAACGCCGCAGAAAATAATTTTTGAAAATTCCACCTTTTTGCTGGTAGCTGCAGCCTCTCTCATTCGTTTGATCTGCTTCCTGAGCCGACGGTTTTCGGATGTCAGCTCTCGGATCTGTTCCTCCGGATCTGTTTCGGTTTCTACCGGTTCCAGCGTTTCCTCAGTCATGGTGCCACCTCCTTAGCTTTCATAAATAGATTCGATCCCCTGCCTCGTCAGGAAGTCCTTCTGCTCATGTTTGACCTTGGCGGCATAGTCGAGGGCCGCGTGCATATCACCGTTGCAGTGGGCGTCCGGGATCCGCTGCACGGCTCTGGCCGTGGCTTCTCCGAGGGCGATCGCGGCGTTTACTCCCTGCACTAAAAAAAGCTCCTGCTGTTCGTGGAGCTTTTCGCGCTTGTCCTGAGCTTCTCGTCGCTGTTTTTCTTCCTTCTCCAGTTTCTTGCTCTGTTTCTGGATTTTCTGCTCGATACACCAGAAGCAGAACCCTGTGATCGCCGAAGGAAGGCAGGCGATCAAAACTGATTCAATTCCCATTGTGTCACCTCCTGCGGCAGCTCTATGTCTGCCATTTCTTTGCGTTTGAAAATAATATTTTTCTCGATCCATTTCTGGAGCCCGTGAGTGGAGCAGTGGCCCATAAGTCCGAAGTAGCTCTGCATGGTCGCGTCTACCGCGTCGAAGTCGATCAGCCCGGCCTCGTACTCTTTCGCTATGTAGCGCATACGTGCCTTCATTTTCTTGACCGACTGAGCTGTCGGTTTGCGGTACCCCGGATAGATTCGGCAGCCCACGAAGGTGATCCCGCGCTTGACGAGTCCGATCGTGGTTTTGCTGTTCAATTCGAGGTGCAGGACTTCGTTCAGATACTTCTCGATCGCAGCTCTCCACCGGTTCAGTGTGGCCGCGTCAGGATAGAGTAGCGCCATGTCGTCCATGTATCTGTCGTAAAAATGGGCTTTCAGCTCGTGCTTGATATACTGATCCAGCTCATTGAGGCAGACGTTCGCGAGTAGCTGGCTCGTGAGGTTTCCGATCGGCATACCTACCTCGAACAGTCTTTCAGACGGTGGGATCTCGTCGGCGGACTTTCCCGGAGGCAGTCCAAAGGGTGTATGGTCGCAATTTATAATTGTTTCCATAAGCCAGAGGTAGCCGTCCTCGTTCGGGAACTTCCGGCGGAGTATGTCGAGCAGCACCCGGTGATCCACCCGGTAAAAATACTTTGATACGTCCAGTTTCAGGTAGTACCATTTGCCCGGCTTCCGATCCACGAGCGTGCACCAGTATTGAAGCCGGTCGGCTGCTCTGGTGGTTCCTTTTCCCACCCTGCACCCGTAGCTGTGGTATATCATGCCATTGTCGAGGTGTTGGTTTGTCTGGAGGTAGATCGCCCACTGCACGACACGATCCCGGAAGCCCAGAGCCATGACGAGCCGTTTCTTCGGTTCATGGACGTAAAACTGCCGGTACCGGCCCACTTTGTAGGCGTGCCAGATCAGGTCGTTTTGTATGCTGATCAGGTTTTCCTCCAGATTCGCCGCGAAGGCGGTCACGTCGTTGCGGTACCACTTCTCGCTTGCTGCCTCGTGGTATGCGTCCAGAAGATTCTCCCACGAGTATATTCTCTCCAGAAGGGAGGGCTGGTTTCTTGGATCCATGTCCTCGTTCCTCCTTGTGTTGTCATAATTATGGCCCGCGTTGTGACATTCCTCGGCGAGATCTTTCCTCTGCGGTCGCCACGCCGCAGGATCCGGATCCCCCTTCTGCCCGCATAGCAGACAACGGCCAGCCTGCGCGGTTTGCTCGGTGTCCCCGGTGGCCTCCACCGGCAGAGCAGCACGAGCGTGTATCTTTGGCCTTGTCGGCCGGGAAATGCATCCCTTTTGCCTTGGTGTTTCTGCTGGGCCTTAGCCCTCAGAAAATAAACAAATAAGGCAAGAGCGGCACGGAAGCCGATGTTCGTGTTCACATTGCTGCGGGAGTTGTTGCCGTTGAGGTAGAACACACCAGCGTTCGCACCGTTGTTCCAGTTGCCCCCGCGATACACGCAGCGCCTCCTTTATCTCGACACATTCCCCACGGGCTTTACTCGTTCGACTTTTTCCAGCCGCCGAGCATACGCCCGATTTCGTTCAGCTCCTTGCTCCATATTTCGTGGAGCCCCGGAGAGATTAGGCGATCCTCCGGGGAAACTGCTGTGTCTACGAGAGAGCGCAGCACGTCCAGCTTGGTGTCCATTTTGTTCTGGAGTTCTACCCGGCGCGAGCCTCTGGCCCGGTTGGCCTCAATGCAGAGCTCCAGCATATCCATGAACGCCGCCGTCATGTGCTTGCGATACTCGAATTTTTCGGGTTTTCTCATATTTGCGGTGCGTTCGCTCACCCGGATCATGCTCCGAACGATACGCTGCCGCAGTTGTAAGTTGTCCATGTTGTTACTCCTTAAAAGGGTAGAGGGTGGCTTGGTGGGCCACCCTCATGCCAGATTTTCAGATTGCCAGATTACCGGATTTCCGGGATATAAGCGGCACGGAAGCCGAAGGACGTGCCCACAAGGCCGCGGGAGTCGAAGCCGAGGAGGGAGAACACACCAGCGTTCGCACCGTAGTACCAGGAGCCCCCGCGATACACGCAGCGCTCGGCTACGCCGTTATTCCACCACATGTAGTCGCCCTCGTATACGTCAGTAGTGACGTCAGAGTCCGGGAGAAGGGCGAGAGCGCGCAGCATAACCTTGGCAGCGTCTCCGATCGAGCTGTCGGCAGCAACCTGATAAAAGGTGCAGCCTCGGCCTTCATCTTTGGCGTTGGTGATCGAAGTAGAGTACGTCCACTTATTGTTCACATAGTCCAGTTTTACGGTTTTACCGGAAACGTGGGCGGAGCTGTCGGTCGTCTTGCTCTCAGGATCCACGAGGGCGCCGTCTGCGGCGTTGATAGCCTTCCAGCATGTGCTTGTTGCGTTCTGAGGGTTGTCCGGATCGGCTGCGTCATTGTTTGCGAGGATTTGAAGCTCGCCCCAAACAAGGCGGATTCCTCCCTGCCATTCCCACACGTTGCCGTTCAGATCCCAGATACCAGCCATGGTCTTGTCGTGGCTCCATGAGATCGGGCCGGTGCCAGTTGCAACTCTCGCGATCTTGCCGCTTTCGTAGTGGCTCGGCACGGCTTTGTAATTACTTTCGCGACTGTCTTTGCCGTAGTTGTTGTTACCATACGGGAGGAAGCCGTTTTTCTTGCACCAGAGAGCGATCGCGGCCCATTCTGCGTTAGTGCTCAGGTGCCAGCCTGCGCCCTTGGCCTCGCAGCGTGCGCGTGCGGTGTCGAAGTTGATACTTGCGGTCGGATCTTCGCCCGGCAGGCTGTACGCTACGGAGTTGTAAACCTTGGCCTGATACTTGCCGTAGTAAAAGCCGGGGATTTCCACGCCGTTGACGATAAAGGCCGGGTGGGTGCTGTCATTTCCGCCGGTGAGTACGTCCGAGTTCTTAAACTTCGGGATATACACCAGAACGGAAGGGAGATCGGTGTCGTCTGTCTTGACGACGTTGTTCGGGCAGATCATTTTTACTGCCAGATTGGTGAGGTCAAAATTTGCCATTTTCTTGTGCTCCTTTCTGCTTATTCAATGCTCCAGAGGATCAGCTTCACCTCTGCCATGTCGAGCGGGTTCTTTGTGCGCTCTACGGTCTGGCGGTTGGTATCGCCGGACTCGTCGGCGCCTTCCTGCGGTTCGATCGGTGTCTCGGTATAGGTTGCGGCCGGGATCTCGATCTGGGCCACATAGCGGCCGCCGGGCTGGGTGCCGAGCATGAGATCACCGCCGCGATCCATGCACACGTCGAGGGTGCGGGCCTCGTCGCTCTGATACTTGGTAACCTTGACGCTGAGCGCGTCGTCGTCGAAGCTGAGACGGTAGCCGTCCTGCTCCCACTGGATCTTTTCGCCGGTGTTCTTCTCGATCACCTGCACGTCGTTGATTTTTGCCATGGTTTATTTACCTCCTTTGATTCTTAAAATAAGGGTGGCGCTCTCGGCGCTTCCGTCGTACTTGACCTTGAAGCCGTTGAGCTGCTTGTCGTAGATCTGGATCTCGCCGACATTTCCGGTGTGGGCCTGAATATCCACGTCCACGGTGTAGTCTGTGTTGTCGCGAGTGATCGCAAGGCTCACGGTCTTGGTGGAGTTGTTGAACGGATAGCTCGCCGTGTTTTTCAGTTCTACGACGTGGCGCTCGATCTCTGTCTGAGACTGGAGCTCTCCGGCTGCGATCAGGAGCATGGCAGCGGCCACGCTGGCGTCTGTGATCCCGCTCTCCATGTTGTTGAAGTTGGCGGCGCTCTGATCGGTTCCGGCCTGAATGACCTCGCCGCTATCGCCGTCTACCACTTTGTCGAGCCATTTTGTTGCGTTATACATGTGTCTGCTTCCTCCTTCCTTTATGCTGTGACTTCATAGATCGGGATCGTGATCTTGATCATGGTTCCCTGTCCGGCCACTTTGTTGATAGTTCTCTGCTGGTATGCTGCCTGCTCCCCGTAGGTGTCGATCAGACGGGAGGCGTTGATCGTGCAGGCGATAGAGTCCAGCGTCGGGAACGTCGCCATAACTACCACGTTTTCGCCTTCGATCTTTTTCTGGTTGATCGTTCCGCGGTGCCATGTGCCGTTTGTCTGAGCCTCGACATAGGCGAGAGAGCGGAGCCACTGCTGCCGCCTTCGTCCCATGTAGGCTTCGCCGAAGTATGCCATTTTGTGCCCTCCTTTCGGTTTATTCCCCGCAGCGCTTAGTTCCGCATTTTACGAACGGATAGCAGAACAGGGCCGCCTTTTCGTTCGTGGCTGCTGCGCGTTTTATAACTGAGCCCAACGTCCCCGGCCGTGGGGTTATTCCACATTCAGGGTAGTTGTAGCGGAACGCCTCGGTGTCAGGCTCGGCTGCAGCCGCTTGCTTTACGACGGCGCCGAGTGTTCCGGGCTGCGGATATGTTCCGCAGGTTGTGGTTCCGGCGTGAGTGTAGTCGTATAGGTACGGCTTCACTTCCGGATCTGTTTCAATGCTCGGCTTTATCACGAAGCCGATCGTGGCCGTTCGCGGGTTGGTACCGCATTTCACAAAATCATAACGGTGCAGCTCCGTGTTTAGCGCACACTCAATGCCGGGATCTGGCCCCTGCTGCCAGTAATAGAAAACGCCCGCGATATGCGAGCGCACATTTTTGGCAGCCTGAACGGCGTCAACAAATTTATTAAAATTTTCGCCGTCGGTGTTCGCGTTTGTGGTTAGAGCCGCGAAGGTGTACGGGGAGTCGTCCATCTCGAACCACTCCATGACGTAGCCCTCGCCGAAGTATGCACCGATCAGACGCTCAACGGCCCACTTGGTACCGCGTTTTCTTTTGATCTGCTGCGCGAGCTTGATTGTGTTCCGCTTCTCTGTCAGGCTCATGCCTTCGGAGTCGTACCAGTCAATGTCCAGCTCCCACGCCATTTCGTTGCACTCCGCCTCTGTGAGCTCGTCTACCTTGTCCCATGTGCGGATTGTGGCCAGACGTTTGCCCGGCTCACCTATGAGCTTGTTCACGGCCTTGCTGAGTGCGATCGCTGCCTCGTCGTCCTGCATGAAGGCGGGCAGCAGTTTTATAAAATCCATGTTTGACACTTTCATGCCGCCCATGCTGTCCACCTCCTTTATCCTCTGACGATATGCTTCACGGTCTTTTTACCGGAGAACTTGGCCACGGTCGTGCTGTTGAGCTCGGTGTATTCCGGTTTGATGATCTGCACGCGGGTGGCTCCGATTAGATCGTCGGCCCAGTCAGGGCAGAGGATCCGCTTCCGGAGCTCGTCTGGGTTTATGTCCTGATTCAGTGTGGAGCCCTGCCAGTTGATATATTGATCAATAGCCCCGCCGGATCCTTCCACGTTCTGCACCACTTCGGACTCGTTGGCTTTAGTGGTGTAGTAGGTGAGTTCTATGTCATACTCGTGAGTTTCTGGAGCTTCCACCGTTACCATGTCAGTGAGAGGTCGAACGTCGTCCGCAGAGCAGGCGGCCAGCACGTCGGCCAGCACGTCCTCGCTCGGAATCTGTCCTCCGGCGCAGATCGGCACGATCTTGACACGGCCGTACATATTGCGGCCGATCTGGATCTTTACCGTCTCGGCTCCAGCGAGAGATCCGGAGAGTGAGAGAGTCAGAAGCTCGTCGGCATACTCGGCCGTATAGTCTGCCCCTGCTGTGGCTTCGGATCCGTCGCTCAGGAAAACTACCAGAGTGTCCGGCAGGAGATTGGCACCACCTTGGAAGGCGTGCCCGGCGTAGGTTTTCAGGGTTCTGGTGATCGTTTCCTTTTCGGATTCCACCACCGCGTCCGTGACGAGAGAGTTCGCGGACAGTGCCCAGTATTTGTAGGCTTTGGCCGGGCCTGCGGTGCTGAGTTTGTTCTCAGCCTCTCGGATTCTCTCACGGTACGGTTCGTCCTCCTCACGGTCGCCTCCGCCTTCTGTTATGGTCAGGTTTGTTACTCCGTCGAGCAGTGGAACGTCGGAGACGTCCACGATCTCGGAGATCTCGCCCTCGTCTATGTTGTTGTAGTCCGTGCCGCCTTCCTCGGCGGTTGCTGCCACGTCCACATAGAGGCTACCTGCATAAAGCACGGCTGTGGTGTCTGTCAGGAAATAGTGAACGAAGTCACCAGTTACTCGAAGTCCGGCCGGTATAATGATATTAGAGCCCACCGCTTCGGTAACTGTGAACCGTAGGGTGGTAGTGGCATAGGTAGGATCGAGACGGATCACGTCTCTGTTTTCTCCCAGAGCGTCCAGAACAGTGCCCCTTGCATATCGGAGCATTTTCTGGCGGCAGGCGTCGTTTACTGTGTTGTAAACAGTGACGATCACCTTCGCCATGGTGTCGCCGAAGATTCGGCGCTCGTCACCGGGGTAGAGAGGCTCGCCGACGCCGTTCTCTAATTCTTCCAGTATGTCGGTGTAGATTGTTTCGTCGGTTGTCTCTATGAATTTGAGCTCGCTCATGCGTCCTCGTCCTCCTTTCTTTGGATAATGTTCACGATCATGCCGAAGTCTCCAGAGAAGGCAGCCGCCGGATCTGAGGCGATACTGTCAGACTCCACGCGGGGCTCGAAGGTTTCCAGAACCCACTCCGCGTCAGCCACGGCCTCGTCGGTCGCGTTCGGTTTGTCGATCAGAGTCCCGTCAACGCCGCGCACGCGATCGTATGCGACTTCACCGCGGACGATCCTCAGTAGATTGGCGGCGCACACTTCTGGGCTCCCGTTTCCGCTTGCTCTCATGGCGTCACCTCCTTATGCGAGAGTTACTTCGGACAGATACACCCAGCTATTGATCCCGTTAGGGTGGCCCAGTAGCACCTTGTTTTGGCTGCTCTTGATCTGGCTCACCCTATGCTTTCGTTGTTTTACCCAGTTTGGTATCTTCTGGCCGGTTGCGTACCTGCTGCCGGTCGGCTTCACATAGTCGCCGACTTTGATCGTTTTCTTTGTGGCCTTTTTGGCCGCTGTGTTGGTTGTTTTCTTGACGGACTTCGAGGCGGTGCTCGCTTTCACATTCAGCGCGGTGGTGCTTACCTTCACGCTGGTGGTGGCCGGATCGTATTCCTTGAATGTGAAGGAAAGAGTGGCCAGAAGCAGCCGCCCCTTGCCGTCCACCTTTGTGTTGCTTACCGCGACTTTTCGGAGCTGGAGCTTCGGCCCCAGCTTCTTGCCACCGAGATAGAAATAATTCACTTTTGTGACGAGAGCCTTCCAGCTCTGGATCTCCGCCCATACGTCAACGCCTGCGCCTGAGTGCAGCACGGTGGTGAATGAGAGAGGGAAAAGCTCGGTGCCTCGTTCGTTAGTCGTCTTTTTGTCCTCGGTGCTGGTGTTTTCGTCGGCCACCTGCTCGTAGGAAAAGGCCAGCCCCTCCAGCGCGACGACTTGCTTTGATGATACGGCCCATTTTTTTGAGCCCCACTGTGCCATTGTTGGCATGGCTGTACCTCCTTAGTTTGGTTTTTTAGTGGATCCGCTGCCCGTTTCGACGCCTCCGTGGGTGTGCCCGCTCAGGCTTATGCCGCGAGCTGTGACGTCGCCCTTCGGTACGTTGATATTACCGGCCGAGAGGCTCGGCAGGTAGCACCCCCATTCACCGTCCGCCCGGCCCAGCAGCAGCCCGGTGGAGTCGTCAAACTCCACATAAACCACCGCCGTGCCTTTTGAGAGGTTTCCGGTGGATCCGCGGAGGTGCCACGGGATCGTGATCTTTGCGGTTGGCTTAGCCCCGGCGTCAGACGGTACAACGCGGGCCGTGTTTCCTGATATGCTGGCGATCGTGCCTTTATTGATGTTTCCCATTAGTAGCCCTCCAGAATGTGTCGGAAGTAGATCGTGGATTTATTTCCGACAAAATCATGCCGGACTTTATACACAAAAACGGTACCGTCCCACATGGTTGCCCTTGGTGTTGATAGTGTCAAAATGCTGGCGGCTGCATATCCGGTCATAAGTGATTTGGAAAAGTAGCCGGATCGGGCGAACTTGTTCGCGTTCCGCAGCAGCCCCTTGGCGAAGCGTGCCGCCTCTGCATTGCTGGTTACCTGAATAGGCACCGCAGGGCGGAGCACTGAGCTGTTGGAGCTGTTGGCTATAAATTTTCCGGAGTAGCTTCCGCTTGCAATTTCGCAGGATCCGTACATTCCGCCCCGGTTGTCCTCATAGGAGAAAACGCCGTTTTCATCTACGGAGAGACTACCGGCTGGAGTCTGCCCCTCTATGTACTGCTCGTTATACGCCAGCAGCTTGCCGTCAAATATAAGCATTTGGCAGCCTTCCAGAGTGCAGAGCCGGTGGAATAGGGCGAAGTCTGTCTCGTTGTCCTGCTTAATATATGGGTAAACCTGATCCGCGCAGCCGTAGTTCTGGAATGTTAGTCCGTGATTTCCTGCGAACTCATTCGCCAGTTGCAGGAACCGGACGCCCTCCCAGCTTTTACTCTTTTTTGTCTTGCCGCTTTTCGGCATGGACATGGCTCGGATCGTAAAAAGCCCGTTTTCTGGTTTCATGGAGTGCACGAACATTTTCCCAGTATCACTCGCGCCTTCTTTGAATTGCACGGTGTCACCTTCGGCCGGTTGCCACTTGCTCCATGTTCCCTTGGTGTCATTGAAGCGGATCACGAGGGTGTCGGCTTGCTTTTCTGCGAACATTTCGTGCACGCAGTAGTTCACCGACACGTCCCCGTATATATCCACCCCGTTGTAGTAGAGGTTCACGCGCTGTCGTCCTCGTCCTCAGAGTCCCGACGCCACGGCGGCAGAGTTTCCGGCGTCTCTGCACCTTCGACGATCGGCAGCCGGAGGGCCACGTTCGCGTCGAAGATCAGCACGTCCGCATAGTCGGGGTTAAATTCTGCGATATAGTGCGCCAGCATTTCCTCCCCGTACATTTCGAGGGCCAGCGCGTCGAAGGTGTCCCCTTCGCGTGTCGTGTAGTCTTTGTAGCCTGTTACTCTACGTATATTGAGCCACCTCCCGCATTTTTATAAATTCTTCCAGCCAGTCGAAGAACTCGGCCTCGTGGGCTTTGAGCTTCGCCATGAAGTCGTCCGCGTCGTCGCCGGTTCCTTCTGTCTGGATCTGTGGGCTCCATGTGAAGCCGGAGAAGTCGTAGTAAACTACCACGCCGCCACTGTCTGCCAGACTTCCGAGAGAGAAGTCGTCCAGAGTCAGAAGCCTTCCGGCCGTGCTTGTGAGTCCTTCGCCAGAAGATCCGCCGGTTGTGCTTGCAGTGTTGAACACTGAGGTGATCATGGTTTCCAACTTATCCCAGAGGGTTGCAAGAGGAATCACCGCCTCGGCGCCAGCTTCACCACCAGCCAGAAGATTGTTACCTGCTGCGCCGAAAATAGTCGGGCGCGTCAGAATACCGCCGTCCTTGTACCATGAAATACCGAAGTGTGGTACGCTTGGCGGGTTGATCGAGAAGCTGCCGCTGATACTCACATGAGGGAGTTTCAGGTGTGGCAGGCTCCACGAGAAATTAAACTTTGATTTTAGGGCGCTGATCGCGTTTCCTACGGCGTCCCTTGCTGCCGACATTTTGCTGCTGATCGTCGAGTAAATACTGGAGAACTTACCCGACACTGTGCTGAGTGCGGAGCTGAGTCCCGAACTCATGGTGGAAGTAATTCCACTCATTAAGCTGGAAACGGTAGACTTTGCGCTGCTCAGTTTGCTGCTGATCGTGCTCCGGATGCTTTCCCATTGAGAGGAAGCGGTAGAGCTCACACTTGACCACGCAGAGCTTGCCACGCTGGTGATCGTACTCGTTGCCGAGCTTACGGCGGAACTGGCCGCCGAGATCTTGCTGCTCACTGTGGAGCTGATTGTGCTCCAGAGAGAGGAAGCCGTGGAGCTTACGCTTGACCATGCAGAACTTGCCACGCTGGTGATCGCGCTCGTCGCGGTGCTTACTTTCTCCTTGGCTGCGTCGATTTTGGAACCGATCGTGCCTTTGATTCCTTCCCAGAGGGAGGAAGCCGTGGAGCTGATCGCGTTCCATGCTGCGCTTGCTACGTTGGAGATCGCAGTCGTCACCGTGGTGATCTTTTCTTTTACGGCGTCGATTTTTTCGCCGATCACGCTCTTGATAGTCTCCCAGATAGAGAGCACCGTGTCCTTGCAGTTTTCCCAGATAAACCGAAACGGCAGCGTGATGATCTGGAAGGCTGCGCTGATAATTTCCTTCACGGCCATGATCCCGACGGTCACAATGTTTTTAATTGTTTCCCATGCTCCGGACAAAAATCCGGTGATTGAGTCCCAGATATTCGTGAAGGTGTCGTGGATCTCGGTCATGGTTCCGGTAACGCTCGAATAAATTCCGGATAAAATTCCGGAGAAAAACGAGACGATCGCGTTCCATGTGTCCGTGAAAAATGTTTTGATTCCCGTCAGGATTCCGGAGAAAAACGACGAGATCGCGTTCCATGTGTCTGAGAAAAATGTTTTAACATTCGTCCAGACGGTTTCCCAGTCGGTGCCGAACCAGCCCAGAACGGTGTCCGCCAGAGAGGTGAACGTGCTGATCCAGTTCTCGAAGGTTGCCACAACGAAGTCCCAGACTGCGCCGAAAACTTCTTGGACGCCCTGCCATACCATGTCCCAGTCACCGGTAAAAATTCCGGCGAAGATGTCAAATAGGCCGGTCAGAATGTCGAGGGCCTCGTTCAGAATATTGCTGATCTGCTGGAATACGCCCTCGAAAATCGGAGCGAGCACCTCGCAGAAGCCGTCCCAGACTGCCTTCATTACTTCGGTTATGTCCTCGAACTCGAACCCCAGCGCGTTGAGCCTGTCCACAATTCCTTGCCCGAACTCGTCGAACTTGGCCTTGATTCCGTCCCAGATCGCTGTGATCTTGTTCCTAAATTCTTCGTTGTTTTTCCATAAATTCGTAAAGGCGAGAGCCACGGCCGTGATCACTGCGATAATAGCAATAGCCGGAAGCGATACGCCTCCCAGTGCTGCAGCGAGTTTTACCAGTGCGCCCTTCACCATTGCGATCTTGCTCGATATGGTTCCCCAGTTCATAGCCGCGATAACGGCACCGAGTCCGCTCACCGCTATGGTCACTTCTGGGATATGTCCGCCGAGCCATTCGATCGCCGGGATCACGCCGTTAGTGATAAACTGCACACCTGCTCGTAGCTTACTTTCCAGCGCGTCGTAAATTTTGAGCCCCAGTTCCTCGAAGGCGCTGTTCATTGCCGCCACGTCGCCGCTGAGGTTGTCGTTCATAATATTGGCCATTTCCTCAGCGGATCCAGAAGCTCCGCGGAGTTCTTCCTCGTACCCGGCGATATTGTCCATGCCTTCGTTGAGGATCAGGTTCAGGCCCTTGGTGGAGTCTGCGGTAAAAGTGGAAGATAGCGCGACGGCTCGTTCTGCGTCGCCCATTCCATTTGTGGCGGCTTCCACTTCTGTGAGAATGTCGGTGAGATCTCGGAAGTTGCCCTGTGCGTCCATTACGGCCACGGAGGTTTCTCCGATCTTGATCGCGCCGTCCTTCATTCCGTTGGTTATGTCTCGCATAATCGCGGCCATGGCGGTTCCGGCTTCGGATCCTTTGTAACCTTGGTTTGCCATTCCTTCGAGCAGTGAGGTGACGGTTTCGACGTCCTGCCCGGCTGCGTTTAAGTTTGCTGCGCAGTTCTTGTAGGCTTCGCCCAGCGCTTCGGCCGTGGTGTTACTGTGGCTTTGCGCGTAGGAGAGCAGATCTGCGAAGTATGCGGCGTCTCCGGCCTCCATGGCGAAGGCGCTCAGGTAGTCCGTTACCATATCGGAAGCCGCTCCCAGTTCCATGCCGGAAGCGGCGGCCAGATTCAGAACGCCACCCAGCGCACTTGTGGACTGATCAGCGTCCCACCCGGCGAGGCTCATGTATTTGAGGGCCTCTGCTGCATTGCTGGCAGAGAAAACCGTGGTGGCGCCGTATTCTCTGGCGCAGGCTTCCAGTTTCTCGAAGTCCTCACCGGTTGCGCCACTGATTGCCGATACCTCGGACATGGTGCTGGTGAAGTTTTGGCCCAACTCTATGACATTTCCGACCAGATTTTTGATACCGTCCACCGCTCGCATGATCGCGTCGGCTGCGAGATTTGCCAACGTAGCCTTAAACATGGTGAAGCCGTCGTCTGCCTTTTTGGCCGAGCTTTCGACTTCCTCCAGAGAATTGTCCAGTTTGTCCGCTGCGTACTCTGCGTCCGAGAGCTTGGTTTTGTTCTCGTGCAGTTCGCTGGATAGGTCTTGGATCTGTCGAGCGAGTTCCCGCGCTTCGTCGCTGGTTTCCCCTTGTTCGGTTGCAACGTCAACGTATCGCTGTTTTAACTGTTGGAGGGTGTCCTCCTGTTTGGAGATTGTAGAGCGCAGCGTTTCAGCTTCTCCGCCTGCGTCGTCCATGGTTTCGGACAGGGCACGGGCGGCTTTCTCTGCCGCGTCCAACGTGCCGCGATTTTCCGTCAGTTCACCGGACAGTTCTTGGATTGTACTCGCGAGCTGTTCGGCTTCCTCGGTTCCTTCTTGGCCGGTCACAATGTAGTCGGCGTAGCCTTGTTCCAGATTTTTGAGTACTGTCTCCTGCGTGCTGATCTTTGCCGCCAACTGTGCGGAAGCACCGGCGGCTTCGAGCGTTTCTTTGCTCATTTCCTCCAGACGAGAGACGGCCGCGTTTATAGCCGATTGAAGGGAGGGGCTGAGGGATCCGGCGATCTCTATCGTAGATTGTAGAGTATGGTCTGCCACGTCCTCACCTCCTTGTGTGCTTTGGCCTCCTTATGTTTAGCGGCCGATTTTTCTCAGCGCGTTTTTTTTCGGCTGCGAGATCCTCGGCCGCTTCTGCATACTCTATGATGAAGTCAGTTACTCGCTTTTTTTCGAGCTCTGTCGTGCTGGTGTGGTAGACTCTGGCGTAGTCGCGGTAGGCTCTGCGGAGTCGTTTTCCTGTGGTTCCGACTCCGATTTCAGCATAAAATTTCGGCCGATGGCCATTACCTCCACAACGTCCGCGCCCTTCATGCGCTCCAGATCGGAAAAGTCATAAGTCGGATTCACGGACACGATCGCAGCATAGCCGAGGTAGAGGTGGAGGCCGAAGTCAAACTCTGCCGCTGCGGACACGGACAGGTTCTTCATACCTGCGGCCGCTTTTCTCTTTGCCTCAGCAGTTGCGAAAAGCACGCCGTCGATCTCGTTCGTGTCGTACTTCATTTCTGTGATTTTGTCCCCGTTGATCATCACGGGATTTTTCAGAGTGAGGGTTCCGTTCATTTTGTTCTCCTTTCAAACAAAAAGAGCCCGCCAGTGACTTGACCGGCGGGCCGTGGTTATTTTTTGATTACTGCATTAAAGCAGGTTGTTGATCTGACTCATGTAGTCCTTGCCGTTGATACGGAGGATCTGAGCCAAACGGTCAACGCAGCAGATCTCGACGCCGTTTGCGTAGATCTGGAGCCTTGTCACGTTATAAGCGTTCTCGGCTTCGGTTGCGCTGCCGACTTCGACGCCCAACTCAGGGAATGATCCCGGCATAGTACGCACAAAAGCCTTGCAGCCTTCGGTTGCGGTGGATCCGTCGGATTTTACGACATTCTGAACCCAGCGGAACTCGAAGCTCTGCTTTTCGAGGCGGTTCATGCGGCGCAGGCCGTTGTCTACGCCGATCTTTGTAATGGAGAGCTCCATGTTCTCCAGAAGTCCGATCAGTGGTACGGTCATGTTACCCATGGCCTGCACGTCAGCAGTTAAAAATTCAATACCGGGCAGAGTGAAGGCGACGTCCTTCGCCACCAGAGTGCTGTCCGCGTATACAGTGTCGGCCACTACCGGGCCTTTAATATCGAGCCATTTTGCCATTGTTCTGCACCTCCTTATTCAGTAGCAAAAAAGGACTGGAAGCCTTCGTCTGTGTAGCATACGCGAGCGGTGCCAGACTTGAACGGAGGCGTATTGGTTACGGAGAAGTCCCAAACAAAGTCGCCGTTCAGCATGTTGCTGGTAGGGTTCGCGCTCTCCACAAATTCCACGGACGGGGTACCGATCAGGGCACCGATTCCCAGAAGGGTGTCGAGCTTTTCCTTTTCAAAATTCAGCACGCTGTCCTTGTCCTGCGGAGTCATAGGGCTGTCGATCTCAGTTCCGTGATCCTTCTGGAAGCTGTTCGTGATATGCTCCAGCATACGGATATTTACGTCGAAGATCGCGCGGGCGTCCATGCTGCCGTTGTACTTGTACGCAGCAGTATGAGGGCCCCACAATACCCAGCGGCCACCCCAGAAGCAGGCCGTTGTGATTCCTTTTTCGTTGAGCTTGTTCGCAGTTTCCTGATCGAAGCCGCGGCTCTTGGAGTCCTCACCGAAATACTGGCTCGTGGCCATGATTTCCTTGTTGGACGGAGATTCAAACGGAACGCCGTCGTGGCTCAGGTCTACGCGCTGCATAGTGGCGGCGCCTACTGTGGACAGCCAGAAGATCCGGCCGCTGCCGTCCTTAATTTTAGGCCAGTATACCTTCGAGAACTCGCTGGTGTAGCCGTTGTCAATAGCCCATTTCTGAGCCTTTGCGAGCGTGTCGATCTTGGTTCCTTTGTCCTCCAGAGGAACGTCGGCGTGAACGAAGCCGTCCCAGTGGCCGTTGAGCTTCTGGATAGTGCTCACCATGGCCTTGTATACGGCCGGGATATGACTCCAGCCCGGAGCTGCCAGAATATTGAGCACGACGTTGTGATACTGATAGAGCAGAGCCATGGAAGCCAGTCCGGTATATTCTCCGGTTTCGGTTCTCTCGCCGATAATGTCGGCCGCCTGCACCTTGGAAGTGTCCACGGTGTCGAAGGTTGCGGAGAGTTCGGCCCCGTCAGTCTCTTTGAGCAGTGTCACGGTTACTGTGTGCTTTGCCATGCTATAAGAGAGAGCATAGTCCACGCCCTCGGCCTTGTCTGCGATCGCGAAGGTGTCGAGAATGATCTTGTCGCTCTCAAACTCTGCCTTGCCGTCCGTGAAGGTCAGGGCCTTTGTGGTTTTCTGTGCGGATTTATGCACCGCAGGATCGAGCACGTTCACGATATAGATCGGGCCCACATTTCCGACGGTGTTGTCGAAGTGCTCAGCGAACGCAGAACCGAGGGTGAATGTTTCCCAGTCGTCGGAGTAGCCGACGAGGCTCTGGACTTCGCTCATATTGGTTACTTTTACCGGCATATTAACGAGATCTTTGTCAGCGTAACCCCTGATCAGGTTCACCGGTGCGGTGCCGATATACGCGGCCACCACGTCGGCCTGAGTGACGGAAGCCACTTTGCTTTCGCCGATTTCGCCATATGCGCCATGCAAATATGCCATGTTTTAGTCCTCCTTATAAAAATTCTTCGTATTCTTTCGGGATCGCCGGAGTCGTTCCGATTTCCAGTGCGAAGCTGATCCAGCTATGCCAGTACGGGTAGTAGTCCCAGACATTGCCGTCCTCTGTGAACGGGCCGAACTTGATCCCTTGCTCTTTTACGAGCCTATGGCCTGCGATATATTCCGCAGTTTCGATCTCGCGGAGTACGAGGTCGGCCAGATTGTAGCAATCGCGCCAGCCGTCCATGTTTCGCGAGTATGTTTTGGCAGCTTCTCCGGTATTGACGTAGTAGGAGTAGCCGCCGGTTGCCTTCGCGTTTTCGCGAGGGTTGAAAATCTCCCCGCCGTGTTGGCCGGGATTCCAGCAGGCGAGGCAGAGCCGGATCTGGAGCTGCCTCTTTTTCTGAATAAGCTCGTCGCTTCCTTCCATGAGCTGCACGCAGACGGAAGGGATCGGAGCGGCCACGTTTGGCGGCAGCCGATCCTTTCCCGGAACGTATAAAGGGAACGCCGCGGGGTTCACCATAACGACGTCGTAGCCGGTGTCGTTCCGGTAGTCGTCCGGCAGTTTGAGGGTGATCTTGCTGCATACGTTTTCAGTGAGCCAGCTCACTATTTTGTCGATACTGTTTACCAGTGTCATGCTGCCGTCACCTCCTTAGCTCATGCGATTCTGGCGAACCGCGATCTGTACGAGTCCCATTTCCGACGTGGTAGTGACAACGATCACCTCGCGGCCGTCCAGATTGAGAAGGCGGCCGGGATCCAGATTTTCTGGAAGGTCGGAGGCTTTTCCCATGATTACCATGTCGGCCTCGTCCATTCCATGAATACGGTTGTCGCCGATTTTACTCAGCTTGGCCATTATGTCGCTGTCAATTACCACCGGGACTTCCTTCCCTTCGATCCGGTGAAGGTCTGCGAACTCGTCCAGATTCAGGAAAATGTCCGAGAGATCCTGCTTTATTTGGTCTTTGAAGCTCACGAGCTTACGCCTCGGAAGGTTCCGCCTCGATTTTTGCGGAGCTTTCGGCTTTGGCCTTGGCTGCCTCGATCAGGGCGATCACTTCCTTTTTGCTGCGGACTGCGCTCGCGTCTACGCCATACGCTGCTGCAGCTTCTCTGAGCTCTGTCATGTTCAGGCCGTTGTATTCTGAGAAAGTGCTTTCCGGCTCCGCCTCATACACGGCCACGCCAGCCTCCACCAGCTCAGCCTCGCGGGCTGCGTTGATAGAGAAGGCAGGAGAGTGTTTCGTCATAGGTTCCACGGTTCCGTTTTTAACGAGCCCGTAGGTGCCTTTGATCATTCGGATCATGTGCTCACCTCCATTATTCCGGATCTGCTGCGTTCAGATCCGGGAGATCGTCGCCGTCTGTGTCCTCGTCATCAACCATGCCGCCAGCGTTTACTTCTGCGGCTGCGATCGCGTCCACATAATCGGCTTTCTTTTTGCAGCCGGTAACGTCAACGCCGAGATCCCCGGCGAGGTTCTGGAGCTGCTGGATCGTCATTTCTTCGAGCTGGCTCTTTGCAAGGTGGCCGGTCACTTCCTGCTCGTCCGCCTCGTCTACTTCGATTGCGCCGCCGACGTATTCAGCGACACCAGCAGAGACGAAGTGCTCCGCCTGAGTGTCCTCGCACTCAAACGGGCCGTCCGCTGCTGTCATTCTTTTGTGGGCGTGCTTGGCGTCATAATAGCCGACGGTTCCCACTGTTACCCTGATTTTTCTCATGGTTTTGCTCCTTTCTACTCGGTACGCTTAGTTGATAACTTTCGCCACGCTGAACGGGCACTCGTTGTTAGGCATAGGCAGCGGTGCAGAGCTGAGAGTGAGCTCGCGGATGTTGTGAGCAGCGTCGCTGATATACTTCGGCACGTTCACGCCGGTGTAAGTATGGAACTCGCCGTCGGTCTGCTCCACCTGAGTGATCGCGCCGTAAACAGTACGGCCAGCAGCCGGAGCGCCTACCGCGATCATGCCCTGCGGGATATACTGCTTTACAGTTCCGTCCAGCTCGGTGTATGTGTCCTCATAAGTGAGGAAGTCGATCATTCGGCCCTTGATATTCAGGCGGGCGATCTTGGAAGCACCGGCAGGCAGAGTCTCAGGATCTACGCCTCCGATATTGTAGTTGCGGTTGTCGAGCAGTTTCAGGATCCACGGATTGCGGAGGAAAAGATCCGCAACGTCTGGAGCCATGAGGCACTCAGTCGCAGGGAGCCCTCTTTTACTCAACATGGAGATCATGGCGGCCACGTCGTCGATCATCTGCTTGCCGCCTGCCTCGGTGTCGGCCCAGTCTGCGGAAGGGGTATATTTTGCCGGGTTGCTGGTGCCGTCATAGTAACGGACTTCCTTTTCCTCGTAAGTGCCGAGGTCGTCCGTGTACTCGTGCATAATGCAGCCGTTGGTGAAGATTACCTCGGCAGCCATAGCCTCCTTTCTGCGGGTGTTCATGTCGCGGAGTTCGTCGAGATCTCCGAGCATGATCACGCCCTGTCTCTGGGCCGGAGTCAGGTTAGTATAAAGAGCCTCCCCGAATCCTCTCTTTTTCAGGTCGTCAATGGAGAGTGGGCGCTTCGGTGCAATATGCGCCGGAGTGAAGCGCTTCATGGTGTAGCCTTCGCGCAGGATCGTGATCCCGCCCTTGCGAGGTGCTACAAAAGGTGCCGCTTTCTTGGATCCCTTGCGGTATTCCACCAGCACGTCGTCAGTGGCGAACACGTCAGAGGCGGCGTTAGTAGGGAAATAGCGATCCAAAAGGAAAGAGTGAAGCGGCGGGAGCTGCTGCACAGAGGCGAGCAGTGTGTGGGTATCGTAAAAATTAAAAGCCATTTGTCTGTCCTCCTTGTTTTTTAGTATGCTACGGCGTCAGAGAGCAGGATTCCGGCAGAGCGGAGCGCTTCCTTGTCCGTTTCACTGATCGCATGGCTGTTGTCAGTGATCAGGCTGTTCTCGTTAAAATGGCCGGTACGGTATGCAGTCGCCACCGCGTCGGAAGCAGTTCCGACTTCCACGTCGTCAGCCAGCACGCAGTTGGCTGTCAGTGTCTCGTTGCTTTTCGCAGCGGTACCGAGAATTACACGCAAGCCGTCGCCTGCGGTACCGGCGGAGAGTGCCAGAACAGTGCCGCGCTTGTAGATTTTGGCTTCTGTGGCTTCCTTGCGGATCTTCACGGTGAAAACCTCTGCGGGCGGGTACTGGCCGTTGATCAGGTTGTCGAAGCCTACGGCCCCGATCGTTTCGTCGAGTCTTTTACTCATTACTTCGTACCTCCTTTGGTCTGGTTATAGGCGGAAACTACCGCCTGAATGTCTGCTGCGTCCTGTTCCTGAGCGCTTGCAGGCGTGCCACCGTTAGGTGCTGCGCCTACGTCTGCGGCTCCGGATTTTGCTCCCTCTGCCTGATATGCTGCGAGGAAATTCTGGCCGGACGCTGCGCTGGCCTGCATAACACGGAAGCAAAGCTCCTGAGCTGTGCAAGGGTTGTCGCCGTACTTGGCGTCGTGTACGAGCTGCTGATCCGGGATAGAGGCGGCGATCGAGTCGATCTGCTCGATTCTCTGGCGTTCTGCTGCCACGGCCTCACCGGAAGCGTTCTGCGCTTCGGTTCTTGCACTGGCCTCGATCTGGGCCACGATCTCCGGGTATGTTGCCCTCAGTTCCTTCTCGTCCATAGGTTTGTTACCTCCTTCTTTTTTTACCGCCTTTGTGGTCGGCTTCTTTTTATTTGCTCCGGGCTTTGCAGCCGGTGGAGTCGCGATTGCTTTCACCGGGATAGTGCCCGGCACATGCTGGAGCCCGTCAACGTTGTGGCGTACTCCATTAACAAAAAGCACCTTTCTGTCGGCGCTCATGCTCATTTCTGGATCGTCCTCGTCCTCTTTGATTGCGTCAGCGAAACCCTTCTCCAGAGCTTCGCGGCCGGTGAACCACGTCTCCTTGGTCATCATGCTGCGGAGAGTATCGACTTCGATCCCTGTCTTGCTGTTGTAGATCTCGGCCACGGCCCGCTCGCTGGCGTCCATTCCTTTCATAAGCTGCTTCATGTCCTGCATGTTCATGTAGTCCCAGAGCATAACGCTTACGCCGTGGATCATAATCAGGGAACCGGGGTACACGGTCACTGTGTCGCCCGCGCACATGATAACGCTCGCAGCGCTGGCCGCGATTCCCTCGACAATGACGTTCACCTCACCGCTGAGAGCTTTCAGCGCGTTGTGGATTGCGATCCCGGTGTAGAGATCGCCGCCGCAGCTATTGAGCTTGACGGTGATGTGCCCCTTGTCTTTGACTGCTGCCAGATCCTCCATGAAGCCCTCCGGCGTGATAAAAAGGCCGGGCTCCGGTTCGCCTGTCCACCAGTCAACGGGCTGCTGGCTCATAACGTCGCCGTAGAGAGTGATCTCTCCCTCGTCGTCGCCGGTGCTGGCCATATTCCAGAACTTTGTCGCCGCGGGAGCTTGTGGAGCAGCAGCCTGGCCCATGATTAGGCCGCTATGTTTGGTTTTCATTGGCTTATCCTCCTTGTATGGTTTGCTTTATCTGCTCGCCGATCACGAGGCTGCGGAGAGCCACCGTGCCCCTCTTGCGAGCTGTTTCGGGGTTGTGCGGATTGTCGTCGCCTTCTGGCGGATCCTGTTCGCCGTCCGGTTCCGCTGTTCCGGTGCCGCTCTGGTGCGGATCTGGTGGATTGCCTCCGAGCTTTTCGTTTTCACGTCTGAGCTGTTCCACATTGCTGTCCCATTGGCCACCGTTTAGGCGGATCGTGCTCTGCTCGTGAGTGGAGAAGCCTTCACTGCACGCGAGGATCTCGGCCGTGATTTCCTTCACCGGATCGAGCTGTCCCTGAGACGGGCCGAGCCATTCGCTGCCGAGATACGCGGCGCGGATCGCTGGATTCTGGAAAAAGCCCGGCGCATATATGCGGCCACGGGCCACGGCTTCGCTCATCCACACTTCATAGCATGGGCGGCAAAAGTCGTCCGCCAGCCATTCGCGGCGCATTTTGAACGCCTTCCACGCTTCCAGTAGAGCAGCACGGCTCGCACTGTATGAGGCGTTGAAGGATTTCAGGAGCAGATCGCTGGGAATTTCCAGCGCGGCGCCTACTTGTGCACTGATCGCTACGGCGAATTTGTCGAAGCTGCCGTTCGGGTGCGTCGGGTTTGCAAATTCTACGCTTTCGCCCGGCCCCATGACATTGATCTGGCCCGGCCCCATGCTGTACTCGTTCGGGTTCCGCATTTCTCCGGGTGGTACCGGATCCACCTCATTGAATGGCATTTCATCAGTCGGGGCTTCTGTCTTAATGAAGGCAGTGTAAAAGCTCTCGACGACTGCGGCCATGAGTTCGGACTCGGTATACCTGCGAAGCTGCAGCAGCGGCTCGATCACCTGCGCGAGATAACTCACGCCGCGGTACTGATCCGGGCGCTCTGTGTCAATGACGTGGAGCACATTCGGAAGGCCGGTGCTTTGCTGGTATGCCAGAACGCGGGCCCATTCAGTAACCGGAGCGCCGAGCTCATACGGGTAGTTGCTGCGTATGTGATACGCTACCACCATGCCGTTCTTGTCTACTTCCACGCCGTCGTATATGGTGTTGCCCGTTTCTGAGTTCTTTCCGGTCGTGTAGTAGAGCGTAGTCCCGGCCCCGTAGTTGTTCGGGGTTGCGATTCTGTCGGACTCGATCAGGTGGACGCGGAGAGAGTAGGGGAGCAGCCGAGTGGTTTCGTACTGCTTGATCAACCCTATGCAGTCGCCGGAGAGCAGCCACGAGATCAGCGCGAGCTGCTGGAGCCCGTAGAAGTTATTCATGCCGGTGGCGTCGCAGGCTCTCTTGTTGCTGGCCCAGAGGGAAAACTCTCGCTCTGTTTCTTTCTGCCACCGTTCTGCCTGATCCGGTGAGAGTCCGAGCACTTCGCGGTCGATCCGGCTTTTAAGCCTGAGCCCGACGCCTACCACGTTTGTGCGGTTGGTTTTGATCGCCGAGGTAGCGATCGGCGCGGCCATGTATAACATGCGGGCACGCTGTCGCATGGTGTAGTTGTTGAAGTCTATGTCCTCGTGAGCGGATCCGCTGGGAGCATTAAAGCCTTTCACGGCTTTTTTTCTCCAGCTTGCGCCCGCCTCTCCGTAGCCCTTATTCTGAGGGCGTACGTTATCCGGGAGATATAGCCCCCTCGTTTGGTCGTACTTCGTTTTTCTCACCTCCTTGCAAGTAATTAAAAACGGCAGCGGCCGCGGTATCTAAAGGAGCGAAAATGTCCCGCAGTCGTCGCCGTAGTAAAGCCAGCCGATCGGCCAGCGTTTACCCATTTACCAGTCGCGGGGCACTACCCCCACGGCACGGCGAGCAGATCCGCCCGCCAGTTCGGCCTCCAGCTCGCGGACTCGCTTTTGCAGCTTCGCGATCATGTCCTGAACGGAAGCGAGCGAAGTCTGGTACCGTTGCAGGTTTCTGGAGCCGATTGTGTAGAGCTGCACCCCGTCCTTGCTGAGCATGTCAGCCTCACGGGCCAGATACGCACTGAGTCGCGTCCTCGTTTCTGTGAGCTCTTGCTGTATGGTTTCTTTTGATCTCATGGGTTCACCTCCTTACCACTCGTCGAAGTAGTTCCGGGCTGCCGGTTTTGGTTTTCGGCGCTGCGCCGGTTTGGTTTGCGGCGTTTCTTGGACATTTTTCAGACGTCGCTCCACCGCGAACATGTCCGGATCTATGATTTTTAGCCCGGCGTTCGCATAGTTTCGGCAGTCGAGGGCCTCGTTCCGGTTGTGTCCGGGGATTTTTACCCAGTGCCACTGGTTGCCGCGCTTTGTTTGCGTGAGCTCCAGACGCTCGGAGAGCAGGCCGTTGAAATAATAGGTATCGTAGCCGCATGACTCGTGGATCGGGAAATGGCAATATTTCGGGCCAGCTTCCTGAACCTTTAGGCTCGACATGATCGTTTCTTTTCCAGCGTCAACGCCGAGCGTGTAGAGCCAGCAGGTGATCCGCTTGTTGTCCTTGATCGGAACCTTTGACGGAGGCGTCACGAACGGGATCCCGTCGCCGCCCTTGCCCTTGATAGCAAAAACACGCTTGTTTTTACGCTCACGGCAGCGAGTGTATACCTCTTGGGTGTAGTGGCCGCCGGAGTCCACGCAGGTGATTGAGATCCGCAGCCCTTTTCCGTCATTGAAGCGGTAAACGTGATCGATCACGTCGTCGAGCTGCTGCCATACCTCGTCGGTGTCTGGCTTTCCCATGATGTAGCCCTTTTTTATGCCCCACGTTTCACCGTAGAAGCCATGGCCCACGACTTCATACTCCAAACGGTTGTCCTGAGTATCTACGCCGCAGGTGAGAACGAGAACGCCCTCCGGAACTTCGACGGGAGAGCCGTCGGCATTGGTGCCGTAGTCCTCACGCCGGGCCAGCATGGTGTCCTCGTCGGCTATGTCGCCGCGATCCTCCCAGAGCTCACCCAGCAGTGTGTTGTAAACTACTTTGAGCTTTTGCGGATCGTCCTTAGCTTGCAGAAATTTGAGCGCGATCTTTTCCCACGGAGTCCATGGAGAAGAAAAAGCGTTCAGCCAGAAGGAACGGACGCCCTCGTCGTAGGCCGCTGGGTTCTCGGCGATCCACTTTGCGGGCTGCTTCCGCATTTTTTCCTCCGGTACTATGCAGCCGCAGGAGGGGCAGCACCATGTAATCGGGCCCACGATCTTGTACGCCTTTTTCCCGCGGACTTTGGCCACCGTATGTTCAAAGTGTACGCGGTCGAAGGTGATCTCGCCGTACTCTCCACACTCAGGGCACTGGTGGCACCAGCGTTCCTGTGTTCCGAGGTAGTAGCTGCTTTCGATATTTGAAGCGCCTTTTATGGTCGGAGTTGATACCTCGACGGCCTTCGCATTGTAGAACGTGGCCTGTCTGGCTTCGGCCAGAGCCCACGGATCACCCTCAGCACCGGCAGACACGGCCCAGCGGTCGCGCTCGTCGCCGAGAATGTAGCGGGCGGGAGTGGAAGCCAGAGCGGAGGCACTGTTGGATCCTGTGATCGTGAGCATACCGCCGGGGAATGACTTCTGGAGGATTGTGTTCCCAGAGTCTTTGCTTTTGACGTCGGAAACTTTCGCCCTCAGCACCTTGCTGTCTCGTATCATTGGAGCGATACGGAGGCGTGAGAACTTTCGGGCGTCGTCGAGGGAAGGCTGGACGAACAGGATCGAGCCGGGATCTTGGTCGATAATGTAGCCGATTATGTTCAGCTCCAGCTCAGATTTTCCCACCTGAGACGCTGCCACCATTACGATCTTACGGATCTTCGGATCCGTGAACGCTTCCATAGGTTCCCGCAGGTACGGCGTGCGCGAAGTGCGCCACGGGCCAGACTCCGCGGAGTTCTCCGGGGATAGGCGGCGGTGTCTATCGGCCCATTCGGCCACCGTCAGATCTTCGGGTGGCTTAAAGTTGCGAATGGCCGGTGCTATGGCTGCGTTGAGTTTCGCGGTGGATTTTTTAGTCGTCGGCTTCATCAGCGGCCACTATAACGTCGCTCCAGCCTTCACGATCCCGCACCCGCCGCTGATATACCGCCGGATCGTAGTTGTAGTTTGCGAGCTCGTTCAGAATTTTGTAGCACTCCGCCCGGATCAGTGCCGAGGCTTCGTTGGCGCTTGCCACCTGCACAACGTCCATGGCCAAACGTCCGGGGAGTGCCATTATCATGCTGCGGACAGTGTAAACGAGGTCATTCGTCACGGCCTCCACGTCCTCGCTGCGGTGCATTTTGCCTTCGAGCTCTTTCAGTTGCATGGCTGCCATGTCTGCCTTACTGCGTTTCATGTCAGCCTCAGCCCGCAGCTTCTCCATTTCAACCTGAGCGGTGTCGGCGCTTTTGGCCTCTCGGCCGTTGGCTTTGTCGCTCAGGTAACGGATGTAAGATTGCACCGTCGGAAGCAGGTCGAACATATACGGCCGCTTCTGGGCGGCTGGAATAATTCCCTCTTTTGCGAGCTGCTGGATCCGGCGGTCGGTGACGCCGAACAGCTTCGCAATAATGGCAGCGTTTTGGAGATTCTGCTTGCCCTCCGCCATGGCGCCACCTCCTTTCTTTGAGGCAAACGAAACGAAACGGCCTGAAAAAATTTTTCTGAGTCTGCGCGTGTTTTGGGCTCGCCAGCACCGCAGGCGTTTGGCTGCCCGGACAGTACCTTCGGGCTGCGTAAAAATTTCGGCGCGGTTGCTCGGTCGAGTTGCTTTGCCTTTTGCTTCTTTGCTTTGGTCGCTTTGTTTCGCTGTTCTTTGTTGCTGTTGCTTTTGGTTTCGCTTTGGCTTTGCTGTTCGATTGCTTCGCGCTTGGCTTGCTGCTTGGCGCGTGTTCGTTGGCTTGGCTTACTTCATAGCCTGCTTGATGTGGTTCTCGAATCTCTGTTCCAGTCCTTGGCTGATCATTGTCTCGATCGTTTCCTTTGCGCGGCCGTCGATCATCTGGGGGACGGACAACGTGTGGATAGCTTCCAACGGCATACGGCCTGAGCCTGTCCTCTGGAATGGGATAGCCGGGGCCTTTCCGTCTCCAATGAAACTACCGGGTGGAAGGTTGGACTTTTTGCCTAAAATAATCTGCGCCGTGATCTGATACGGATAGGGTGGGCGAATGTTGGCTACCTCGGTAGGATTTCTCAGCGCTTGTCCGGGGATCAATATCCGGCGCCGGTCTTTCCTTTTCGGCTGTTTCTTTGGCGACATTTTGAAATGCGTCGGCGTCAGTGTGCGGCCTTTGTATTCCAGCGTCGCCCCGTCAACAGATACCCCCGCAACATTTATATGGGTGGCCCCTCTCTTTTTTTGAGGCCCGGCACTCTTGATCGCGGCGGTATCAACTCCGTAGTGTTGGCGGATTCCCTTCGATACCCACGCTGGCGCTCTGGAGCTAAAGTCTGAGACGGTTCGCTTGATCGCTACCTCGCCACCGTTTTCAAGTTTGGCGAGACGTTTCGCCAGTTTGGCGCCGTCCTTCATGGTGACAGTGAAGGCACCGCTGGTGTGTCTGCCTGATCCTGAGTAAAACAAACTGCTCATGTGTGCCCCTCCTTTCTGGTTTTGGGTATAAAAATACCGCCTTGGGTTTTCCCTTGGCGGTAGTGGCTGGTTATTTTGTTTTGGTTCCGTCCGGCGTGAACTCGTGGAGAACATTGTCCGGTGTTTCTATTCGGATCATATTCCCGGATATTTTGGCCGAGAAGGTGTGCGTTTTGCGATCGCCGTAACTGTACCGGATTTTCTTTTTCCAGCTTTCAGAGGTGGAGAGAGTAGTCACCTTTACAATGACAGCCGGGAGCTCTTTGTCGTTTTCGTCGTAGCTGCTGTCTGTATCGTACACCACGGCGCAGATCTCGGTAGTGAGATCGTATGCAACGAGGTATGAGTCCCCGCAGAGGTTCTTCGCATTGGCTTTTTCTTCGCTCAGAGTGAAAAGAGTGCCCTCGTCGCTCAGAGCGTAGCCGATTCCGTTGTCGGTGATAGTGGCCGCTCTTATGAGCTCATCTGTTTTCCTTATGCGAATACCTCGCGCACCTTCTGCGATTGCGATCCCTTCGTTTACATTTGCGTCCATTCCTGTGAGAATGTAATACTTGCCAGATCGAGACGCCCACGCTTCGTCTGCGTGGAACCATTCCTTGCCGTTCTTGGTGAAGATCCCCGGCTTTCCTGTTTGGCTATTGATTTGCACCTCCCATTCGCCGGACTGGAGCCACTTATATTTCGGCACGGTATCATGCCCGGAAGTGGTCTGCGTTGTAGGCGCTGGCTTTTCTGCTTCTTTCAGTGTTTCCATGATCGGCTTGCTCTGTCCCTGCTGGAGAGCCGCTTCCACGCGGCGAAGGTATTCCGGATCGTTCCACTTGCTGCGAGCCTGTGGTTTTTCTGGTTTTGGTTCCGGCTGAGGTTGTGGCTGCGCCGGTTGCTTTTTCTTGAAAATGTTGAATAATCCCATTACATGAGCCTCCTTAGTCATCTTTGGGATATTATACAACGGAGCGGTGGCGCTTATCAATCCTCCGTCCGGAAAATTTGCACCCCTCCCAGTTCTTTTCTGAGGGTAGGCGCATAGGAAAAACCGCCCGGATCTTTATCATGTCCCCGGACGGTTTTCGCTGTTATACAGAGTAGCACGGTGGTTTATCCCCTTTTATCCCTTTTTGTCCCTTTTTATCCCCCTGTGTGCTCGTGAGTGCTCCGTCTGCGGCTTTCTCCTGAGTGTGTGCGTATTTCTTCTGGCACACAAAAAAGCCCGCCGTCGGCCTTCCTGTGGCTTCTGGCGGGCGTTGTTATCCCTGTTCTTGTTTTGCTCTGTATATTTTGGCCAGCGATTGAAGCGCCGAGCCGTGCAGCTTGAATGTTCTTTTGAGGTAGCGCTGCTCGTGTTCGTCGTAGTCCTCCCGGCTACCGTGAAGGGCGGCACATACTGTCCACCAGTTCGCTGCGTCGAAGTAGTGCATTTCTAACACGGTCTGCTCGTCTGGCTTTTCCATTTCGGAGATCAGGGCCTCCAGTTCGTTGCGTTCCCGATCCTCGTCTGTGATCATGCGGCGGATCGTTTCCTCCAGTGTTACCTTCTGGATCACTTGCCATTCCTGTTTGCTGGTTCCGTCGCCACCGCCTCCGGATATTCCGTCGAAGCTCGGCGAGGATATGGAGCCCATGACGGCCTCCAGATTCTCCAGCCGTTCGATCTGGTTGTCGATCCTGCGGTGGAGTGCTGCGTAGCTTTCCAGCTTTTTCTTGATCTCGTCGGTTTCCTTTGGCTGTTTTGCCTCACTGTTCTGGTGCATGGGTTCCACCTCCTTTCGCTGGCTTATTCCGTGAACATTCTCTCGAAGTGCTCGCGGCCCAGCTCTTTGCCCTTCCTGAACAGTCGGATCCCGGTCGTCTTGCCGGTTGTCTTTATGTAGCGCTTTACGATCACGTCCACAAATGCAGGCTCCATTTCCATGACATAGGCAGGCTGCCCGACGCTTTCCGCAGCGATCAGAGTCGTGCCAGATCCTCCGAATGTGTCGAGGACGCCCTCGGCCCACTGAGTATTGTCCAGCAGCTTCTCCAGTATCTCCACCGGCTTTTGTGTCGGGTGGAGCTCATTCCCGGAGCGGGTGGCTTCGATCACATTCCCGTAGCCCTTGTGGTTGTCCCACGCTGGCTTTGTTCTGTGGGCGAACATGACGAGCTCGTGCTGAGCTCTCCAGCCGTTACCCATTCCCGGTGTTTTCTTATTCCAGACGATCATATTCCGGATCGCAAGGCCCGAAGCCTCCACCAGATCCCACAAATAGAGCCACATTCTCCAGTCTGTGAAGATGTAGGCCACCTTTATGTCGGTAGCAGAGAGGACGGCCCTCATCAGTGTTTGGTAGCCTCTGGTGCTGAGGTTGTCCGAGCTGATCGTCGGTGTTTTCTGCCCGCCGTTGCCGTCGGACTGTTTTGTTCCGATACTTCCGACGGACTTCCCGGACTCCTGAAAACCTCCGGAGCAGTACGGCGGATCTGTGAGAAGGATCTCCGGGTGCTTCCCATCCAGCAGCAGACGCATGGCGTCCTCGTTCGTGGAGTTGCCGCAAACAACGCGGTGGCGTCCGAGGATCCAGAGGTCGCCCTTCTGGGTAATCATTCCGTCGCCTTCTGGAGCGTCCGGGATCTCGTCCGGCTCTGTGAGGTCATTGTGCAGGGCTTCGGCCAGTCCGGTGACGAGGCTTTCCACTTCCTTGTCGGTGTAGCCGGTCAGCTCCATGGGGATCTCGCCGGTGTCAATGTCGGCGAAAATGTCGGCCAGCAGCTTGTTGTCGATCTCTGCCAGCTCTGCGATCCGGTTGTCAGCCACCAGATCGGCGTATTCCTCGGCCTCGTTCGTGTAGTTCTGATAGTCCACCGGCACTTCGGTGAGTCCTTCGAGCTTGGCGGCAGCGAGGCGGCCGTGGCCTTTTACTATGAAGCCGGAGCGCTTCGACACTGTGATCGGCGCCCTCCACCCGGTCTGGCGGATAATGCGGCCGAGCGCTTGGATCTGTGCGTCCGGGTGTGTGTTCGGGTTCTTCGGGTTGGGGATCAGTTTCTCAATGGCCACGATCGCGTCATGGGCGCAGAATACCGGTACCCCTCCGGCGGTTGCCTTTGGCTGTGCTTCTGTTTTGTAGTCCATTTATTCGTCCTCCCTTACATGTTCCCCGGCGTCTGCTGGAATGAGTCCACACTCGAAGGCGCGGCAGATCTCCAGCTTTGACGCTCTGAGGATTTCGTTTTCTTTGCAGCCGGTGTTCCAGCATTTTTCGCATATTTCTGGCATTGGCTACTCCTTCCGCAGCTTCGGCGCGTTCTGTACGTTTACGGTGTCCAGAGTGCGGGCTGCTTTCAGGATTCTGCGGCGGTAGTGTTTCCAGCTCTCGTCCTGTTTCTTGACGACGCCATAGATCGGGCCCACATTGGAGAGGGTGAGCTGTTCCATGGTTTCGTATTTCGGCAGGCTGCGAGGGGAGAGGCCCACCGTCTCGCGGATCCTTTTCTCGTAGTCGGTGTTGCTTTCGCCTTTATTTCTTTTAATACCATAAATGGGGCCGACGCTGTTCAGCGTGAGCCCTATCATGGATTCGTCCAGAGTGCGGGAGATCTTTCTCCTGCGATTGTATTCCCTGATCTTTTTCCCGGTTCGTCCGATCCAGATCAGGAGAGTGGCCACCCAGAGAGTGATCAGCAGCAGGGCGGTGGGTACCCACACGAGCCCGGCGATCACCACCGGCCAGCTCATTGAAATAACTCCGCAGGCTTTCAGGATTGCCAGCACGGCTACGCCTGCGAGTGTTGCCAGTGTGTAGAGTATCGGCCAGCCCATAGGCTTGTTCTTGTTATCGTCCATTTCGTCCTCCTTTTCTTTTGGCTGCTCGTCTTGCTGCGCGGTTCGGTCGCACCGGTTCTCGCCTGATCGGCCAGTGGTAGAGCGGGGCCGGTTTTTCCGGATTGCCCCGCAGCATATCACCGCCGATCTTGTAGAGTGCTTCCGAGTAGCTCAGTGTGGTGCTTTCCGCCAGCCTGTGAGCTTGTTTTTCTATGTCGTTGAGGTCACGCTCCAGATAGAAGGCCAGCGCTTCGGCGTATCGCCTACACTGGAGTGCCTCCAGCACGTCCCCCGGTATATTTCCGCCGGGGAAGTAGCGCCTCGCGTCTATTTTGAGAAAGTAGAGCCCCTCTGTGTTATTTTCTTCTTTCACGCTTTGCCCTCCTTCGCTACGCGCGGTTTGGACCATCCTTTCGGAACGGTGACAAAAGCCCGGCCTTGATCGCGCACTCAGTACAGAGCATTTTCGCGCCCTGTTCCTTGGCGAGTCGGTCGGCTTCCGGGTGTTTCCAGCATTTCCGGCCGCATGTCGGGCACTCGACGGGATCCCAGTCCGGGTGCTTGGCCTGCACGTCGCCGTTCAGGTTCTTGTCCAGCGGGAGGCAGAGGATCCCGCCCCGGTCGGTCTGTTTTCTCGGTGTCAGGTCGAAGCCGTGAGCCCGGAGCTGTTCGCGGGTGCTGTTGGTGCTTTCTTCCTGCTTTACCTCCAGCACTTCCACCTTGTCCAGCGGCAGGCAGAACGAGCCCTGCGGCTCCCATTTCTTCGCTTTCCAGTTCTCTGCGAACTTCTCCAGAGTATCGAACGGGCAGAGGCCCGCCTCGGTTTCGGTCTGGAATACGGTCTGCATGACTGCTTCGTCCTCTGAGTCCTCCCAGCCGTAGAGGTGCCAGCTCTCGCGGTTGTCGTAGTCCCACTGTGAGAACCAGAGCACATGGCCGTCGATCGGCCAGCCGGTGCCGTTTACTTTTCCGGTGATTACTTTCGGTTTATATTCCATGGTTTTGTCCTCCTTAGAAAAATCTATTTAATGCGATAATGAGCACGATCACGGCCACGAAGGCAATCGTGATGTTCTGCTGTCTGAGCCCGTCCTTTTCTCCGATAACTCCAAAAAGCAGGAGAGCAGCCACGAGGGCCAGCACTATGTTTATGATCAGCATGTTCTTGTCCTCCTTTGGTTTGCCGGGAGAGCTTGGCCCTCCCGGTATGTTCCCGACATTTATGTCGGCCACATTATGCAATGATCGTGATTTTCTTGCGATCCGGAACATCTGCCAGTGCTTTGACGAGGTAGTTCTTCACGTTGTCCACCGCCTGAGACTTCCAGAGGCCACCGTCAGCAGCCACCAGCTTGAAGGCAGGGGCTCCGCCGCGTCCCTCGCTGATTCTGAACACGAAGTCACTCGCGGGCTGCGGAACTTCCAAAAATGTGCGGTACGGGATCAGGCTCACCGGATTAGGAACGAAGGCGGCGTCCTTCGTGGTTACTCCGGTTTTGATGATTGCCTGTTGACTTACGCCGTCGTCTGAGAAGGTTCCCTGCTGTGTGTTCACGATATTGCTCGCCATAATGGTGACGGCTTCGCGGTCGTCTGTTTTCTGGAAGCATGACTGCATGGCCACGAGGAAGCTCTCCTGATCATATTCGCGGCCGTATTCAAACTGCGGCAGCAGGGCGTTGACCTCGAACAGAGTCTCACGGTCACGCTCGGCCAGCAGCCCGGAGTAGAGCAGCACCTTTGTGGCGCTTACCACCTGAATGATCATTCTGTCGCGGAGTTCCTCGCGGCTTTCCTTGATATAGTCCACCAGAGAGGTGAGAGTGGTCGCTTTGATCGGCTCGGCCTTGTCGGCTGCGTCGTAGCGTCTGAGATCCTTCGTGCAGTATGTCCGGCCGTTGATCTCGATTGTTTCTGGCTTCTCAGCCTTTACGGCCAGCCCTGTGATATATGCGATTGCTTCTTTGATTCCTTCCATTTTCTTGACCTCCTTATGCTTCTTTTGCTGGTGCGATTTTTACCACCTTCATGTTATTGCGTCCGCCGGTTGTCTGGCGGTCGTCCGTAGGCTGTCCGGCGGTTTCGTATACCTCGCCGGTGTCCGGATCGTAGTCACGGCCCGGAACTAATTCAGTAGCGGCAGCAGGTGCCTGTTTTCCCCTGTTTTTAAGATCCAGAGGCTTGCCGGTCGGATTCTGTCCCGGTGTAGGAGCTGCAGCTTGTGTTTCCTCTGATTCCTGATCCTGATCGGCGTCCGTGAAGTCGGAGAGATCCATCTGTCCACGGATCTGCCCGTCGTATTCGGCGATCTCGATCTGGCCGGTTCTCATATTGACGCCCATCACCATTTGCGTGTCGATTGCTTCGGTAGCTGCGAGCTTGGTCGTGACAGCAATCTGGGTTCCTACCATTTGGCGGGTTTTGTTCGGCGTAAATTTAATATTTACCGTGATCTGGCGCTTAGTGGTTGCTTCTGTGTTCGGATTCTGAATATTTTCAGCCACCTGCATGAGCGCCTCGTTGAGTTTCTCGGCGAAGGCTCCGCCTGCGAGAGCTTCGAGGTTGATCTTTGCCTGTACTTTCTGCTTTTTCATGTGCTTACCTCCTTACCGCAGCCCATACGGCTGTATTTTTTCCGGTTCTTTTGCTCGGTTTCTTTCCGACGACTTCCAGAACTCCGGCGCCTTTCAGCTCTGTGAGTCTCGGCGCCACGAAGTTGCGGTCGTAGTATTTCAGGTGGCCAGCAGCCACCAGCTCGTCGGTGATTTCTTCCACGGTCATTGACCGATTTCCGAGGGTTTCCAGTATTAGCTTGCAACGCTCGCCGCTGCGTGTTCGTATGCCGTCGTAACTTTGGCGGCGTGTCTGTTTAGTAATCCCGTTCATGGTTTCCTCCTTATCTGAACCGGCGGAGCAGTGGCCCCGCTGGCTCTGGTTCTTTTATATGTGCCATGTGGCAAACTCGCGTCCGGTGCTTTCCGGACTCCGCCACACTATGACGGCAGAAGGAAACGGAGCTGCGTCCTCGCCGTTTCCGTCCTCGTCGGTGAATTTCAGGCGGCCGCGGAGGAATCTCACCTCGCTGGCCTTGCCGAAGATCCAGTCGTGAAAATATGCCGTGTCAGTCCGCGAAGGAATGAGCATAACCACGGTGGTGCCGGGCTTCCGGCTTTCTTCGTAGCCTTTGCGTACCCAGTCTGCGATCGCTCGGCCGTATGGCGGATTGCAGAACACGCGATACCCCCCCCAGTCTTGCTTTAGGCCGTCGTCGTCCGGCGTGAAGTGTTTCGCGCACTTGGCGCTTTTGTCGGTGCTGGCCGGATCTAGTTCAAAATGAAACTCGCGATCCAGTTCCGCGAAAAAATCCGGCGGAGTGCACCAGCACATGTTTTTACTGCTCAGCAGTGCGTCGTTCATTGGCTTGATCTCCTTTCTGTGATTTGTAGAGCCCGCAGCCGTTCCCGTTGTTCATACACGGATCCGGGGAGGCCATGTGGTGCATACAAATTTTTAACGGTTCGCCCGTCTGTTTGTTTATGAGCTTTCCGCTCAGCATGGTGCAGGCTTTTGAAATTACAAAAGGCCCGACTCTGCGGAGCTCGCAGTATTCGCATTTCATGGCGTGTCTCCTTCCTCGGCGTAGTCGATCTCCACACCTTCCAGCAGTTTGAGGATCCCTGCGATATATTGCACGCGGTACGGTTCCAGATCTTCGAGTTTCATGTGCTTGCGTCCGTAGATCTGTTTCATGTCTCGCCATACTTCCCACGGTACCCGGTAGAAGTTTTCCAGCCCCACGCTCACCATGATGAAGGCAGCAGCGCCGAGCTTGTGGTGCAGCGTCAGGCTTTCCACCTGCTCATGGGTGAGGCGGCTCTGGTCGATCTTGTCGCTGTCGGTGTGTTTCGCCTCAAATACCACGGCCCGGCCGCCGGTGAGCGTTCCCTTGAAGTCCGGCTGTCCGGCTTTGGTGTAGCAAGCAAGGAAACGGCCCTGTCGGTCTGGCTTCCTGAGTGGCTTCATGGGCTCCGGAGTCTTTTCAACGAAGGCCACGCCCTTGTCGCAATACCAGTTCAGGCTTGCGGTGATCATATTCTCGAAGTGTTCACCGGCTCGCTTGCTCTGGAGTCCTTTCTGGCTATGCTGCACCCGTGCAAGGGCGGTGCTGGCTGTCGGATCCGGGTAGCCTTCGCCATTTCTTCCCGGAACCGTGTCCCAGCTCATTGATCTACCTCCGAGTCTGCACCTTTGTCGGCCTCCAGTGTGATGTCGTGGCCGGGGTGTCGTCTGAGCTCGATCGCAAGGTCTAAGATCATTTCGCCATTGATCCGCACGGTGGTGGATTCAATCGCGGCGACGCCGTTCAGGTGCCCGACGTGAGAAGGGAGAACGATCAGTGCGTCACCGATCGGAAGTGTTTCGGCTTCGCGGTTTCTGTAAAGCTCGGCAGCGTCCCGGATCGGGATCTGGTGCTGCTTTGCGTATTCGATCTCGCTTCTCATGCCCTCGCTCGGATTCTCGATACCGTAAACCCAGAGCTCGTCACACATGGCCAGAAGTGAGAGGCCCATGTCCATGCCAGCGGCGCGTTCCTCCTGCTTGGTGTCGTCAAGAAACTGGGTAAAATATACATGAGGCGCGATCGGGATCACGTCGTCCCGGAGCTCGACGGCTTCGCGACAGTAGCGCTGGGCTTTTTCTATGTTCTTCTCAATGTCCCCGCGGCACGGGGAGCAGATGTAAACCAGTTTTTTTCTCATGCGCTTGCTCCTTTCATGGTTTTGCTCAGCAGCTCATTGTATAAATTCCGGTAGAGATCGCGCTCAGTTTCGAGCTTAATCTTTTCAACGTCTGGATCCTGCTGGACGATCCGGAGTGGCTGCTTGCTTATTTCTTCCAGTAAATGCTCCGCTTCTTTGGCTGCGGGCTTCGGATCCATGAAGTCGATCCCCAGAGAGATTGCCAGAGCAGAGTCCACGGCTGCGAGCTCGCTCTTTGTCAATTTTCCGATCAGCGTCCCGATCCTTTTCATGCTTACGCTGTTTACCTGTTCGCATAAGACGGTAGAAGGGGAGAGTGCGCTCCGGATAAATACATGAGTTGGGAGGTCGTTTTTTGGTTTGGTGGTCATGTATACCACTTCCACAACCTCGCTGTTTTCGTTGTTCTTGTCATTGGAGACGATCACCGCAGGACGGCCGCCTCTCTGCTCGCTTCCGGTTTCCCGGTATGTGCTTTCGATATAATAAATTTCACCGCGTTTCATGGTTTGGCTCCTTCCTGAGCAGCCTCAGCGAGTCGCTGCTCTTGTATTTTGCAGGTGTCGGGGTTAATCTCTATCCCGATATAGTTCCGCCCTTCTTTGAGGGCTGCGGCTCCTGTGGTTCCACTTCCTGAGAATGGATCCAGAACCGTGTCGCCCGGTTTGCTCCCGGCCAGTATGCAGATCTTGGCCAGTTCCTCCGGGAACGTGGAGAGGTGGGCGCCCTTATATGGCCGTGTGGCGATCGTCCAGACGTCCCGGCGGTTTCGTTTGCCGGTTTCATTTCTCTGGAGCCCGTGGCTGCCTCGATCCACCTCGGCGCTGTTGGCTTTGGCCTGATCGTGAGTGTAGGCAGTGCCGCCGCGGAAGGTTTTCGCGTTGCCGCGCTTCCGGCCGGGCTTTTTCGGATCGTACCCGACGGCCAGCTCCTTGACGGCCTCGGCGTCGTAGTAATAGGCGGCCGCTTTGCTGAGTAAAAAAACATACTCGTGAGATCTTGCCGGTCTGTCTTTGGCGCTTTCTGGCATGGCGTTGGGCTTGTTCCAGATAATGTCCGCCCGGAGGTACCAGCCGTCACTTCTGAGAGCCAGAGCCAGCAGCCACGGGATCCCGATCAGATCCTTGCGCTTGATCCCTCCGTCCTCGATATGCCTCGCGTAGCTGTCGCCGATGTTCAGCCAGAGGGTGCCGTCGTCTTTCAGGACTCTGGCTACTTCCCGGAAGGCTTCCACCAGCTTGCGGGTGTATTCCTCCGGAGAGCTTTCGGTTCCGAGCTGATCGGCTGCTCCGTAGTCTCTGGCGTTGTAGTAGGGTGGTGAAGTTACGCAGACGCTGCAGCATTTGTCCGGCAGCTTTCTGAGTTCCTCCAGTGCGTCACCTTGTAGGATCATCCCAGCACCTCCCCTCTGAGTTCGAGCTTCGTTTGTTCGACGCTCTGACTCTCCAGCCGGAGGGCTCCGCGGGTGATAGCCTCCATTTCCTGCTCTTTCCTGCGGCGTTCGCTTTCCCTGTACTCTATCAGGCGTTGGCCTTTGTCCGGAAGGGATCCGGCCGCGTTGTCGATCTTCTCGGTTAATTGTGCCGGTGTCATGCTGCGAGACTTTTCCCGTTCGTACATTGGCGTGTACTGTTGCATGAAGGCTACCCGATCCATGCCGGGCTTGCCGCCTATGTATGCGCTGCGGTGCATTTCCCAGAGGGAAGTCCAGCCGATTGACTCAACGGCCCGCGCCACCAGAGGCGGGAGCTGGTGGGAGAGATCTCCGTGGTTGAATTGTCCGGCGCTGTACATGAGGTCGCTCACGGCCAGCCATGCCTTGTCCGGCTCTATGAGTTCCGGGTGCTGGATCTCCAGCATGATCTCCCGGACTTCGGCCACACTTGGCGGCCATTTGTTTGTTGCAATGTGTTTTTTTACTGCCAGCGCTACGATCCCGGATTCGTCTTGCTCAAACATCATGGCCCAGAGATTCACCGTGGCCTCGATTGCTTTCGCGTCCTTGAACTTGTCAAAATTCGGGTAGGCGGTGACGACGATCGCCACCAGTCGAGCCGCGTCTGCTTTTGTCATATCTCGAAGCCTCCTTCCTCGTCTGCGATTATCCCCGCGAGCACGTCCATGGTGTCAGGTTTTCCACAATTTCCACCCGGTCGCTGTTGATAGCTTCCGGATCCGGCAGGTGGGAGAGGTTCGTCGTCCCAGCGTCCCTGATTGATCCATGTTGACGGGTTGGGAATGAAGCGGCCGCCTTCTCGCAGCCATTGTTCCGAGGTTTTAGCTGTTGCCACTGCCTGCATGATCTTCTCGAACAGTTCAGCGTCGGGTTTTGCCTTTTCCCATGCCTTCTGTGCTGCTTTCTTGCCGACTTTCTTCGGGTATGCAGTCCAGAACTCTGCGAAACGTCGTTCCTGAGCGCTTGGCTGCTTCTCGGCTGCGGGGGTTATGGGGGTATCCCCCTTATTTTCTGGTCTACTCTGGTCTACTCTGGTCTGGTCTACTCTACCTGCGGTCTTTTTCTGGTCGCTCTTGCTTACGTCCGCAGACTGTCCGGCGGTCGTCCTCCGGTCGTTTGACTTAGCAGCAGCGCGGCGGGCTCTCGAACGGTTTTTCTCATTTTCTCGTTGTTCGATCAGCTTTCCGGTGTACTCGCTCCAGTCGTGGATCTCCAGAACGCCGTCCTCCGTTACGTCCAGCAGAGACGCAGAGGTCAGGGCGGCCACAAATTCCTCCGGATCTTTGTCCCACTGGGCCGCTCTTGCGATCATTCTGTCGGATATTCCAGCGAGGGATCCGTCCGGTGCGTTATCAATGGCCCAGAGCCAGAACGAGATCAGCAGGCCGAGCATGTGAGCCGGTTCAATGTCGAGCTCGTCAGCAGCAGCCAGCACCTTGCGGTGGTCTTTCAGTTGTTGGTGAATTTGGATCCATGCCACTGTCGGCACCTCCTTTCGTGGTTTGTTTCTGGTTTGGCCGTAGAGTTCCGCCGGTCTGTCCGGCGGTCGTCCTTCGGTCGGTGTTATTAGTTAAAAGGAAGCTGTCCGTCGTCCGGTATGTCCATGAATCCGTCGTTGTTGGCGGGCTGAGGATTGCCATTTGCGTTGCCTCCGTTGCTGTCTGCGAAGTAAATGTTTGAGGCCACAACTTCCACGGCCTTGCGGTTCTGCCCGGTTTTCTCGTCCTTCCATTTACGGGTGGAGATCCGGCCCTCAACTACGATCTGGCGGCCTTTGGAGAGGTAGCGGCCGCAAAACTCGGCGCGTTCTCTCCAGCACACGATCGGGATATAGTCCGGAGCGGCGTCTTTGTTCTTACTCGGTACCTGCACGGCGAGGTCGAAGCTCGCCACTGGTGTGCCGCTCTGTGTGTATCTGATTTCAGGCTCCTGAGCCAGACGGCCCAGAAGCTCCACATGATTAAGCATTGTCTTGTCCTCCTTGCTGCTTTGCGTTGTCCATAGCGGCGCAGGCTTCGTCGTACTGGGCCCGCGTCAGGTTGTGTGGATCCTGCTGTCCGTATTTTTTCAGGATCCATTCGTTGATCGACTGCTGAGAGTACCCGGCGTCCTCGCCTTTACGGTAGAGGCGGGAGAGCTGAGCGTCTGAGAGTGGTCGTGCGGCGCCTGAGCGCCCCGTCTGGCCATTTTGTGCCTGCGGCTGGGTGTTTCCCTGCCGGTTCCCGTTCTGAGTTCCTGTGTGCTGTTTCTGGCTCTGCTGAGGGGGTTCGCTGCTGTGGTCGCTCATGTCTGGATCGTCGTCGCCCTGATCAATGCCGAACTTCTCAAACAGGTAGTATTTGAGGCAGTACGTCCACGCGGAGCCTTTGGCCTTGTCCGGGCCTCCGTCGTTCGTTCCGATTGCGTGTAGAGTAACTTCCAGAGTCTCGTCCGGGTTGTCTGCGTTCGTCCAGCGGATCGTGAGGTCGGCCTCGTACACCCAGACAATGCGGTCGCCGTTTCTGGTGTGCTGCGTGAAGTTGGAGTAGTAGATCGGATCCCCGTTTTCACTGTGCCGGGTGGCCTGCTCGCCTACAATGTCAAAATTGACGCCGAACTCATTCATGGCCGGAGTGAGAAGCTGGTACACGTCGAAGATCTTCGCGAACTTGTACTTTACGCCGTCGCTGTGGGCCTTCTGGGTGATAGAGGGAACGGCTTCGCGCAACTTGATGAACTTCTGCTGCAGCGTCAGTGGTACCGGTGGGGTGGTGGCCGTCTTTGTGGCCGCCGTTTCCTTGGTTGTTGCCATGCGTTACTTCCTTACACGTCCACCGTGAAGGTGTCCGGTTTCTCAATGATCTGCACGCCCTCCACCAGCTCGCCGGTGGTTTTGTCTACGATCTGGCCGCCTGCAATTTCGAGGCGTTTCTTGAACTCGCCCCACTTCGGCTTTTCAGTGTTCTGGATCATATCCTCATTGCCGGAGGCTTTCAGGTAGGCCAGCAGTGTGTCGTCGTCCTGTTTCATGGTGTTGCCGCCGATTTTCTTCACCAGAGTGCCGGAGAGAAGGCGGTAGCTGTGTTTTGTCTTGGTTGTCTTGTGCGGGACTGTCTCGAAGTATTCCGCGAGCTTTCCAGTGAGAAAACGGGTGCCGTTTTCATATCTGCGCTGAGCAGCGTCGATTCTCTGCTGGATCTTCTCGATCTGGCTTTCGCCCAGTGCGGTGATCCGGTCGAGCTCGGTCTTTTCTTCTGCGATTTTTCGGCAGGCCCAGTCGGCGCAGCCGTCGTCAGTGATACGCCATACCGGGCGCGGAGCGCTTTCGGTTTCCTCTGCGTCGAACATGTTCATGTCCATTCCTTCCAGTTCGTCCAGTGTTACGGCCGGAGCTTCTGGCTCTGTGGTAGGTACTGCGGTTGCTTCTTTGATTTCTGCGGCCTGCTCTGCCTCAGCTATTGCTTTCTTTGTCGTTGCCATGGTTCTGTTCTCCTTCCTTTGCTTCCAGAGCCTCGCGGGCTTTCTGGAGTTCTGCCTGCGTGTCTCTCAGTTCCTTGTCCTTGCTGGTGAAAAACTGGTACCACTCGCCTGAACTTTTCTTGTACTGCTCGGCTTCTGCCTCAGCAGCGGCGGCACGTTCCGCCATGCTGGCAAGTGCAGCCGTGAGCTCTGCGATCACGCTTGGCTTGTTTTCATTATTCATTCGGTTGCCTCCTTAAAAAATCGGTGTCCGTTAATGGTCATTACATAGATCTGGGACTCGTGCCACTCGCTGTCCACGAGAGCAGGAGCATAAAAGTATTTGATCGGCTCGGTCGTTGCCACGATCCCGAAGTCGAACACGTCCTGCACGGCTTCGAGGGCTTCCTGAGTTGGTTCCGGACGGCGCTTGCTATATGCGTACACGCGCAGCACTTCGTCCGGTCGGATCCCTTCGTCCTCGCAGGTCTGGAGAATACACTGAGCTACTGCGATCTTTCCGGCGAAGGGTTCGCCTCCAGCTTCGGCCGTGAGCACCTGAGCGATCTCCAGTCGCTCGGCGTCAGTGAGAGTGTAGCGCTTCTGGATCCCTGCCTCTGCGGCCCATGCGTCTGTGACGTCCTCCCAGCTTACGGCTTGCCCGTCCTTGTAGTAAAAAACGTAGGGCTGAGATTCCTCGGCCGCCGGGCTGCTGGTTGTGATCGGGGCTGTTTTTGTTTGGGTGTGTTCTGAGAACATACCCACGACGCCGCGCACTGCGAACACGATCACCACTGTGGTGACTGCCAGCCCGCCGATCCCTTTCCAGTTCAGGCGCTTGCAAAAACGGCGCAGCCGGTATAAAATAGGCTTAGGCTTTCGCGTGGTTTTTCGATTGCCTGTGCGGCTTCCCGGTTCCGACGGGTGGCCGCTTCTTTTTTCTTTGTACCCGGTGTATTCCACCGGGCTGTATACTTTCAGCGAGCTGCTTCGCATTTCTGTTACCTCCTTCTTTGTCTGAGTTTGGCCGGGAGCGTATAGCTCGGAGCCTGCATGTATTTGTTGAAATTCTGTGGCCAGTAGGCCACCCTTTCGATCCGTTTCCCACTTACTCCATACTTCGGGTTATATCCGAACACGTTCACATAGCTGAGAAGATCGGAGCGTTCCGCGTCCATGGCCTTGCACACCTCAAACAGTGCTGCCACGTCGTCGATCGCTCTGTGGGAGTTCTGAACCTTGTCCTCCAGCTTATAGGCGAGGATCGCGTTCGCCAGCTTGTGAGGATATGCCCGGCGGTCTTTGTAAACGGTCAGGCTGTCCAGATAGTCGGCAGCTTTCAGGGCCTCCGGGCCGCCGTTTCCGTGTCTCCTGAGCATTTCAGCAGTAAACAGGAGGTCAAACTGTGCATTGTGGGCTACCAGAAGGACACGGCCGCCGCTGATCAACTCAGTGAAGCGAGCTGCAGCCTCAGCCTCGGTGATTCCTTCGTTTTTGAGCTGCTCGTCTGTGATCCCCGTCAGCTCGACGATCTTCTGAGGGATCCGCTCACCTTCCGGCAGCTTCACGAACACGTCGGCGCTGTCGGCCATGCGGAGGGTGCCCCGTTCGGTTTTCTCGACTCTGATCGCTGCCAGTTCAATGATCTGGCAGCTTTCAGCTTCGAGCCCGGTTGTCTCAGTGTCAAAAAATACGACTGCTTTGTATTTCGTGAATACGTCCCGGAGTTCATTCATGGTCGGTCACCTCCGTTTTAATTGTGATTGAGGTCGTGGCTGCGAGCTTTAACTGCTTAGCGGTCAGCTCGTACATGTCCACGGCTGCGTTCACCTGAGCCAGCGCGGTGCTGAGCGCTGCGGCCTTGGTGAGTTCTTCGGCTGTTGCCTTTTCGGCCAGTTCGGCGAAGCCTTCCGGATCCTCTCCGTGTGCAGCTTCGTAGAGCTTCTGAAACTGCCGGGCGAGCACCTGCTTGATCCGGCCGATAAAATCCGGAGCCAAAATGCTGCGCTTTTTCGGTTCTGGCTGCTTCTTGTCAGAGTCCAGATCGTCCAGAGTGTCAGAGTCGCAGATAAACCGAACGCAAGCGGCACGCAAGCCGATGCCCGTGCCCACATAGCTGCGGGAGTTGTTGCCGTTGAGGCCGAACACACCAGCGGCCGCACCGCTGATCCAGCGGCCCCCGCGATAAATAACCCGCTCGCCGTTAGAGTCGAGCCAGAAGTATTCGTCGCTTTCGTAG
>JAXJLD010000095.1:0-6496 GCA_036297385.1 Christensenellales bacterium | reverse complement strand
CTTCCTTGAGGAGTTTTTGTCGTACCTTCCTTTTTTGAAAGTTCAAGGGAATCGAACACAATTCTTCTTTGTGCTCGATTCCCTTGCTGATTTTTGTTGCCTTAACAATAACTTAATGACATTGCTATTTGCCCCCGCCTGCTCGTGCTTCACAGCATATGTACGCAGCCTTCCCTGAAGCTCAGGAACGCCGTATCGCCCACCTTGTACACCTTTCTTCCCACCGGGCAGTAATCCGCCAGCTTCACCAGCGTATCGCCAACCATCAGGTGATAGTTCTGATACGCGCCCATGAAGCAGGAGAGCACCACGCGGCACGGCAGCGCACCCTCATCCGCGAGGATACCCGCCTCCGGGCGAAGCACCAGCTTACAGGTCTTGCCCACGTCGAATTGATCGGGATTATCCACCTCAACCTCATGCCCGCCGATGCTCACCGTGCAGCGCGCGCCGTTTTTGCGCACCAGCTCGCCCGTCAGGAAGTTGACCTCGCCGATGAAGTCCGCAACGAACTCATTCTTCGGATGATGGTAGACCTCCTCCGGCGTGCCGATCTGCGCAATCACGCCCTTGTTCATGATGATAATATTGTCGGAAATCGCCATCGCCTCCGCCTGATCGTGCGTGACGTAAACCGCCGTGATGCCCAGCGTCTGCTGGATGCGGCGGATCTCCGTGCGCATGGACACGCGCAGCTTCGCATCGAGGTTGGAGAGCGGCTCGTCAAACAGCAGCACGCTCGGCTCCACCACCATCGCGCGCGCCAGCGCTACGCGCTGCTGCTGTCCGCCGGAGAGCTGATTGGTCATGCGGGTTTCCATGCCCGTCAGCTCCACCAGCTCCAGAATGTGAGCGATGCGCTCGTCCATCTCCTTTTTGGGTACCTTGCGCAGCTTGAGGCCATAGGCCACGTTGTCGTACACGTTGTAGTGCGGGAACAGTGCGTAGCTCTGGAACACCATCGCCGTATCGCGCTTGTTGGGCGTCAGCGCGTTGATCGCCTCGTTGCCCAGATAGATCTCGCCCGCATCCGGGCTTTCAAAGCCCGCAATCATGCGCAGCGTCGTCGTCTTGCCGCAGCCGGACGGGCCCAGCAGCGTCACAAAGCTGCCCGGCTCGATGGTCAAGGAGACGTCGTTCACGGCATAAAATTCCTTGCCGGTCTTGGGATCGTTGTAGATCTTGGAGATATGCTCAAGGCGAACGCCTTTCTTTTCCTTCTGCGCCATAATTTAATCCTCCTTCAGGCGAACCGCCTTGCTCGTTCCGAAATGCCGGATCACCCAGTTCATCAGCACGATGGCCGCATAGGTGATGGCGATCAGGATGGTCGCATAGGCGCAGGCCACGCCGTAAGCGCCCTTCTCCGCAAACTCATTGATGCGGCAGGTGATGAGCAGATAGCGCGGAGTCACCAGCAGAATGACCGCGCTGATGGCGGTGATGGAGCGCACAAACGTCGTCACCAGACCGCTGAGGAACGAGTCCTTAATCAGCGGCAGCGTCACGCTGGTGAACACCTTCGCGCTTCCCGCGCCCAGATCGTAGGCCGATTCCTCAATCGACTTGTCAATCTGCCGCAGGGCGGAGATGCCGCTGCGCGTGCCGACCGGCAGCGAGCGCACCACGAACACGATGACCAGAATCACGCCCGTGCCGTAAATGCCCTGCATGAAGCCCGTGCGCAGCACGCCGCCCGCAAAGCCGCGGATGAAGCCCACGCCCAGCACCGTGCCCGGCACGGCCATCGCCAGCATGGAGACGAACTCGATGAATGCCTTGCCGCGGAATTTCTTTTTGACCACCAGATAGGAGATAATCATGGACAGCAGCGCGGTGATCGGGCTGGCGATGAGCGAAAGCATGAAGCTATCGGTGAATGCCTTGAAGCCGTCGTCGCGGAAGAGCTGCTGGAACCACTTGAGGCTCAGGCTGTAATCGCGTCCCCAGAGCTTAAAGAGTGCGCCGAAGGGAATAGCGATGTACATCATGATGACGAACGCGGAGATCAGCGAGCAGATGACCGTCAGCGGCACGCGCACGCTCTTGTCGTCAATCAGCGCACGGGCGCGGCTGGCCTTGCCGGTCAGCGTCGCCGCCGTCTTGGCCTCCAGATAGTACTTCTGCACGAGGAACAGCACCAGCGTGATGCACAGCAGCACCACGGCCATCGCCGCCGCGCCGTTGGTATCATAGCTGCCGCCGGTGATGCGCAGGTAAATCGTCGTGGCGAGCGTATCGTAGCTGCCGCCGATCATCATCGGGTTGGCAAAGTCCGCCACGGACTCGATGAACGTGACCAGAAACGCATTGCCCAGACCCGGCAGCATCAGCGGCAGGGTCACGGTGGTGAACACCTTCATGCGCCCCGCGCCCATGTTGCGCGCCGCCTCCTCCATCGAGGGGTCGATGTTCTTGAGCAGGCCCTTGAGCATCATGTAGCACACCGGGAAGAACGTGAGCGTCTGCACGATGGCGATGCCCCACATCCCGTACACATCGCTGTCATAGATGTGCAGCAGCTCGCGCGTAATCAGGCCGCCGCGCCCAAAGAGCAGGATCATCGACAGCGACAGCACGAACGGCGGGGAGACGACCGGCAGGGTCGATACCACATCGAACATCTTCTTCACCGTGCGGCTGCGCACATTCACATAGCTGTCCACATACGCAAACAGCAGGCCGATAAGCACCGAGCCGAAGCTGGTAATCATGCCCAGCTTGAGCGTGTTGAAAAACGCGGTATTGAACGTGTAGTCCTTAAAAATCCGCGGGAAGGCGTCCAAGGTGACGTGATTTTTCTGCACCTTGACGTAGCAGTTGGCCGGGTCAATCTCGTCGCCCTCCTTGAGCACGCGCCCATTCTTGGCGTACAGATAGCCCCACGCGCCGCCGAGCTCGTCAACGGCCACCTCCGCCGCCTCGCCCTTCTTGTTGAGCACGCGCACCCTGCCATCCTTGGTCTCCACCTCGGCCTCCCCGGCCTGAAGCTCCGTGACCAGCACGAGGTCGGTTTCGCGAACGTATATGCTGTCCAGCAGCAGCATGGCCAGCGGATAGAGAATAAACAGCGCGAGCAGCACCGTCAGCAGCACGATGGTGACCACCATCACCGGATCGGCAAAGAACTTCTTGCGCTCCAGCGCCGCGCCTTGGCGTGTTTTCACGGGCATTCACCCCTTCAGTTTGTTTCAACAAAAAAGGGGGACGGGGCTTTACCCCATCCCCTCTACCCTATGGTATGTGTTCGGAATCTCGCATGCGGCCCGCGCTTACTCGGTCTTGAAGCGGCTGTCCGCAGCATCGCCCAGCGCGTCAAAGTAGTCGGCCACATACTGGGTGGTATTGTTCTTCGCGTCCTCGAAATCGTAGTCAATCACGTTGTTCGGATCGAGGCCGAACGGCTCCACGGCGGCGGGCTGCTTGGCGGTGTTGATGACGAGGAACTGATAGCTCTCCGCGTCGTCCGCCAGCTCCACGCACTCCGGAGAGAGCGCGTACTCAATCCACAGCTTCGCGGCGTTCTCATGCGCGCAGCCGTCGAAGATCGCCGTCGCACCAATCTCAAAGGAGGTGCCCTCCTCCGGAATCACCAGCGAGATGTTGTCATAGCCCTGCAGGATCTGCGCGATGCCGTCATGCAGGAAGCCGATGCCGATCACGCACTCGCCGATGCCGACCTTCTTGGACGGGCCGGAGCCGGACTTGGTGTACTGCGCGATGTTCTTATCCAGCTCGACGAAGTACTTCATGGCTTCGTCGTGGCCCTTGAGCTGCACCATGGTGTTGATGATGAGCTTCGCGGTGCCAGCGGTATTCGGGTTGGACATCCAGATCAGGCCCTTGTACTCCGGCTTGAGCAGGTCATCCCAGCCCTTGGGCGCTTCCAGACCCAGACGCTCCAGCTCCTCGGTGTTGACCATGAAGCCCAGAATGCCCTTGTAGATGCCGTACCAGTAGCCGTCCGCATCGCGGTACATGTCCGCAGCGAGATCCTTCGCGTTCGCGGCCTCATAGCTCATCAGCAGGCCGGCCTTGGCGCTCTCGTTGTACGGGTCGGTCGTGCCGCCGAACCACACATCGCCGGACGGGTTGCCCGCTTCCTCGGTGATCTTCGCCTGCACCTCGCCGGTGGACAGACGCTGATAGTACGTCTTGATGCCGTAGAGTTCTTCAAAATGCTTGGCTGCAGCCGCCACATACGGCTCTTCACAGGAGCCATATACGATCAGCTCGCCCTCTTCTTGGGCGGCAGCGATGAGCGCCGGGTCGATCTCGGCACTGGCCACGCACGCAAAGGAAAGCGTCAGCAAGGCAGCCATCAGGAGCGCAAACAGTTTCTTCATAGGTCATGTCTCCTTTTCAGATTATTTGCACAAACCAACGAACGATTTATGCAGGCATTTTGCCTATTACTGGCTTTATTATAGTATTCTGCGCACGTTCTGTCAACAGCATTTCAGCGTTTTTGCACCAAATCTATACGGAATGCTTGGACAGTCTCAACCCCTCGTCAACGCCGCCAGCGCGTCATTCAGGCTCTGCACATCCTCCACCGGATAGCACGTCACGGCGCTGCCCACGGTCTTGCTCACAAAGCCGGACAGCACCCGTCCCGGGCCAATCTCCACCACCGTATCCACGCCCAGCGCCGCCAGACGGCGGATGATGTCCTCCATATACACGCTCTCCTGAACCTGACGGCACAGCAGCGCGGGAATCGTATCCCCCTCGCGCATCTCTCCGCCCAGACAGTTGAACAGCACCGGCAGGCGCATCGCGCCAAAGCGCTCCGTCTCAAACCGCGCGGCCAGCGCCTGTGCAGCCGGCTGCATCAGCGGCGTGTGAAACGGCCCGCTCACGCGCAGGGGCATCAGCCGCCTCGCGCCCGCCGCCTTCGCCAGCTCTCCAGCGCGCGCCACCGCCGCCTTTTCCCCGCCGATGACGAGCTGGCCGGGGCAGTTGTAATTGCAGATGCGCACCACGCCCGCCTCGCTCGCCTGCTCGCAGCAGCGCTGCAAAGCCTCCCGGTCAAGGCTCAGCACCGCGGTCATCGCGCTCTCCACGCCCTCGGAGGCCTTCTCCATCGCCGCGCCGCGGTAGGCCGCCAGCTCTACCGCCTGCCCCGCCGTGAACACGCCCGCGCATTGCAGTGCGCTGTACTCGCCAAGGCTCAAGCCTGCGGCATAGTCCGGCACGATGCCCGCCTCTGCCAGCACCGCGTTCACGCCCGCCGCGAAGGCCACCATACACGGCTGGGTATAGCGCGTCTGATGAATCACGCCGTCCGGGTCATCAAAGCAGACGCGCTTGAGGTCAAAGTCGAGCTTCGCCTCGTCAAACGCACGCCGGAACGCCGGGAACGCTTCGTACAGGTCGCGCCCCATGCCGGGCTTCTGGCTTCCCTGCCCCGCAAACAGAAATGCAAGTTTCATATGCCTTCCCCTTTTCTGCACATCACACGCGGAGCATGACGCCCGCCCATGTCAGGCCGCCGCCAAAGCCCACGAGAATCACGCGCTGACCGCTGACCAGCTTGCCGCTTTCCTTCATCTCTGCCAGCGCCAGCGGGATGCTCGCCGCGCTGGTGTTGGCGTAGCGGTCGAGGTTCTTGTAGAATTTCTCCACCGGCACACCCAGCCTGCGCACACTTGCGTCGATGATGCGCTGATTCGCCTGATGGCAGACCACCCAATCCACCTCTTCCAGCGTCCTGCCGGTCTTTTCCAGCAGCGCCGTCACCGTCGAAGGAATGGCGGAAACCGCAAAGCGGAACACATTCTGCCCCTCCATGGTCATCGGCAGCGTGCGGCAGGGACCGCCCACCTGAATCGCCATGTCGCCGCGCGTGCCGCAGACGTAGGCATACTCCGCATCCTCGTCAAGCGCCCACACCGCCGCGCCTGCCGCATCGCCAAACAGCACGCAGGTGCTTCTGTCCTCCATGTCCAGCACGCGGCTCATCTGTTCCGCGCCGATCACCAGCGCTGCCTTGCCGCCGTGCGCCATCAGCAGCGCCCGCGCCGTATCCACGGCATACAGGAAACCCGCGCACGCCGCGCCCAGATCGAATACCGGAATTCCCTCCGGCAGTCCCAGCGCCTGATGCACCATGCAGGCGGTGCTGGGCATGGCGTATTCGCCGGACGAGGTCGCCACGATCAGGCAGGCGATATCCTCCGCCTGAAGCCCGCTGTCTGCAAGCGCCCTGCGCGCCGCCTCCACCGCCAGCGTGGTCGTCGTCTCGCCTTCGCCGCAGAAGTAACGCTGGCGAATACCCGTGCGCGTGGCAATCCACTCGTCACTCGTTTCCACATAGGCCGACATTGCGTCGTTGTCCAGCGCACGCGCCGGGAGCGCGTAGCCCGCGCCCAGCAGCCTGAGTCCCTTTGTCATCATCAGCGCTTCATTCCTTTCACCGGGCGCATCCGCCCGTTCGTCCATTTTATTCCGTATCGAGGGATACGTTAGGGCTGCCGCCCTAAAACCCGCTTGG
>JAXJLD010000094.1:0-5794 GCA_036297385.1 Christensenellales bacterium | reverse complement strand
TGGCGACGCGGAAGGGGCTCGAACCCTCGACCTCCAGCGTGACAGGCTGGCATTCTAACCGACTGAACTACCGCGCCGTATAAAATTGGTGGGCCTTCAGGGTTTCGAACCCCGGACCGAGCGGTTATGAGCCGCCTGCTCTGACCACTGAGCTAAAGGCCCCTGAAGATCCAGCAAAGAAAAAGTGGTGACCCCGAGGGGAATCGAACCCCTGTTATCGCCGTGAAAGGGCGGTGTCTTGACCTCTTGACCACGGGGCCATGTCACCATGCGCAAGAAAATGGTCGGAGTGAAGGGATTCGAACCCCCGACCCCATGCTCCCAAAGCACGTGCGCTACCAAGCTGCGCTACACTCCGATGGAAGGTCTGTTCTCTCAAGCACGGGATTTATTATACACGAACCGTTTCGTTCTGTCAACTACTTTTTTCACTTTTTTCGGTTGACAGCCGCGGTATGTTTTGCTATGCTGTACCCCGTATGCACCATTACATATAGAAAGAACACAGATAAAGAGGAACGCGATATGATCCATACCATGCAGATGTACAGCCAGCTCGGCGTCTCCGAGCAGGTCTACCGTTTCGGCGAGGACGTGCTTGCCTCCCTGCGCGAGCGCTTTGACGGCATCGACCGCGTCAGCGAATACAATCAGGCGAAGGTCATCGCCGCCATGCAGAAGAACCGCGTGAACGCCGCCTGCTTTGCGGGCACCACCGGCTACGGCTACGACGATGTGGGCCGCGACACGCTGGAGCGCGTCTACGCCGACTGCTTCCATACCGAGGCGGCGCTCGTGCGCCCCAGCATCCTGTGCGGCACGCACGCGCTGGCCGTCGCTCTGAGCGCCAACCTGCGCCCCGGCGATGAGCTGCTCTCCCCCGTCGGCCGCCCGTATGACACACTGGAGGAGGTCATCGGCATCCGCGAGAGCGCCTGCTCGCTGGCGGAGTACGGCGTGACCTATGACGAGGTCAACCTGCTTCCGGACGGCGGCATCGACTACGAGGGCATCCGCGCGAAGATCAAGCCGCAGACCAAGCTCTGCACCATCCAGCGCTCCAAGGGCTATGCCACCCGCCCGACGCTCTCCGTGCAGCAGATCGGCGAGCTGATCGCCTTCATCAAAGGCATCCGCAGCGACATCATCTGCATGGTGGACAACTGCTACGGTGAGTTCGTTGATGTGATCGAGCCGAGCGACCTCGGCGCGGATATGATTGTCGGCTCGCTCATCAAGAATCCCGGCGGCGGCCTCGCGCCCATCGGCGGCTACATCTGCGGCACGAAAGCGTGCGTGGATCGCTGCGCATATCGCCTCTCCGCGCCGGGTCTGGGTCAGGAGGTCGGCGCAAACCTCGGCCTGATGACCAGCCTGTATCAGGGCTTCTTCCTCGCCCCCACCGTCGTCGCCGGTGCGCTCAAGGGCGCGGTCTTTGCTGCCAACATCTACGAGCGCCTCGGCTTCCGCTGTATTCCGAATGCCACGGAGCCCCGTCACGACATCATTCAGGCCGTGGAGCTGGGCAGCGAAACCGCCATGCGCGCCTTCTGCGAGGGCATTCAGGCCGCCGCGCCGGTGGACAGCTATGTGACCCCCGTGCCGTGGGCCATGCCCGGTTACGACAGTCAGGTCATCATGGCGGCGGGCGCGTTCATTCAGGGCAGCTCCATCGAGCTCTCTGCGGACGGCCCCATCCGCGAGCCGTATGCCGTCTACTTCCAAGGCGGCCTCACATGGGGACACGCCAAGCTCGGCATCCTCATGAGCCTGCAAAAGCTCGTGGATGCAGGCGTGGTCACGCTGTAATTCCTTCCCATATACGCCAGCATGGGCGCAGACCTGCCGTCTGCGTCCATGCTTATTCGTTTTGGCGCTGCCAATGCGCGGCAGAAGATGATATAATGATATTGCACCATTATTCCCCAATCAAAATGGGCTGTCAACACGCAGCGCAGAAGGGAGGCCACATCCTGTACGAAGCCAGCACCGCCTTTCACCAAAGATACAGCGCACTCTATGATCGGCTCGTCCGCGTCACGCTGAAGGACGGCACGCAGATTGCGGGCCTGTTTAACGATGAGTTTTATGAATGCGGCGCGATTCTGGTCGGCTGTCAAACCCTTTTCATCGCTGACATCGTGCGCATGGAACCCGCAGAGTTCTCAGAAAAGGAGGAAACCTCGTGAAACGCTATGGAAAGAACTGGGTCTGCTTGGCGCTCATCCTGCTCCTGCTCTCGACGGCCTGCATCGGCTGTGCCGAGCCGTCGCCCGAAGCGCAAACGCTCTGTGCGCACGGGCTTCAGCTGGTCGAGCTTGTTGCAGAAATGGCTGAGAACGAATCCTATTTCAAGCTGCTTTCCGGCTCGCCCGAATTATGGGATACGCTCTCTCCCGCCCGCGCCGAAGATTATGCCGCCCCGTGCGCCGTGTATCGCATCAGGATTACCGATGATGCGCTGTACAGCCTTGCCGGGCTTGACGATCCCGGCAAGCTCTCCGATGCACTTCAGGCGCAGACCGCTTCCCGTCTGCTCGCCGCCCTGCCCAGCCAGCTCAACGCCTGCGGCGGCGCAAGCACGCTGGCTGCCGCGACCATCTGCACCGCAGGAACCTGCTTTGTCGAGCCCCTGTTCGCTGAAAACACGCTGTATCTGTACGTTTACGAAAGCGCCGCCCCCATCATGGTCGCCTTTACGGACGGCGAAGGCAGCGCTGTATCTGCCGCCGCAATGCCCATCCTCTTCCAAGGTCTTCAAGCCGACTGCGCCGAAGCCGTCGCGCAGTCCCTCGAAACCCTGCTTGGCGTTTCTGCCAGCGTCGATTCCATTCTGCCCTGAACCCATGTACGCCCATGCAAAAGGAGGCTGCTTCTATGCGCAAAGCGATTCTCCCCCTCTTTCTGCTCCTGCTCACGCTGACCGGATGCAGCCGCGCCGAACAGCGCCCGCCGGCGGTCTACTCCTTCTCCGGCGAAAACGATCTGTTCGCCGTTTCAAACGGCGTGATCGTGCTCAACAGCCCGGAGGAAATCTTCTCCGGCGGCTATCTTGAAACCTTCGACGGCTTTCCGACCAATGTGACCGCCTTTTCTGCGACGTACTACGCGCGGAATGGCGCGGAGAAAGACACCTTCCTCTCCAATGCCGTGGTCGATCAGACGGGACATATGCTCCGCGTCAGCGGCGATCTGGGCAAAATCTCAGGCGATGACATCCTCACCCGCTTCGCCGGCAAAGAGCTGCTCGACTTCAAGGACAATCTCTACCTCGATCTGACGCTCACCGACAGCGCCGGAAAGCAGCATACCTATACGCTGCACATGACGGTGCGGGAAATCACCGGCAACGCCAATATGCGATTCGGCAGCGAAACGGAGGGAGCCTCGTGAAGAAGAAGCGCTTTCTTCTCCTTTTCCTTGCGCTGCTGCTCGCCGCGCTCCTCGGCCGCGCCGCCATCCTGCGCACCCATACCTTTACCCTATCCGACGAGGACGGCGCAGTGCTCAAGTCCGAACAGATTCAGCCCCTTTGGGGAACGGTTTACGTCTCGGGCGATTGCGATACCGACGTGGTTTTCACGGATACGGAAACCGGAGAAACGCACACCATCGGCTACATCACAAGCGGCGTTACCGAGAAAATTCATCTCCAGCGCGGCAGATGGTATACCGTGCAGGGCCATGGCCATCTGACCCTTCGCCCCGTCACGCTGAGAATCGAATAGAGCGCTTCGCGCCGCATGAAGTGCGTAAGCATGAGGACAGCCCCGCAAGACATATCTTGCGGGGCTCAGATTGTCAAAAGGCGCTGTCTCAAAATGGCTAAAGCAAGTCATGAGAGGCAGCGCCTTATTCCACATCCATTTAAGGCAAACGCAAACAGAGTGCAGGAGAAACGGCACTCAAGATACAGTTTTCAAACAAATTCTGCGAAGATTGGGTTATAAACCGGCTGGGAAAGACGACGGAACAATAAGGCTGCTTTCCAAGCGCCCATTTTGGGTTTTATGATGCAGACGAAGGATGTTGAGTGCGAGGCTGAACAGCAGCCATTCAGCGGCGACCTTCGTATTGCCGCGAAGCAGAAAACGCCTGAAATCAAGATCCTGCTTCACATACGCAAAGTTGCCTTCAGCCTGAATGGAGCGGTTCACCCGAAGCAAACGACCCTTCGGAGAGGAGATCTTTGACCAAAAAGGAGTTGCCTCTTTTTAGTGAGACAATCCCTTCTGTTCGCACTCTTCCTGCCCGCATCCTCACGTCCCGGCGCATCAAGTCCCTTTTGCCGTCAATCCCTGCGGTACAGATCGCGGGTATATACCTTCTCCTTCACGTCGCTCAGCTCTTCGTTCCAGCGGTTGGCGATGATCACGTCGCAGCGTTGCTTGAACGCCGCCAGATCCTGCATCACTTCGCTGTTGAAGAACCGCGTCTCCTTCATCGTCGGCTCGTATACCACAACCTCCACGCCCTTCGCCTTGATACGCTTCATCACGCCCTGCACGCTGCTCTGTCGGAAGTTGTCGCTCCCCGCCTTCATCGTCAGCCGGTATACGCCCACAACCGGGTGCGCTTTCTCCGGGAAGCCCGCCTGCATCAGAATCCGCTCCGCCACAAAGTCCTTGCGCGTCCGGTTCGCCTCCACAATCGCGCCGATGATGTTGTTGGGTACCTGATCGTAGTTGGCCAGAAGCTGCTTGGTGTCTTTGGGCAGGCAGTACCCGCCGTAGCCAAAGGAGGGATTGTTGTAGTGGCTGCCGATGCGCGGATCGAGGCATACACCCTCGATGATCGCCTGCGTGTTCAGTCCGCGCACCTCGGCATAGGTATCCAGCTCGTTGAAGAAGCTCACCCGAAGCGCCAGATAGGTGTTGGCGAATAGCTTGACCGCTTCCGCCTCCGTCGGGCTGGTGAACAGCACCGGCACATCCGGCTTGAGCGCTCCCTCCTGCAATAACCCTGCGAACGTGTGCGCCGCCTGCTGCATCCGCTCGTTTCCCTTCGGCGCACCCACTATGATGCGGCTGGGGTATAGGTTGTCGTACAGCGCCCGCCCTTCGCGCAGGAATTCCGGGGAGAACATCACGTTTTCCACGCCCATCCGCTTGCTGATGGCCTCGGTATATCCCACCGGAATCGTGGATTTGATTACGATGGCCGCCTCCGGGTGGACGCGGTTCACCTGCTCGATGACGCTCTCCACGCTCGAAGTGTCGAAGTAATTCATCTTGGGGTCGTAGTTGGTCGGCGTGCAGATCACCACCAGCTCCGCCTCCCGGTACGCCGCCTCCCCGTCGAGCGTCGCGGTCAGGTCAAGCGTCTCCTCCCGCAGATACCGCTCGATTTCCGCATCCTGAATCGGAGATTCCCTGCGGCTGATCTTCTCCACCTTCTCCGGCATCACATCCACCGCCGTCACCTGATGATGCCGGCTCAGCAGTACCGCGATGGACAGCCCCACATAGCCCGTGCCTGCAACCGCAATTTTCATCGTTTCTCCGCTCCTTTGCGCGTTTCTCTTCGCTTTATTCTAAACGCAAAACCGTGCGCTGTCAACAAGCCCCGTGCGCCGTTCCGTTCTCATCCCGCTGTGATACTGTTTCACATCCAAAACCATTTGCTCAAATGGAACCCCTTTCCATCGTAGACCGCTCCGCGCTGAATAAAGGGTTTCAAATACACACCGTATGATTGCCCCGTGTTTTTCCAATGCAGCGCATTTTAACCCACTAAAAAGGGGAGGCAGGCCGAAGCCCAATGTCATTAAGTTAAGATAAACTCTCTAAAGAGC
>JAXJLD010000093.1:0-7101 GCA_036297385.1 Christensenellales bacterium | reverse complement strand
TGGTGACGGACAGAACCATGGTGATCGCCGCCGTCAGGGTCGTCTTGCCGTGGTCAACGTGGCCGATGGTGCCAATGTTAACGTGCGGCTTCTTGCGCTCAAACTTTTGCTTCGCCATTGGAATAACCTCCTCGATTTTTCGGCTGACAGTTGTTCTGCGCCCGCCGAATGTCGGTGGTCGCTTTGGAGCAGGTGATGGGAATCGAACCCACGCGATCAGCTTGGGAAGCTGAAGTTCTGCCATTAAACTACACCTGCAAGGGGCTGTCAACCGGTTTATTCATCCATTATTCTATCCAAATCTCCCGGAATTGTCAATATCTTGGGCGCATTTTTGAGAGGAAAAAGCCCCTGTCTGCCTTCCGGTCAGCGGTTGCGCTCCCGAATCAGTTTTTCCAGCTTGTGCTTTACCCTTTGCAGGGCATTGTCAATGCTCTTGACGTGCCGCCCCAGCATCTTGGCAATTTCCTGATAGCTCTTGCCGTCCAGATAGGCCGCCAGCACCTTGCGCTCCAGCGGGGAGAGTGCCTCGTCAATCTGGCTCTCGATGGAGACGTAGCTCTCCTGCCCGATGAGCAGCTCCTCCGGGTCAGCGCTGCGCCCTTCGGTAATCACGTCCATGAGCGTGCGGTCGCTCTCCTCTTCATAGATCGGCTTGTTCAGGGATACATAGGAGTTGAGCGGGATATGCTTTTGCCGCGTCGCGGTCTTGATGGCGGTGATGATCTGTCGGGTCACGCACAGCTCAGCAAAGGCGTGGAACGAGGCGAGCTTGTCGGGCTTAAAATCGCGAAATGCCTTGAACAGCCCGATCATGCCCTCCTGCACAATGTCCTCATGATCCGCGCCGACCAGGAAGTATGACCTCGCCTTGGAGCGGACGAAGTTTTTGTACTTGTTGAGCAGGTATTCCGATGCGTCCGCATCGCCCTGCTGCGCCAGCAGGGCTACCTCCTCATCCGTCATGGCTTCGTAGTCTTTGTACATTCCGTCCTCCTCGGCCTCGTTGTACCCGCCTTTGAGAAGCGCTTATTCATCCAGTCCCTTGCGCATCCGGTCAAAAATCTCCCGCTGATGCGGCGGCAGGCTGGAAAAGATGTCCCCGCGCGATACCGTTTCCTCCCGCATACGTCTGCGCCCGCTCTGGCGCGTCTGCGTCAGCCGCACGAGAAACTCGCGCGAGGAGATGCGTGCCGCGCCGCGCCCCATCGCCACCGTCTGCTCGACAGCGTCGCTGGTGACCACGCGCACCTGCCGCCACTTGGGCGCCTGCTCGCACTGCGCTTCGATAAAATTGTCCGCGCTTTCGGCGTGCTTGGTGAACACCACCTCCACGCCGTGCAGCGTTGCATGGGAGCGGGTCATCCGGTCGGTGTAGTGGCCGTCAAAGACGACCACCACCTCCTCCCCGGAATATCCCGCGTAATCCGCGATCAGATGCACCAGCCGCTCGCGCGCCTCCTCGATGGACAGATGCTCCGCCTTAGGCACATTCCACGCGCCAATCACGTTGTACCCGTCCACCAGCAGCAGCGGTTTCATCGCTTACGCCCTCGCGCCGGCCACGGCATAGAGCAGGATGCCCGCCGCCACAGACGCATTGAGCGAATCCAGATGTCCCTTCATCGGCAGGGACACCGTCTTATCACAGGCCTCCAGCACCAGCCGGGAGATGCCCTCGCCCTCCGAGCCGATGACGATAGCCGCCGGGCCGGAGAAGTTCACCTTGCGGTAGTTCTCGCCGTCCATCGCCGCGCCGTACACCCAGATTCCCGCTTTCTTCAGCCGCTCGATCACGCGGGTCAGGTTCACCTCACGCGCCACCGGCAGATACTCCACCGCGCCCGCGCTCGCCTTCACCGCCGCCGGGGTCAGCCCCACAGCACGCCGCTCGGGGATAATCACACCGTGCGCACCCGCGCACTCCGCGCTGCGGATGATCGCGCCCAGATTGTGCGGATCGGTCACGCCGTCCAGAATCACCAGCAGCGGATCTTCGCCGCGCTCCTTCGCCAGCGCCAGCATATCATCGACCGTCTTGTAGCTGTACGCGCTCACCACCGCAATCAGGCCCTGATGGTTCGGCGCCATCTGATCCAGACGGGTACGATCCACCTCCTGCACCACGATCTTCGCCTCACGCGCCATCGCCACAATCTCACGCGCAGAGCCGATCAGCTCGCCGCGCGCCACCAGCAGCTTCTCCATGTCGCGACCCGCGCGCAGCGCCTCGCGGATGGGGTTGCGTCCCACCAGAAGGTTGCTTTCCACGGCCTCTTCTTCCATGCGCACCGGGCGCTCAAAGCGCTCCTGCGGCTCGCGGCGCTCGTTTCGGCTGTCCCTGAGCTCCGGGCGCGGGCCGCCAAATGCAGGACGCTCGCCATACGGACGGTCGCCGCGGCGCTCGCCGTAAGGCCGATCCTCGCGACGCTCATTGCGCTCGCCATACGGACGGCGCTCGCCGTACGGGCGATCCTCACGGCGCTCACCGTAAGGTCTGTTCTTCTTCTCGCCGTAGCGGCGCTCCGGCTCGGCAGCGCGTCCGCCATCGCGCGCCGGGCGGCGCGTCATCTCGTCATCGCGCCAGTCATCGCGCTTGCTCGGCGGCTTTTTGGTAAACTGATCGTAATAGGCCATCGTTGTATTCCTCTCTTCCGTTCGCTCACACCGTTTTTAGGTTCGGTCACATCAAAGCATCGTGTCTCTTTTTGATTTCGTCCGCACGGCCGCAGCACGCCTTGCCTTCCGAACATGCGCCCCGCAGGCAGGCAGGCCCCGCGTTGGCAAACAGCGCCGGCGCGGCCTTTCGGCACGCGGCGAGCATCTGCCACGCCATCTCCCGGATCTCCCACTGTGCGCGATTACAGCAGCGCAGCTCAAAAAAGTGCATCAGTTCCCGCGCGTTCATGGTCATCACCAGCCGCGTCGCCGCAGCGCCCGGCAGCACGAAGCGTGCGTCCTGATTGGCCGCCTCCTTCGCCCCGCCCAGTTTTTCCTGCCACTGGCAATACCATGCGTGCATCATGTCCATCTGGCGGATATATTCCGCCTCCTCCTGCTCGCCCAGTGCGCTGATGGACGGCGGAATCACATAGTCGAATCCATCTGCCATGGAGACATAGCGCTGGCTCTGCACAGAAAAGCTCGCAATGCGGTGGCGCGTGAGCTGCGCCAGCAGCGTGCGGGAAACGCCCTCCACCGCAAAGGTAAAGTTCGCGTGCTCCGTCACCGACAGATGGCCTCGCGCCATCACGCCCTCGATATACCGATGCTGATCGGCAGCCTTCACCCGCTCGCACAGTGCGTCCAGATCGGCCTGCGCGTAGCACAGCCGCGCACCCAGCGCCACCAACTCATCCGGGTCAGGCGTTGCGCGAAGCAGCATCACCTTCAAATTCGCTTTTCCCATATCTCCTCCGTGCGCTCCAGCGCCATCTTCACCAGCTCGTCCAGCCGCTGCGTCCGCCCGGAAAGATACAGGTATCCCCACAGCGCCTCCAGCGCCGTCGCGTGCGCGTAGTCCGCCGGATCGGCATGCTTGGGTGCGGCGTGTTTGGCCTGACTGTTGCGTCCCCGGCGCGCCACGTCCGCCTCTTCCTCCGTCAGTTCCGCCTCGATGTGCGCCAGCATCTGCGCCTGCGCACCCGCGCTGACCATACGCACCGCCTGCCGATGCATTTTGCCCACGGTCATCCCCCGGGACATCAGCATACTGCGCACGTACAGATCGTGAACCGTGTCCCCGACATACGCCATCTGAAGCGGATTGAGTTCGCGCACATCCGGCGCTGCAAAAGCGTCGTGTGCGGCGCTTATTTCTTCCTTGAGCAAAAGGCCACTCCCTTTTGGATAATCACAAAATGGCACAAACCGCCATTTTTTACAGTATAACACCAAAGCGAAAAAAAGGGAAGTCCTTCCCGCGCATCTGCGGCGTATGCAGGGCGCCCCGTCTCACGTCCCCGTCTCCTCCCCGCGCCTGTCCACAGCCTCCAGCGGCATGGGCTTCTCCTGCGGAAGCGTGAACCAGTTCACCACGCCCTGCACCACGCTCTGCGCCACCTGCTGGCGGTATACCTCCTGCATCAGCTTTGCCTCTTCCTCCCGGTTGGAGAGAAAGCCGCACTCCACCAGCACGCTGGGCAGCCCCAGCGTCAGGATGTAGTAGTCTCCGCCCATCGCCGTGCGCTTTTTGGGCGGGTTCAGCTCCTCGATCATGGCCTGCTGCACGGCGCCCGCCAACAGCCGCCCTGCCGGACAGCCTTCGCGGTAAAACACCTGCGGCCCGCTCTCCCGCCGCCCGGCATACTCGTTCATGTGAATGGACAGCACCACATCCGCCTCCCCCATGCGGATGAGCGCAGCACGCCGCTGCATATCCTGCAATTTTTTGCGAATCGGCGGGTTCTCGTCACACAGCGCATAGTCGCCCGTGCGCGTCATCACCACCTCTGCCCCCTGCTGGCGCAGCAGCTTTTCCACACGCTGAGCCACATCCAGATTCAGCCCCTTTTCCGGTACGCCGCTCACGCGTCCCACCGCGCCCCCATCGTAACCACCATGTCCGGCGTCCACCGCGACCGTCAGCCCTGAAAGCGGCCCAGGAACTGCCGCCTGTGCGCTGCGCTGCGCAAAGACCTGCGCCACGCTGGAGCCCGCCGCGCAAAACAGCGTCAGCGTACACAGCGCCGTCACCCCCAGCAGCATCCCCGTGTACAGCCTCAGCCTATCGCGTCCCTTTCGCCTTTTCATGCACCCACATCCCCGCATCTTGATAGGCTGGCATATGCGTGCGCACGGCGTATTATGTCTTAGTGCCGCCTGCGTGATGAACTTATCACACGGCTTTCTCCCCATTAAACTGCCGTTGTCTTTCACGCCCGCTGTTTTCCCCAATTCTCCCACAGTTTATCCCCAGTTTTCCCCAAGGTTATCCACATGATTTTTTGTAGAAATCATGGGATTTTTCCCGATTCCTGTCAAGTTATCCACATTTGTCCACAGGTTTTTACCCAATAGAGGCGTATAACTGTGGATAAAAAAAGTTATCCACATCTCATGTATACAAATAGGACTGTGTCAAACCCTTGCCGTAAAGCAACAGTTTTGACACAGTCCTGCCATATTGTATGAGGTTTTATCGGCGATATTGTCGGATTTATACCAGACGAAGCGACGGACAGGCGTTGAGATCCAGCCCCGCCGTCTCCCCGCGCATCAGGCGATAGAAGCCCGCCGAGCCGATCATCGCCGCATTATCTGTGCACAGAATGGGCGGGGGCATCACCAGACGCAGCCCTGCCCGCTGGCACTTGTCGTTCATGGTGTTGCGCAGGCCGGAATTGCTGGCCACGCCGCCTGCCAGCGCCATCACGCTGCTGCCGGATTCCTTCGCCGCCAGCACGGCCTTCTCGCTCAGCAGCTCCACCGCCGCATGCTGGAAGCTGGCGGCGATATCCGCCGCCGGCACATCCTGTCCGTTCTGCCGCAGCTTATGCACGGTATTGATCAGCGCAGTTTTCAGGCCGGAGAAGCTGTAATCATAGCGTCCGGGCGTCTGAACGTGCGGCAGCTTCAGCGCATACGGATTGCCCTCGCGGCTCAGCTTGTCCAGCAGCGGGCCGCCGGGATACGGAAGCCCCAGCACACGCGCCGCCTTGTCAAAGGCTTCGCCCGCCGCATCGTCCATCGTCTGCCCCAGCAGGGTATACACGCCGTAATCATCCACCCGAACGATGTGCGAATGGCCGCCGGAGGCCACCAGACACACAAACGGCGGCTGCAAATCCGGATGCGCGATGTAATTGGCGCTGACATGGCCCTCGATGTGGTTGACCGGAATGAGCGGCTTATCCGCCGCATAGGCCAGCGCCTTGGCCGCCGATACGCCGATGAGCAGTGCGCCCACCAGTCCCGGACCATAGGTCACGGCAATCGCGTCCACGTCCGCAAGCGTCATGCCCGCCTTGCTCAAGCACTCATCCACCACCGGGTTTACGCTCTCCACGTGCTTGCGGGAGGCAATCTCCGGCACCACGCCGCCGTACATCGCGTGCAGCGGAATCTGCGAAGCGATGACGGAGGAGACAACCTCGCGGCCATCGCGCACCACCGCCGCCGCCGTCTCGTCACAGCTGGATTCAATCGCCAAAATGGTCGCATGGCCCGCCGCCTGCAAGCGTGCAGCCTGCGCCTTTGCGCTCTGTTCGTAATTCATATGCTTCCCGCGCAGGGTGTGCCGCTGCGCGCCTCCTTCTCTGCTTGCCCGTTTTTGCCCATATTTCCGTACTTCCGCCGCGCGTCAGTGCTTTGCCGTATGCCTGCGGATCATGTGCAGCAGCAGCTCATGCACAGCCAGAAGCGCCGCCCATGTGATGGCCAGCACCCGAAGCGCCTGCGCCGCCACATTGAGCATCGCCTGCTCAAACAGCAGCGTGGGCATCATGCGGATCAGCACGTCCGTCTCCGGGTTCATGCGCCACAGGTCGTTGTCAAAGAGAACCTCGTGCATCTGCACAAACATCGTCTCAAAGCCGCTCGCCGCCATTTCACGGTTCACACCCACCACCAGCAGCATGATGATCGACACCGCCACAAGGCTGCCCACAATGCGGGACATATCGTACTTCTGCAATCTGGCTGCCGTCCATGCCGTCACCACCGCCAGCGCCACCGCAATGGTCAGGTAAGCCCGGCTCATGTTGCCCAGCGCCGAAAGGATGGAGCGCACATCGCGCAGATGCGCCTGCTCATTTTCGTTCAGCCCTTCCGGCAGCACCTGCGTATCGCCCGCCATGTACTGCGCCAGCGCACCGGCCATCTCCCGCTGCTGCGCCGCATCCATGCCGATGTACGCCGTCACCTCGTCCTCGGCGGCAAATCCATTCGCCTGCGTCACCGCCTGACGGGACTGCTCACCATAGAGCGCAGCGTCCCCGGCAATGCTGCCCACCGCCACGCCCACCGCGCCCAGCGCGGCCAGCAGCACCATCAGCACCGTCAGCACGCCGGTGATCCATTTCATTTTTTTCATGCTCTCATCTCCTAACCGGCCTTTCCGCCCACCCATCGGACATCCCCATGGGTTCAGGGCCGCAGCCC
>JAXJLD010000092.1:0-5134 GCA_036297385.1 Christensenellales bacterium | reverse complement strand
GTTCAGGGCCGCAGCCCTGATCGTTTGCAGGGGGGAAGGGGAGTTCAGAGGGGCTTGGGGGGAGAATCGAAACTCCCCCCAGTCCCTCTGACCCAGCGGAGCGCGTATCCTCCGCTTCGCGCGGTATAAAGCACTTTAGAGTATGAACCGTACAAATCCGCAAAAAACACAGCGAGCCCTTCTGCCTCGGCAGAAGAACCCGCTGTATTTTTTTATGGTCGATTTACAAATTCGGCGATAGCCGCCGCATCCCGCTGCCCTTTTTCATAGAGCCTATGCATGGCTTCCGCATCCCGGCAGAGCGTATGCACGCCGCAGGTATCATCCGGCGCAACAATCAGCAGCCTGCCCTGCGCCGCATATTCTCTCGCCAGCGCCACGCCCGCATTATAGCGCTCCGCCCTGCGGCAAAGCTGTGCCGCCGCCTGCGGATACTGCTTCTGGATGCGTCTGGCCACCTTTTCATCCCGCTCGGACGTGCGCACCGTGTCCTCAGGCAGCGTCAGCAGCAGCACCACCCGCTCACATCCCAGCTCAAACGCTTTAGCGACCGGCACAGGATCGCTCAGCGCACCGTCAAAGTAGGGCGTGCCGTTCACGGCATAAGGATGGCACACAAACGGCAGCGCACAGGACGCTTTCATCACGCTGTAATCGTCGCGCGGAATAGCCGCCTTGTCGAAATAATGCGCCTGTCCGGTTTCCGCCTCGGTCGCCACGGCATAAAACGCCATGGGGCTGCGCATGGCCGCATCGTAATCCAGCGGATCTTCGCCGTCCGAATTGCTCAGTGTACTGTACACATAGTCCAGATCAAGGAAGGTATGCTTCGTCATGAAGTTCCGCATACTTGCGTACGCCTTGCGAAGCCCATAGTCCGTATAAAACCGCAGGTTTCGCCCGCGCTGACCCGCGCAGTACGAAATCAGGTTCGCGCTGCCCGCAGACACGCCGATGCCCAGATCAAAGCGAATCCTCCGCTCCATACAGGCGTCCAGCACGCCGCAGGCATACACGCCGCGATAGCCGCCGCCCACATCCACAATACCCATGGAGGGCCTGTCCATATCCCATCCTCCTTTGGGCTCGCCTGTCCGGCATACGCCCCTTTTAGTGTAGAGAATGTTGCCCCCGGAGGCAATGGGCAAATCGCCGAGTTTGCCCAAAAACGGCTATGGCCGCGATTCTTCTTTCTCTCCGTGCCCGCGCAGATAGTCTGCCAGATCCTCCAATGTGGCGCGGTCCGTCGGGTGATAGAGCCGATAGCCCGCGCCCGGCTCCCGGCACACCGCCATAAGCGTTTCATCCGCAAAGTAGACAGAAACGCCCCTCCCCTCCGCCGTCTGCACAGACAGGTGCAGGTTCAGCTCGCTCATGTCGCTCCCCGCGCTGTATGTGAACCACGGCAGTGCATTGCGCAGATCCTGCCGGTATCGTCCGCCCTCCAGAATGTCCATGATGGCCCGCACATCCTGCTCGCGCGGCTCCTCCAGCTTGTACAGGGCAAAATACGGATCTGCATCCTCCACCCTGTTCACCATTGCCAGCGCCACGAGCGTCTGCGCCTCCTGAATCCCCGTCGCCGCGCGGAAGGACAGCGGCCACAGCCTCCAAAACGCCAGCGCCGCCAGCACGGCAGCCGCCGCCAACATCAGCCTTTTGCGCATGGCTTTCCCCCCTCTCGCTTTGCCGCTCACTTGCCCACGCAGAACCGCGCAAAGACCTCCGCAATCACCTGCTCGCTCATCGTCTCGCCCGTGATCTCGCCCAGCACGTCAAGCGCCTCGGACAAATCCACCGCGCATACGTCCAGCGGCATCCCGTCCTCCAGCGCCTGCTGTGCCTGTGAGAGCGCCTCGCACGCCTGCACGGCGGCTTGCACATGGCGCGCCTGCGAGAGCATGGCAGATTCCGCGCCATCCTTGGGCGCGAAGGAGACCAGCAGGCGGCGCAGCGCGTCCAGTCCCTCGCCGCGCGGCGCACAGACCGCCGTCACCCGCGCGGACGGGAACTCCGCCTGCGCCTGTTCCGGGGAAACCTGCGTCGGCAAATCGCCCTTGCTCAGCACGACGACATGCGGCGCCAGACCGCACAGCGTCTCCCGATCCTCCTCCGCGATGGAGGCGGAGCCGTCCAGCACCAGCACGCGCACATCGGCCTCGTCCAGCGCCTTGCGTGCGCGCTGCACGCCGATGCGCTCCACCGCGTCGCCCGTCTCGCGCAGCCCAGCCGTATCGGTCAGGCAGACCTTAAGCCCCTCCATCTGCACGGCTTCTGTCAGCGTATCGCGCGTCGTGCCGGGGATATCCGTCACAATGGCGCGTTCTCCGCCGATGAGCGCATTGAGCAGGCTGCTCTTGCCCGCATTGGGTCTGCCGCACAGCACCACGCGCAGGCCCTCATCCTCGATGCGCCCAGCACGCGGATCACATGCCGCCAGCAGCCGCGCCCGGATCGCACCGCATCGCACGTGTACCTCCTGCGCCGTCTCGCTCTCCTCCACCTCATCCGGGAAGTCGATGGCCGCTGCCATCTCCGCCAGCAGCGCCACAATCTCCTCACGCGCCGTGCGCACAAACGCCGATACGCCGCCCTCCATCTGCCGGATGGCGGAGGTCATCGCCCGGTCGCTGCCCGCGCGGATCATGCGCATGACGGCCTCGGCTTGCGTCAAGTCAATCCGCCCATTGAGGAACGCGCGGCAGGTGAACTCGCCCGGCTTCGCCATGCGTGCGCCATTCTTGAGCAGCAGCAGCAGAATCCGGTGTACCAGCGCGTCCGAACCATGGCAGTGAATTTCCGCCACATCCTCGCGCGTGTAGCTGTACGGCGCACGGAAGATCACCGCCATGGCCTCATCCATCACCTGCTCGCCGTCCATCACCGTGCCAAACGTCAGCATCCGGTTGGCCAGCGGCCTGCCGTTTTTGGGGTGGAACACGCGCGTCAAAATGGCTTCGGCCTCCTCGCCGGAAAGCCGCACGATGGCAATGCCGCCCTCTCCGCTGGCGGTCGCCTGCGCGGCGATGGTGTCCTTGCTGATGAAGCTGCTCATGGTGGCTCCTCCTCCATTTGTAAACGGATACTCAATCTTCTCCCTGCATTATAACACATCTGCGTCAAAGCGCAAATGCCGTGCCTCCCTCCCCCTCCTTTTCGGGTGAGATCATTGACAAGGCCGCGGTGAGCCAGTACAATATGTTCCGCAACTTTCGCAATACAATCTGAATGCCTGCCCGCACGCCAGACGGCTGCGGTGTATGCAAAAACGAGGACAACATCATGCCAAAAACAAGGGGACAAAAGCTATCCGCGCTGCTCTGCGGCGCGGCAATGGCGGCTCTTCTCGCTGTACTGCTGACGCTGACCTTCAGCTCGATGCTGCTGACGGTTCGGGAGTTCGACGACAACGCCGCCATGGGCGAAATGCTGCTCTTTCAAGCAGATCGCCCGCTCGTCAATCTGCTGCTCACCGCAGGGATGATTGCCGTTCTGGCGCTGGCAGCGCGGCTTCTTCGCGCAGGGCAGCACAAACATCTGATGCGCTGGCTGCTGGCGCTTTGGCTGGGCGCGACGGTATTCTTCCTATGGGGCGTTCGCCTTCAGCCGCGCGTGGATCAGCTTCGCGTGCTGGATGCGGCGCTGCGCTTCTCACGCGGTGATTACAGCCCGATGCACAACGTGTACTTTCACAATTATTCCTATCAGCTCGGCATATGCCTGTTTTTCGAGGCCATCGCCCGCCTGCTGCCCGGGCTGGATCTGGCGCTGACGGTGCAGATCCTCAATGCTGTGATGACCGTGGGCATCGTCCTCGTCTTGCAGCGGTTTCTTGCGCTGCTGACGGAGGAGGAGAACGCACAGCACGCGCTGAACGCCATGCTGCTGCTGTTTCTGCCGATGGGGCTGTACTGCATTTACGTCTACGGCACCATTCCCATGCTGCTGCTGACGGTATGCGCCTTCTGGGGCTTCGCACTGTATGCACGCTCCCTCCGTGTGCGCCACGGCATCGCTTGGGCGGCGTGCATTGCGCTGTCCGTATTCATGAAACCCAATGCCCAGCTCAACCTGCTGGTGCTGGTCGCCGCCTCGGCGCTGCTCGCCCTCAACCGGCGCACGTTCAAGCCGCTTTTGTATGCCGGGCTGGCGGTGCTGCTCTCCATGCTCCTGCCCCGGCTGGCGCAGTGGCAGTATGAGCTGCGCAGCGGCGTCACCCTGACCGACGACCTGAGCATGCTCTCCCGTCTGGTGATGGGCTTCCAGCGCTCCACGGCAGGCGCAGGCTGGTACAACGGCTATACAGAACGCTTCTCCTCGTGGATCATGCCAAAGGAAGAATCACGCGCCATCATTCTGTCCGACGCTGCCGCGCTGGCTGCGGAGTTTGCCGCCGATCCGGCCATGCTGCTCCGCTTTCTGGAGGAAAAGTGCGCCAGCCTCTGGCTGGAGCCCTCGTACAGCACGCTCTGGGCCGGCTCCGTCAGCGAACTGCTCGGTCGCTTTAACGGTCTGGGCTTCCTGCTCCAGCGCCATGCGCACGGCGCTGGAGCAGGGCATGGACATCTATCAGCAGGCCATGTATGCGCTGTGCTGTCTGGGCGTTCTGCGCACGCTGCGCAAACGCGCCGATCCCGTGCAGCTCCTGCTGCCGCTGACCGTGCTGGGCGGCTTTGCGTACCACCTGCTGTTTGAAGCCAAGTCGCAGTACATCTACCCCTACGCCATGCTGATGATTCCGCTGGCGGCGCAGGGTATAGCGGCGCTGATGGCCGCTGTGCGCAAGGCGCGGCAAAAATGACCTGTTTTGCATCGAAGGATCATTAGGGCTGCGATTTTTGATGTTCGCCATCCGCTTGCACCGAATAAAGAGCTTTGCATACACCCCGTACCTAGCATCATAAAATAGCGAGGAGCCGGCTTTTTTGTCGGCTCCTCGTTTTTTCTCATACTGTTTCCAAATTGAAAAGCCAAGCACTAACCCCCGTCAGGTCACGCTTCGCTCCCTGACGGCTTTGCATAAAGGGTTTCGGAGATACGTTGGGCTGCCGCCCAAACCTGCCTGAGGGACGCTGTCCCTCAGACTCCCTTCTTCGCTTCGCGCCTATCACGCATTTCTATCAGAAAACAGGAT
>JAXJLD010000091.1:0-11014 GCA_036297385.1 Christensenellales bacterium | reverse complement strand
TTTGTGTTATCCTGTTGCTGAATGAAAAAGCCATGTGCTAAACCCCCCGTCAGGTAACGCTTCGCTCCCTGACTGCTTTGCCTGAAAGGCTTCGCCATATGGGGATACGTTAGGGCTGCCGCCCTAAAACCCGCTTGGGGATTTCATCCCCAAACCCCTTCTTCGCTTCGCGCTAAATAAAGGGGGGGTAGAAGATCAACCGTATCACACCCTCGCTTCCGCGCAGACCGCGCGGCAAGCCTCTTCGGCCTCCATGCCGCTCAGCGTGCGCCTTCTCGCCTCTGCCAGCGCTTTCTTCATCGCTGGGCCGGGCTGCATCCCCGCCTCCATCAGCATCCGCGCGGTGGGCAGGGGACGCGCCAATGCGCTTTGGTATGCCGCCAGCCGCGCCATAACAAACGCCTGCTCGCGGTCGGCCTGCTCACGCGGCTTCCCTGTGCCGCGCACATCGCACACCGCCAGCCACGCCAGATCTGCCGCGCAGACGGACTCATCCAGCAGCAGATGGGTCTGCGCCTCGTCGGCCTGCGTGTAATACGCCGCGTGTACGCGCATATGCAGGCGGCACATATCCGCCGCATAGCGCACCGCCGCCTTGGGTGCGCCCAGCCGCGCGAGCATCGCCCGGCACAGCGGCACGCCTGTTTCCGCATGATCGCCCTGCGCCTCGGCCTTGCCCAGATCGTGCGTCAGCGCAGCGAGCATGAAGAAGAGCGGCGCCTGCGTGCCGTCCTTCACCGCCGCCGCTTTGCGCAGCGTCAGCAGCGTATGCTCCAGCGCGTCGCCCTCCGGGTGATAGACCGGATTCTGGCGCACACCCTCCAGCGCCGCCAGCTCGCCAAACCACGGCCTCAGCGCATTCGCCTCCCGCAGCACGCGGAAAAACACATCCGGCTCCTGCGCCGCCTCCAGCGCCTTGACCAGCTCGCCGTACACACGCGCAGCGCTCAGGCTGTCCGTCGGCATACGGCGCATACGGCGCAAGGTGTCCGCATCCGGCGTCAGGCGAAACCGCGCCGCAAACTGCGCCCCGCGCAAAACCCGCAGCGGATCATCCTCAAAGCCGTCGCCCGGCACGGCGCGCAGCACGCCGCGCACAAGATCGTCCATGCCGCCCAGCGGATCGACGTATTCACCCGTCAGCGCGTCCTGCATGATGGCGTTCACGGTAAAATCCCGGCGCTGCGCCGCCTGCGCAGGGGGGAGAGAGGGATCGACCGTCACGGCAAAATCCCGGTGTCCCGGCCCTGTGCGGCGCTCGCTGCGCGGCAGTGCAAAATCCAGCTTTGCCGAGCGCAGGCTGAAAATGCCATACTCGCGCCCGCTCTCGTCAATCTCACCCAGTGCGCCAATCATCTCCGCCAGCGTATCCGGCACCACGCCGTGGATCTCGCAGTCGATGTCCGCGCTCTCGCGCCCGAGCAGGCGGTCGCGCACGCAGCCGCCCACCAGCAGCGCCCGCCCGCCGTGCGCCTGAACCTGCCGGGCCACGGTCTCCAAGATCTCCCGCTGCTTCATAGCGCCTCCAGCTCCCCCTGATCCCCGCGCGCATACGCGCAGGTCAGCACGTCCGCCATGTCCATATGCGTCTCCCGCCTGCGTCCTGCCAGCTTCGCGGTAAAGCCCTGTCCATCCGCGTCGATGGCCGTCACCAGCAGGTTCTTTTTTTCAATCTGTCCCGACTGCATCAGCATGACGCAGATCTTTTTTTTGTTTTCCAGCGAATACCGGAGAAACCGCTCAATCATGGCGCGGCCTCCCCGGCGCTTTCGCCCGCGGCGTAGATGCGCACGTCCGGGTTCTCATACACGAGGTCGTAATGCGCGTCCAGATACGCCAGATCCACGTCAAAATCGGCACGCTCATAGTCGCTGACGTAGATGTAATCCACGCCGTACTCGTCGATCACCTGCGCGTACAGCTCGGGATTTTCGTAAAACCGGCGGCAGTTTTCCGCCTGCGCCTGATAATCAAGCCCGTGGAAGAACACATACAAATCGCTTCCGCAGAGAATCTGCCGCCCAGCCAGCGAGCAGACCGGATTGATGTGCTGCTGCCCGGTGAGGAACACCGCGTCGCGCGGCGTATGTTCATCCACCCATTCGCCGGCCTCCACCGCCGTCTTGGAGAAGAGCTGATAGCCGGAGACCATCTCCCGCGCGATGGACAGCGCCCCGGAAAGGACGCTGACCCCCATGAACAGCGCACACAGCACATAGCGCCCGCGCAGACCCGCCATCCGCTGCATGAGGATGGAGCCATAGTCCGCCGCCAGAATCGCCGCGAACATATACCAGATGTAGAACAGCTTGTTGTTGTCATACTCATTGGGCTGGAAGAGGATGAACTCCGCCACGGCGAAAATCGCCGTCATGCCCAGCACCACATCCAGATAGCCCCTGCGCCGCGCTTCCAGCATCGCCAGCGCCATCAGGATGAACGGCAGACCCGCATTCTTGATCCAGAACCAGAAGTACCCGTCGATCATGCCGCGCCCGCCGGAGTTGTTCACCCAGTTGAACTGCACGCGCAGCGAGCCGCCCTCCACCGTCTGGCGCACGGCGCTGCCCAGCACCTGCGGCATCGCCAGCACCAGCACAATGCCCAGATACACGCCCGCACGCAGCAGAATCCCGCGCCGGTCGTCCCGCTGGGTCAGCAGGCGGCCCAGGATATAACCGCCGGAGAACAGCCCCAGCGCGAGGAACGTGTGCGTATGCACCAGCGGCAGGCAGCCCGCCCACAGCGCGAGCAGCACCGTCTGGCGCATGGAGCGCCCGCGCGTGGAGGAGAGGAGCAGCAGCAGCGCGGGAATGCCCATCGCCCAGCCGCCCAGCAGCGCACGCTGCGGAATCATCAGATCCGCGATGACATTGGAAAAGCGCAGGTTCAGCTCCGGCTGATTGGCCGGGGTCTTGTAATAGCCGGTGAAGATCTCGCGCACCTTGGCAAAGCCGTCACGCCCCGCGAGATCAAAGTCATACAAAAAGCCCAGCCCGCCATTGAAGAAGAACAGCAGCGCTGCCGCCACAATCGCCAGACGGCGGTTGTGCAGCACCTCGCGGGCCAGCAGCATATAGCCCGCGTAGGTCAGCGCCATCATCAGCGTGCCGGGGAACACCAGCGCACCCTGTATGTCCATGCCCAGCATGAGCATCGTCGTGCTGAGCGCGTCCATCAGGTAGGGATAGTTCAGCTCCGTTCCGTAGAGCAGGTTGTAGGTCGGCGGGAACGGCATATCCCGCAGCGAGGTGATGAACGACAGATGCATACACAGGTCGCCATAGGTGGACTGCCCGCACCAGAGCGAGCCGTCCGGCGCGGGGCGGAGCATATGCGTGTATTGCAGGTATGCCGAAAGCGCCGTCATCGGCAGCACCACAGCCGCCATCACGGCCAGCATCCGCTTGTCATCGTCCATCATGGTGCGCACCGGTGCGCCATCGCGCAGCTTTGCGCTCACCAGCACGATGAGCAGGAGAAGCCCTGCCGCCGCCGCGTGCGCCGCCAGCGTGAAGCCCAGCAGCCCTGCGCACAGCGCAGGCAGCACCATCTCCAGCAACAGGCCCAGCGTCAGTCCCCAAAAAACCCGCAGAAGCGGGCTCTTTCCGGGAAGCTGCGCACGGATGACCGTCACGCCGCCCATCAGGAATACAAGGGTATACAGTATCGCCGCCATGATGTTTTCCTCACCTCGCCTGTTCGCTGCGGATGAGCTGAAGGCCGCTCTGCCGCCTGCGGCGGTGTGCCGCAGAAGAGGCTGCGCTCTGCGCTGCATCCTCCGCCGCTGCACTCAGCGCCGCCTGCATCTGCTGCACGTCGGCCTTGGCGATCAGCATATCGTTGATGGCCTGCTCGCGGCGGCGGCTCTCGCTTCTGCCCGCGCGGATCTCCCGCGCCGCCGCCTCCGTGCAGATGGCCTGCCCCAGCAGGGACAGATAACGGCTGCGGGCAAACACCGCCATGCCGCAGTCCATCAGCGCGATGACGACAATCATCAGCGGCACCGCCGGCAGCCATCGAAAGCCCCAATACACGCCCAGTGCGCCCAGCAGTATGCTCAGGATGACCGCCGCGGCAAAGGAGGCCGTGCGCGTCTTTTGTGCGCTCCGGCGCAATGCAATGGCCGTCTTGTTCGTCAGGCGAATGGCTTCTTTCATGGTTGTTGACTCCTTTATGCTTGGAAATGGGGGAGAGGTTCGCATTGAAACGTCAGCCGCGGCAGGCTTCATACCCTGTTGCATCTAACACCATTTGCGCAAACGATATTATGCCTTCAGGCACGCCTTGAGCAGCGCCACGCACGCCTCCACATCGCGCAGATCGACCATCTCCGCCGCCGTATGCACATAGCGGCAGGGGATGGAAATCGCGCCGCAGGGAATGCCACCGCGCGTGCGCTGGATGGCCGCCGCATCCGTGCCGCCATAGGGCAGCACCTCGCGCTGATGCGCAATGCCGTTCTCCTTCGCCAGCCGCTCCATCAGCGCCACGACGGACGGCGAGCAGATCAGCGAACGATCCATAATCTTGATCGCCGCGCCTGCGCCCAGCTTCACCGGCAGCGCCGCCTTCACCTTCGGCACGTCGCCCGTGCCCGTCACATCCACGGCGATGCCCCAATCGGGCCGCATGGCATAAGCCGCTGCGCCCGCGCCGCCCACGCCCTCCTCCTCCTGCACGGAAAAGACGGCGATGATCTCGTTGCCCGACTGCGCCTCCAGCAGCGCCTGAACCTGAATATAGCAGGCGATGCGGTCGTCCATCGCCGGGGAGGACAGCCTGTGCGCACCAAGCTGCGTCACGCGCGGCTGCATCACGCACATATCGCCCGGCTGCACCCGCTCAAGCGCCTCCTCGCGGCTCTCCGCGCCGATGTCCACATACAGGTCGGAGACCTCCTGCGGCTCCTTGGCGGTCTCATCCGCGCCGATCACGCCGCCCACGCCGTTTTCAAACGCGACGTGACACCCGACCATCTTCTGCGGATACACGCCGCCCACGCCGCACACGCGCAGGAAGCCGTTTTCGTCCGCATCCGTCACCGCCAGCGCAATGTGATCCATGTGTGCGCAAGTCATCACGCGCCTGCCCGTGCCGTCGCCCTTCTTGACGGCAATCAGGTTGCCCATCGCATCGGTCTCCAGCGTGTCCACATGGCCCGCAAGCGCCTCGCGGATCACCGCCGCCACGCGCCCTTCCCGGCCGGACGGGCCGTAGGCGGTGAGCATCTTGCTCAGCAGCTCCATATTCATGGCGTTTCGCTCCTTGCTTCAATCTCCTTGAGCACGGCGAAGGTCAGCGCCTGCGCCGCGTCGATGTCGCTGCGCTTGCACACGCTCACGCCGCTGCCCGCGTACCGGCAGGGGAAGGCGATGGTCAGGCAGGGTACGCCCGCCTCCATGATCGCTCCCGCGTCGGATTCGCCGCCCGTGCCGCACGTCCGCTGCACGGGGATGTTCTCCCGCTTCGCCGTCTCCAGCGCCAGCGCACGCATCGTGCGCGAGGCAATCGAGCGGCTGTCCATAAACGGCAGGGCCGCCCCGCCGCCGCAGCGCGTTTCCTGCCAGTGTGCATCGGTCATGCCCATGTCAAACGCCGCCGCCGCATCCACGATGAGCGCCGCATCCGGCCTCACACGCTTTGCCGCCACCGCCGCGCCGCGCATACCGACCTGAGCCTGCACCGTAAAGACGCAGGTGAGATCGCCCGCGTAATCGCTCGTGCGCAGCGCCTCCAGCAGAATCAGGCAGCCCGCGCGGTCATCCAGCGCCTTTGCCTTCACAAAGCCGTCGCCAAAGGCGCGGTACTCGCTTTCAAACGTCGCGTAGCTGCCCGGCGGGCAGAGGCGCTCGGCCTGCGCTTTGTCCTTTGCGCCGATGTCGATGAAGAGCTGCGCGCAGTCCGGCGCTTTTTTGCGCTCCTCCGCGCTCATCAGGTGGATGGCCTTCACACCGATCACGCCCGGCACAGCGCCCTCGCCCACCAGCACGCGCTTGGAGACGATCCACCGGGGATCGATCTGCCCCACACATTCAAAGCGCAGCAGGCCGTCCTCCCCGGCAAAGCGGACGATGAAGCCCGCCTCGTCCATGTGTGCCGCCAGCATGATGTGCGGCTTTTTGGCGTCCGTTCCCTTGCGGAAGGCGTAGAGGCTGCCCATCGTGTCGCCGTATACGCGCCCTTCCCGGCCACAAAGCGCACGCTCCGCCTCCGTGCGCAGCGCACTGCGCACCGCATCCTCCCAGCCGGAAGGGCCGCGCAGCGCGGTGATCTCCCTCAGAAGCACAGCGTTTCCTCCCATCCTGCATCCATCGCGCATACGCTCTCGCACAGCAGGCGGGCCTGCTGCGCCATCAGCGCCGTGCTGCCCAGCTCCACCGTCGTATGCATATACTTGACCGGCAGGCTCACCACCGCGCACGGCACGCCCTGCGCCGCCGTCTGCACCGCCCATGCGTCCGTCCATGTGCTGCCCGCAGCCACCTCAATCTGTGTTTTCACGCTCAGCTTGTCCGCCTGTGCCAGCAGCAGCGCCGCCAGCTTTCTGTGCGTGTTCGGCCCGCAGGAAACCGTCGTCACGTCCAGCGGGAACGTCTCGCCCGGCTCACAGCCTGGCATCGTCCCATGCGTCACATCCAGAATGATGGCTGCGTCCGGCTCCAACCGCTCCGCCGCCGTCAGCGCACCGAGGGAATCCCGCTCCTCCCGCGAGGAGAGGACGTAATACACATCCGCATCGTGCAGCCTGCGGCGAAGCTGCTGCGCACAGTCCAGCAAAATGGCCGCGCAGGCGCGGTCATCCAGCGTCTTGCTGGCCACAAGGCCGTTTTCAAGCGCCGTCGTCCGGCCGATGAGCTGCACCGGCGTGCCCGCGGGCACGCGGCGGCGAACCTCCTGCACCGGCAGGCCCGTGTCAATGAACAGCGCCTCTGCCGCCGTCGCCTGCCCGCGCTCGTCTGCCGCCATCAGCGCAAGGGGCGGTGCGCCGATCACGCCGTAGAGCGGCCCTTCCGCCGTCAGCAGCGTCACTTCCTGTCCGGGCAGCGTCTGTGCCGCCACACCGAGGGAGAGGAAGCGCACGCTGCCGTCATCCTCGACGGAGAGCGTCATCAGCCCTACCTCGTCGATGTGTGCGCAGAGCATCACCTTCGGGCCGCGTCCCCCGCCGCGCTGCACGGCGATCACGCTGTTCATCGCGTCTATCCGCACCTCGTCACAGTATGGCGCGAACGCGCGGGCAAACGCCCCGGCCACGGGCGCTTCATAGCCGCTCGTGCCGGGAACCCGCGTGATCTCGCTGAGAAATTGCATATAGTCCATACAGCCGCTCCTCAATCGGTTTCGCCTTCGCCCGCGTAGTCAAGCGTCTGATTCTCGCATACGCTCTGCGTTCGGGGATCAAAGTGCATCTGCTCGTGCGTGTCCTCCGGCGCATAGCTCATCCAGTAGCTGGGCACCTGATGCACATAGCCGCACGTCCGGCAGCGGTAATAGAATACTTCCATGTGAATTCTCCTTCTCTCATCTCGCCTGAGCCTTTTCTAAAGGGGACAGGGATGAGGTCTACGCCAAGGCTGCGAGGACGGCGTTACACCGTGCCCTGCAAAATCGCCAGAATGAGACGGCTGTCAAACATCGGCGCGAGGCGCGAGGCCGCCAGCAGCTCCTCAATCTGCGGCACGGGGGCAACCGCCAGCACGATGGGCACCAGCGCAAAGAGGATGAACAGCAGCAGCACGCCGCGCATCAGGCCGAACAGGCCGCCAACGAGCGAATCCAGATGGCGCAGCACCGGCAGCTCAAATACATAGCTGATCAGATGGATGACAAACGTCGCCGCGACGTAGGCAACCAGAAAGCAGATCAGGAAGCTGAGGATGGAGATCGTCACGCTCACAATCGTCTGGCTGAGCAGCTCAGAGATGGTGAGCGCTCCCGGTGCGCTGGCCATGCCCGCAATGAACGCGCTTTCAAACGCGGCGGGCAGGTGTGCGCTTTGCAGAATCTGCGCCAGCGAGCTTTCCGTCACCTGCGCAACGCTCATGAGTGACAGATCGAGACTGCCCACGCGGCTGCCCGCGTCGGTGTAGTACAGCAGCGTCTGCACCAGCGTCTCGTTGCCCTTGAGCCACGCGGCCAGCGAGCCGCTCATAGCCAGCGCCAGCGCCGCCGAGCCGATGAGCGCCGCCACGCTCAGCACGCCGCTGACAAAGCCGCGGTACATACCGTAAATCACGCTGACGGCCAGCACGGCCAGAATGATGAAGTCAATGATATTCATGCAAGCTCCTTTCGCGGGCGTGCTCCGCCTGTCAGCGGGGCAGCTCGACGACGTAGATTTCCGAGCCGGATGCGACGATCACGCGGTTGTCCGAGATCATGCCCAGCACCGCCGTCACATTGATGGGCAGGGCGTGCGCGTCAAACGTCGTCTCCCCAAACTTGCAGACGTACACCGCATTGGACGCAAAGCCGTACACCGAGTGCGTGCCCAGCGCCGCCGCCATGCACTCGCTGGGCAGGTGCAGCACGCGGTCCACATTGCCGTACATCAGGCGGATGTTGTTGATGCGCACGCCTTCACGGCTCTCCTGCGCGGGAATCAGCATCTGATAGGTGACGCTGCCCACCTGCTGCACGTCCTCCACGGTATAGCCGTAGATGAGCGTGGGGTTGCTCTGCTCCAGCACGCGGTAGTTGTAGTGCATGATCTGGCGGGTGGTGACCACCTCCAGCGAGCCATTGATGGAGTACACCTTGTAGGCGATGTGTTCGCCGAGCGAGCTTTTGCCCGTGGAGAGCTTGCCCGGCTGGAAGGTCTGCAATTCGGTGGAGATGACCGTGCCGGTCGTATCCAGCCCCAGCACCCACATCAGCTCCGTCTCCTGTGCGCTGGAGGAGGTGGTGGTTTTGAAAAAGCCGATGTCCAGCAGCGTCTGATTGCTCACGCTCACGTTGTCCACGATCTGGCCCGATTCGTTGATGACGGAGATCACGCCGTTGTCCGGCTCGCCCACAAACGCCGCCACATAGGTGCTGCCCGCGCTGGCGAACTGAATCATATCGGACATCTTGTTGTTGTAGATCAGGCGGCCTCGGCTGTTGAGGATGTACAGGTCATTGCCCGACCAGGCGACGATGCGCTCCTTCGTCGCGTCGTAATCCGCGTTCGTGCCGATCTGATAGCTCCACTCGTTGCCGCCCGTGGCTGCCATGCAGTGCAGCGTCGTGCCGTCATAGAAGATCACGCTGTCGCCAAAGGGCGTCACGTTTTGGGAAAGCGTTGCGCCGATGCGCGTCACCTTGCCTACACTCTCCCGGCCGGAGCCGTTGAGCGCATAGGCCACCACCGCCGCGAGCACCGCGCCCATCACCGCCAGCGCAAGCAGCATACGCATCGGCTGTATGCCCGGCTTTTTCTTCTTTTTTCTCTCGTTCATGCCGTAGGTGCTCAGCGTGCTGTTCGCGCCGGTCATGTACGTCACGCGCTTTTTATTGCGATCCATCGTTGCAGTCTGTTTCCTTTCTCCTACTTTTCCACTTTTGGAGTCCTCCCCAACCCGCCCCAAAAGTTTTGGGCTGTCCATCGACCAAAAGTTTTGGCGGGCCCACGCTTTTTGGGCTTCCCCAAAAGGAGGGCGCACATACGTGCTTTCCACTTGTCCGCAGGTTATCCGTTTCTTATCCACACACTTTTCCACAGACTTGTCGACAGATGTGGATAATTTGTGGATAGATGTGGATAACTCTTGGATAAGTCCTTTTTTCCCTTGCACGGCCTGTGAAAAACTGCGTGCGCCCAAAAAGAACCCGCCCGCGTTTTCCCCGCTTCACGGCGCCATCAGCACGCCGTTTTCCACACGGTAGACCGCGCCTTGCCGCGCACCCGCGAGGTCAGAGAGGTCTGTGCAGGTCACAAAGGTCTGTACACGGTCAATCCGCTCGATGAGCTGGCGGCGGCGACCGGGGTCCAGCTCGCTCATCACATCATCCAGCATCAAAATGGGCGCTTCGCCCGTTTCCTGTTCCGCCATTTCAAGCTGTGCCAGCTTGAGGGAGAGCACCGCGCTGCGCTGCTGTCCCTGCGAGGCAAATGTGCGTGCTTCCTTGCCGTTGATGGTTACGCCCATGTCGTCGCGATGCACGCCCACGGTGGTCGTCATGCGGCGCAAATCCTCGCTGCGCGCCGCGTGCAGGCGCTCCAGCAGTCGCTCCGCAGGATTCTGCGCATCTGCCGTCTGCGAAAGATAGCGCAAGCGCAGCTCCTCACGCCCTCCAGTCAGCGAAGCGTGCGCCTGTCTGGCGCTTTCATCCAAAAAGGCGACGGCTTCCCGGCGCGCGGCGGCGATTTCCCCGCCCACGCGGGCAAGCTGCTCATCCCACATATCCAGCGTGGGCAGCAGTGCGGGATTGTGCGCGATGTTCTTGAGCAGCGCATTGCGCTGATTGAGCGTGCGCACGGCGCGCTGCAAGCTGTAAAAATAGGCGGGGCGAAGCTGCGAAAGCTGCATATCCAAAAACCTGCGCCGCTCCGCCGGGCCGTCCTTGATGATGGAGAGATCCTCCGGGGAGAACAGCACACCGCAGACGTGCCCAAAAAGCTCTCCGATGCGCTCAGCCGGGCGTGCGCCGATGCGCACGGCCTTGCGCTTTTTCTGCGTTCTGTCCAGCAGGATGGTGACCTCGTGCGTGCCATCGCGCTGGGCGGTGCGCACCTGCACACGCGCGCGCGGCTCGCCCCAGCGGATGAGCTCCTCGTCGCGCGGGGTGCGGTGGCTGCGGCCCATGCAGCATAGGTGCAGCGCTTCGAGCATATTGGTCTTGCCCTGTGCGTTGGGGCCGGTGAACACGGTCACGCCGCTGTCCGGCGCAATGCTCGCCCGCTCATAATTTCTGAAATTTTGTAAACTCAGCGATTGGACGCGCATACCTGTTTTCCTTTATATTTCTTGATTTTTTCCCCACCAAACCGCTTCATCCGGCGCGAAGCGAAGAAGGGGTTTGGGGATGA
>JAXJLD010000090.1:0-3274 GCA_036297385.1 Christensenellales bacterium | reverse complement strand
AGCAGACCGCAAAGCGGTCTACGATTGAAACGGGTTCCATTTGCGTAAAAGGTTTTCGATGCAAAACCGTATAAGTGCATTTCATACAGCACTTGATTTGCTTTGCGCTGAATAAACGGTTTAGAACATCAACCCCATTGCCCTACGCTCAGTATAAATCTGCCGTGTTTCGCTGTCAACTCGGTTGTTCTTTACCGCCGCTGGTGATACAATAGGAACATCTCACATCAAAAGAGGCGAACCGCTTGAAATACCTCCGTCAGTTTTCCATCATCCTGTTGATCTCCCTCATCGGTGAGGCGCTCAGTTTCCTCATTCCGCTGCCCATCCCGGCCAGCATCTACGGCATTGCACTGCTGTTTGCGCTGCTGTGCAGCGGAAAGCTGCGCGTGGAATCCGTCAAGGATGTATCCACCTTCCTCATTCAGATCATGCCGGTGATGTTCATTCCCGCCGGTGTGGGCCTGATGGCCTCGTTTGACCTGCTGCGCCCCGCGCTCCCCGCCTATGCGCTCATCACGCTCGTTTCTACCGTGCTGGTGATGGGCGTTTCCGGCCGTGCCGCGCAGGCCATCCTCAAGCGGGATGACAAGGAGGCGCACCATGACTGAATTTGTCGCCTCGTCCACGTTCTTCGGCGTGTTTGTCACGCTGGCTGCCTACCTGCTGGGGCAGGCCATTCGCAAGCGCACCGGGCTGGCGCTGATGAACCCGCTGCTGCTGGCCATCGCGATGGTGATGCTGCTGCTTGGCGGGCTGCACATCGACTATGCTGCCTATCAGCAGGGTGCCAAGCTCATCAGCAGCCTGCTCACCCCCTCAACCGTCTGCCTCGCTGTGCCGCTGTACGAGCAGCTCCATCTGCTGCGCCGTCACAAAAAGGCCATTCTCGCGGGCGTGCTTTCCGGCGTGCTGACCAGCCTCGTCTGTGTACTCGCGCTGTGCGCACTGCTGCGCCTTGACCACGCCGCCTACGTCACCCTGCTGCCCAAGTCCATCACCACAGCCATCGGCATGGGCGTGAGCGAGGAGCTGGGCGGACATGTGTCCATCACCGTCGCGGTCATCATCATCACCGGCATTCTCGGCAGCGTCATCGCGGAGAGCGTATGCCGCCTCTTTCGCATCACCCATCCGATTGCACGCGGCGTGGCCCTCGGCGCATCTGCCCACGCCATCGGCACGGCCAAGGCGATGGAGCTGGGCGAAATCGAGGGCGCGATGAGCAGCCTGTCGCTGGTGGTTTCCGGTGTGATGACCGTTGCGCTCGCGCCGCTGTTTGCACCGCTGCTGTGAGGATGACGTGATTTTTAACGGCGATTTTGCAGGTTTTTTTCCATTTGCCGCGAATATGACGGGTATTGAGATCTGCCCGGGGAGGATTTGATTATGCGCCCGCAAACCGTGAACAAAGCCGTCCTGCGTGCCTTTCTTCAGCGCAGGAAGATCAACGCGCTTGGGCTGGTGGTGCTCACAATGGCGAGTGCCTCCATCACACTGATCAGCGCACTCACCCATTTCACCCGCACCGATGTGCTGGTCATCGTCACCCTGCTGATGGCGCTGCTGTGTCTGCTGCAAGCATTGAAAAGCCGAAAGGGCTTCCGCACGGTACATTCCGGCGGCTTGCTGCACAAGAAGCGGCCTTCCCCGCAGGATAATCCCTCTTCAGAGTGCACCGGCAAAGTGCTGTGACGTATTCCCCTTGGCCTGATTCAGCCGCCCCGTAAGGGGCGGCGTTTTTTTTGAATTTTTTGAGCGAGGTGCTGCCGTCCTTTTTCGGAAACGGCAGAAGGATTTTACAGGAAAAAATAGAATACTGAATATGAACGAATCTGCTTTTTCCTACGGATTTGGCCCCTCGTTCAGCAGTGCTGGTCTGTTATCCCCAGTGCTGTGGATAAGTCGTGGATATCTTTGGCGCTTTGTACAGGGTTTTCCACAGCCCAAAATCAAGCACGTTTTGGCTTTTTGGGAGTTATCCCCTGTATCCACGCCCCTACGGCTACTCCTGCTGAATCCTATATACTGCTACTACTCCATGGAGGTTGAAGATATGCGTTTTTCCTGCGATACCAATGACCTGAACACAAGCCTCTCCATCGTCAGCCGCGCACTGGCTGTGCGCTCTCCCAAGCCGATTTTGGAAGGCATCCTTTTGGAGTCCTGCGAAGAAGGGCTGCGCCTCGTCTGCACGGATCTGGCGCTGGGCATTCAGACGGTGATTCCAGCGTCCTTCAGCGAAGAGGGACGCGCCGTGCTGCCCGGCAAGCTGCTGTGCGAGATCGTGCGCAAGCTGCCCGGCGGCAACTGCACCATCTCCGTCTCGGACAGGATGCAGGCCACCATCCGCTGCGCCAGCATCCGCACGACGATTTCGGGCTTTGATCCGGTGGAATACCCGGAGCTGCCGCTGGTAACGGGCCAAGCCTTCTCCATGCCCCAAAATATGCTGCGCGACATGATCGGCCGCACGCTGTTTGCCATTGCGGTGGACGAGAGCCGCCCGATTCTCACCGGCTGCCTGATGGAGATTGGCCGAAATGAGATGCGCATGATTGCGCTGGATGGCTTCCGGCTGGCGATGCGTCAGGAGGCGATCAGCGGCCCGGAGAGCGATGTTTCCGCGGTGGTGGGCGGCAAGGTGCTGGGCGATATCGCCAAGATTCTCGCGGATACGGATGAGGAAGTGGCGCTGTGCTTCAGCCCCAGCCATGTGCAGATGAACATGGGCGCGACGCACATCGTTGCCCGGCTGCTGGAGGGCGAGTTTATCCGCTATCGCCAGATTCTGCCGCAGGAGTGGCAGACCCGCGTGGCCGTGCGCACGGGCGAGCTGAGCAGCGCCATCGACCGCGCGAGCCTCATTGCGCGCGAGGGCAAGAGCAATCTGGTGTGCTTCAAGATCGACGGAGACACGCTGACCGTCACCTCCAATTCCGAGAACGGTGATATGGAAGAAAAAATCGATGTGACGACCGAGGGCAACGACCTGACCATCGCCTTCAACGTCCGCTATATCACCGATGTGCTCAAGGCGATTTCCGACGACGAGGTGTTTATGCGCTTCAATTCCAACGTCAGCCCGTGTGTGGTCTGCCCGACGGAGGGCGATGGCTACCTGTATCTGGTGCTGCCGGTGCGCGTGTTCAACGCCTGAGAAGCCTGACGAGCCCTGTGGAGGAGGCAGGCAGGCGGAATGGCGGGGTCAGATTCTTCAGGCTTTTCGCGGCTTGAACCCGTTTCAATCGTAGACCGCTTTGCGGTCTGCTCT
>JAXJLD010000089.1:0-10684 GCA_036297385.1 Christensenellales bacterium | reverse complement strand
GCGGTCTGCTCTGAAACTACGTTTTTTCAAGCCTTCCCCTTTGGGGAAGGTGTCATCCCGAAGGGATGACGGATGAGGTCTACGTTAGGGCTGCGATTCTGGGAAACTCGCCTATAGAATGCAAACCGTATTAGAAGCAAAATAGAAAAAGACCGTTTCATGGCAGATGCCGCGAAAGGGTCTTTTTTCTGTTTCTGAAAAGAAAAGCCTAAACTCCATCGGGTCATGCTTCGCACCGTATGAAATGCTCTGTACCTCGCGGTACTTCGCCCAATCCTCGGCCCTCCCCATGGGTTCAGGGCCGCAGCCCTGATCGTTTGCAGGGGGGAAGGGGAGTTCAGAGGGGCTTGGGGGGAGAATCGAAACTCCCCCCAGTCCCTCTGACCCAGCGGAGCGCGTCTCCCTTGCGAGTTCTGACGCTCTGCCTGCTTATTTCTGCCGCAGGCTCAACCCCTTTCTCCGCTTCGCACTTATCGCGTATTGGATTGGAAAAGGGCATCAGGCATCCATGAACATCACGCCGATGGTATTCGGCCCGCAATGGCAGGCGACGGTGCAGCCGGTGCGCGATTCATAGATATGCTCAAAGCGTCCGTCCTCGCGGAGCGTGCGCAGCGTCGCATCCACCGCGGCGCGGTCAGCATCGGGATGGACGACGATGACGGTATCCCTGCGCGCGTTGGGATGGTGGGCAAGCAGCTCCTTCGTATAGAGCACCATGCAATGTTCAAACGAGCCGCGGTACTTTTTGCTCACGCCCATGCGCCCGTCCTTTACCTCGATGCAGGGCTTGAGGTGCATCAGGTTCGCGCCGAGCGCCGCAACGGCGGAACAGCGCCCGCCCTTGCGCATATAATCGAGCTGATCGAGCAGGAAGCTGGACTGCACCTTATCAGTCTCCTGCTGGAGCGTGCGGGCGATCTCCTCGCCGGAGAGCCCCTGCTGCGCCAGATAGGCACCGTGCAGCACCAGCATCCCCTGCCCACTGGAGAGATTGCGGGAATCCACCACAAAGACGTTGGAGAACGACTCCGCCGCCAGCCGCGCGTTCTGGAAGCAGCTTGAGATTTCCGAGCTGATGGTGATGCAGACGACGGCATCGTATTCAGCGCTGTACCGGGTGAAGCAATCGTCAAATTCGCTGATGTTGGCGGAGGCCGTGGTACACAGCGCACCGCCCGCAGCAACATGGACAAAGATATCCTTGGGTGTGATTTCTACGCCATCCTTGAAAAACTGCCCGCCCTTGCCGATGGACATCGGAAGGAGGGTGATATCGTACCGGGCGAGCAGATCGGCAGGCAGATCACAGGTGGAATCTGCGATGATTTTGACGGACATGATCCGTTTCCTTTCTGTCCATAGACATCGAAAATGCAAAGAAAAGACAGCGGGCCGGCGCATCCTGCAAGTGAACGCGCCGGCCACATATTGGAAGGGGGCTGAATCAGGCGCAGGGGACGGCAGCTTGTGCGCACCACTGCGCGGCCAGGTCGCACTGCTCCCACGGCATATCCTTTGCATTTTCACCGAAGTGACCATAGCAGGACACGCGGCCGTAGATTGGAGCGCGCAGGCCAAAGCGGTTGATGATGGCTGCCGGGCGCATATCCACCGTATCCAGAAGCAGGGTACGGATGCGCTCGACGGGGATCTTCTCGGTACCGAATGTATCCACCAGCAGCGAGACGGGCTGCGCCACGCCGATAGCATAGCCAAGCTGCACCTCGCAGCGGTCAGCCAGTCTCGCCGCCACGATGTTCTTGGCCAGATAGCGCGCCAGATACGAGGCGCTGCGGTCTACCTTGGTCGGGTCCTTGCCGGAGAATGCGCCGCCGCCATGGCGTGCATAGCCGCCGTAGGTATCCACGATCAGCTTGCGTCCGGTCAGGCCGCTGTCACCGGCAGGGCCGCCGATGAGGAAGCGGCCGGTCGGGTTGACAAGGAAGCGCGTGCGCTCATCCAGAAGCTGCGCAGGCAGCGCCTTGCGGATGACCTCACGGATGATGCCCTCGCGCAGGTCGGCCTCGGAGATCTGCTCCGTGTGCTGGGAGGAGACGACCACCGCGTCGATGCGTGTGGGTACGCCGTCCTCGTACTGCACCGTCACCTGCGCTTTGCCGTCCGGCAGGAGATCGGGCATCACGCCCGTCTCGCGAACGGCGGTCAGACGGCGGGTCAGCGCATGGGCCAGCTCGATGGGCAGGGGCATGAGGCTCTCGGTTTCGCGGCAGGCGTAACCGAACATCATGCCCTGATCGCCCGCGCCGCTGTCGGCCTCGTCCTCGCGGCTCACGCCCATGTTGATATCGGGCGACTGCGCGTGCAGATCGACGGTGATGCGGCAGGTATCGGCATCAAAGCCATGCCCCTGCTGCGTATAGCCGATCTGGCGCAGGGTCTGCCGCGCGACGGCTTCATAATCCACATCGGCCGTCGTGGTGATCTCGCCGAAGATGTGCAGCGCATCGGTGATAGCCGTCACCTCGCAGGCGACGTGTGCGCGTGGGTCATGCGCCAGCACCGCATCGAGGATGGCGTCAGCCACCTGATCGCACACCTTGTCGGGATGCCCCTGCGTGACGCTTTCAGAGGTGAAGTAGGTGGTCATGGGTTACGCCTCCTTCTTGCCGGAATCACAGCCTTCGGCGGACGGGCAGCCCTTGCAGCCGTGGCTGCACGCCCACAGGCGATCGGCGGTCGGCTTCCAGTTGGCTGCATAGGCATCGCACTTGCCGCACAGGTGATCGGCGGTTTCGGGCGACTGCGGATCGGTGGAGTGCGCACCGGTCTTTTCGACGATTTCGCGCAGCTTCTCCGGGTTCTCCAGCATCGGGCAGGGGCGCAGCATATTGTCGTTGAAGGGCTGGTTGTCGTGATAGGCCATGAAGATGGGGGACTGGAGCGCTTCCAGCAGCGTGTTTTCCCGGATGTTGCAGTTGGCATAGTGGATGAACACGCAGGGGTCAACGTCGCCGTTGGCGTTGATGTGCAGGTAGCGGCGGCCGCCGGCAATGCATCCGCCGACGTATTCGCCGTCGTTCTGGAAGTCCATGGCAAAGATGGGCTTGGTGGCGCGCAGCTCGCGGATACGGTGGTACATATACTCGCGCTGCTCGGGATTGGGCAGCAGCTCCGGCGCGGCGTCATTGCCGACCGGCATATAGTGGAAGTACCAAATGAAGCGCGCACCGAGGCCGCAAATGTAGTCGATGTACGCATCGGAAGCGATGGAATCGACATTGGCGCTGGTGTAGCACGCAGAGATGCCGAACGGCAGATGCCGGTCGCGGAGAATCCGCATGGCGTGCGTGGCCTTCTGGTATACGCCATTGCCGCGGCGGCCATCGGTCGCCTCCTCGAAGCCCTCCAGGCTGATGGCGGGGATGAAGTTCTTCACCCGCAGCATTTCATCGGCAAAGGCTTCGTCAATCAGCGTGCCATTGGTAAAGGAGAGGAACTGGCAATCGCTGTGGCGGCGGCAGAGCGTCAGCAGATCGGCCTTGCGCACCAGCGGCTCGCCGCCGGTGTAGATGTACATATACACGCCCAGCTCCTTGCCCTGCGTGATGATGGAGTCGATCTCCTCGAGCGTCAGGTTCAGCTTATTGCCGTACTCTGCTGCCCAGCAGCCGGTGCAGTGCAGGTTGCAGGCCGAGGTCGGGTCCAGCAGGATCGCCCACGGGATGTTGCAGCCATACTTTTCGCGGTTCTTCTCCTGAAGCGGCCAACCGATGATGTTGGCGTTGAGGAAGAAGTTGATAAACGTCGCTTTGAGCACCTCATTGTCGGTTTCCTTGAGGATGCGCATGATGAGCTGGCGCATATTGTTGTCCGGGTCTTCCAGGACGGCGCGGATGGCCTTGCGCTGTGTCTCAAAGCTGTCCGGGCCGGTGCCGGCCAGCTTGTCCACCCAACCCAACAGCTTGATGGCGTTTTCCTCGGGGTTCTTCTCCAGATAGTTCAGGGCTGTCTTGAGCGCGGTTTTCTTGATTTGATCGGTCAGGCCCATCGTTTTCTCTCCCTTCCATGTGTAAAGCTTGTACAGGCGGCGCGTCCGGGGCCGATGGCTCGGCCCCCGGACGCGCCTGTCAGGATGTGTTAGATGACGTGATACTCGTGCAGCAGCTTTTCGATATCGGTACCCTTGATCTCGTCCAGCACGGCGCGTACCTTGAGCTTCTCCCGCAGCGGCAGGTTCATCTCCGTCAGCGGCTTGCCGTCGCGCATCTGGACGGCGGCGTTGAGCAGGTCACGGATGTCATAGGTGCTGCCCCAGACCTCCGGCACGCCGCGATCGACATTGAGCAGCGTGTACACGGCCTCCATGCCGGTGCGCATGGAATACTCGGTGGTGAAGATGGTGTCGCGCGGCGTCTCAGCAAACTGGCCGATGAACGCAAAGTTGACGGCACCCTTGGGCACAATGTCGGGGCGGTCGCCCGCGGCACGCGGCATGAAGAAGGCGGTGATGTAGGGCATCATAACCGGCACGGTGTTGGCGCTGTGCTCGGCCATGTCCTCGATCTCCTCCACCGGCACGCCGAGGTGGTAGAGCCACTCCATGCAGATTTCCTTGCCGGTGCACTCGCGCATGGGCTTCTTGACGTAGTTGCCCGGCTTGTCGGTGAACAGGCCGTACACCCATACCACGCACTGATCCTTCTTCTGCGTGCGGAACTGCGGCTGGCGGTTGATCGTCCAGCTCATCAGCCAGCCGGAATCCTTCACTGTGACAATGCCGCCGGTGACGACGCCGCCGCTGAACGGATCGCGCTTGCAGATGGCCTTGATGTAGGGGATGATGCGCTGGTCCAGCGTGGTGACGGTGGCGCTCATCCAGTTGGACTGCTCCGGATCGTAGCAGAACTTGTCCGGATGACCGAAGGACGGATCCTGCGCGGCGATCTTGCGCCACATATCCCAGCCGCCGCCGGGCTTGATATCGGGGTTGAAGGCAGCGGGCTTATCCTGCGTGCCCATGGTGGAGTTTTCCACGCAGCCGCCGTTGGTGATGAACACCAGATCATCGGGCGTAAGCTCCACGAACTTGGCTGCGCCATCCTGAATCAGCTCAATGCGCTTGGCGAGCTTGCGCTCCGGCTGGATGTCAAACTCGACATTGACCACCTTCGTGTTGTAGTGGAACTGCACGCCATGGCTCTCCAGATAGCGCACCATCGGCAGGATCATGGACTCGTACTGGTTGTACTTGGTGAAGCGCAGCGCCTTGAAATCCGGCAGGCCGCCGACATGGTGGATGTAGCGCTTGATGTAGCGCTTCATCTCCAGCGCACTGTGCCAGTTTTCAAAGGCGAACATGGTGCGCCAGTAGAGCCAGAAGTTGGAGGAGAACACCTCGTCATCGAAGAAATCGGTGATGCGCTTATCATAGAGCTGCTCGTCCGGGGTGAAGAACAGGTGCATGATCTCCATGGCTGCCTTGTCCGACAGGGCGAACTTGCCGTCGGTGTGCGCGTCCTCGCCGCGGTTGACCGTGGCGCGGCACAGGGAGTAGTTGGGGTCCTTCTTGTTGAGGTAGTAGTACTCATCCAGCACGCTCAGCCCCTCCGTCTCGATGGACGGGATGGAGCGGAACAGATCCCACATGACCTCGAAATGGTTGTCCATCTCGCGGCCGCCGCGCATGACGTAGCCAAGGCCCGGGAACTCGTAGCCATCGCACGCGCCGCCGGGGATGGGGTCCTTCTCGTAGATATGGATGTGACTGCCCTCCATCTGACCATCTCGAACCAGATAGCAGGCTGCGCTCAGCGCCGCCAGGCCGGTGCCGACGATGTGCGCCGACTTGTTTTCCACGCCCTCCGGCTTGAGGGGGCGAACGAATGCCTCATAATTGCCGCTTGCGTAATACATCACGGAAACCTCCTTGTTTCGTTCTGATGCCGTCATTCTAGTGGATATGCGGCGGCTTCACAATCGACAAAAGGCCGTGCGTGTTGGGAATTTGGGCAGTCGCGTGAAAGTGACTGAATTTGCGGTGGATCGAGTGGAGAACACATGGTTTTTGCTGACCGGCTGCGCGTTGTTGGGCATTTTTCTTGCGCAGACTGGCGGAAAAATGATATAATCAATCAAAGGACCTATCCGTTTGCTGCCGCATACACAGGAAGGAGGTGGCCGCAGATTGTCTACATTTACGCGCAGGGCGATCATGGATTCCTGTATTCGCCTGCTGGAAGAACACCCGTATGACAAGCTCACCGTCAAGGATATCGTGGAGGACTGCGGAATCAACCGCAATACCTTTTACTATCATTTCGCGGATTTGCCCACGCTGGTCAACGAGATCATCAAGGAAGCGACGGAAAAGACGCTCAAGGAGAATATCGGCGTCACGTCGCTGTGGCTGTGTGTATCGCAGGCCATCGAGTTTATCCTGCAGCACAAGCGCGCCGTACTGCATATGTATCGCTCCGCTAATCGCGATGTGGTCGAGCAATACCTCTTTGACATCTGCCGCCACGCTGTCACGCAGTATATGGAGCGCGCCCAGCAGGAGCTGCCCGGCGTTTCGGTGCAGCCGGAGGACAAGCGCATCATCATACAGGCGTACACCTGCGAGTGCGTGGGCGAGATCATACACTGGATGAACGGCGGCATGAAGGGCGATTTCAGCGGCGATATGGTGCGCCTGTGCAAGCTGCGCGAGGGCGCGACCAAGGAAATGCTGCTGCGCAGTGCTCACATATAGGCCAATATGTGCCGCGGCAGGTTGAGACACGACCGCCCGCCTTGCCTGTTTTTTAGGCAAGGCGGGCGTTTTGTCTGGATTTGGAACAGCGCTCCATATGTGACCATTCCCCTTTGATGGCCTGCTTTGCTATACTTCCCGTATCAAGCAAGAGCATCGGCTCTCCACGGAAGCGGGCGGAGCCATGCAAAGGAGGAGGACTATGCATTCTGATAAGCTCATTCGTGCGGCCAAGGGAGGCTATGTGCTCATTTCGATTGTCCTGTGTGCCGTCGGGCTATGGATGATCTGTGCGCCGAATATGCAGCTATCGACCATCAGCGGCATTGCGGGCGTGGTGCTGGGGGTATCGGGGATCGTCAAGCTCATCGGGTACTTTTCCCGCGATCTGTACCAGCTCGCCTTTCAGTTTGATCTGGCGTTCGGCATCCTGCTCATGGCGCTCAGCGCCGTCATCCTGCTGCGCCCGGAGCATATGATGAGTTTCCTATGCATCGTGATGGGCATTGCCGTTTTGGCGGACGGTCTGCTCAAGATTCAAACCTCGCTGGATGCGCGGCGTTTTGGGCTGGAAACGTGGTGGCTGATCCTGATTACGGCGCTGCTGGCCGGTGTGGCGGGCATGGTGCTGGCGCTGCGCCCGTTCGGCAGCACGCGGGCGCTCATCGTGCTGATGGGTGTTGCGCTGATGGCGGAAGGGACGCTCAGCCTGTGTGTGGCACTGTGTGCGGTCAAGGTGCAGCCTAGCCGCCCGCGAAAGACGGCTTTCTGATGGAAACGATCAAGGTCTCCTTCCCCAAAGGGGAAGGCAAGCGCATCCGTCATCCCTGCCAGCTTTCCAAAAACAAAAGCTCCGCTCTCCGTCCTGACGATGGGACAGGGGAGCGAAGCTTTTGTTTTGGGGAATTACGGCGCCAAAATCAGCTCACAAGTACATTCAGAGAAGTGTGCCTGCGCTTTTTCGTTGAGATCGTCCAGCGCGCTTTTTAGCTCCTGCACGGATAGGCTGTCGCCCTCGATGTGGAAATACACCGCCACCCACAGGTGACGCCCCGTCTTGGTCACATCAAAAAAGCAGGGGGAAAAGCGATGCTCCGCCAAAATCGGGCCGCACATCGCCTTGACTTCTTCCAGCAGCGCATGATCCGGCGAGAAGAGGAAGATGTCCTTGGCGGCGCTCCAGAGGATTTTGACACTTTCCGGGAGCGTAAAGACCATGACGACGACTGCAACGATCTGGTCAAAGTACGGCGCAAGGAACGCCAGCGGTGTTTTGCCCAGGTACTGCGAGAGGAAGAAGGCCAGCGCCATGCCCATGCTGTACAGGATGTCCAGCTTCCAGCCCAGCAACTCCGACTCAATGGTGGGCGAGGACAGGCTGTGGTTGAGCCGCTTCATCAGCAGGAAGATGACGATGCTGGCTGCACCCAGACAGCATTGGAACAGGGCGACCTGCATACTGTTGACGGAGTTTCCGCCGGAGAGCGCGGAGCCCAGCACTTCCAGTGAAACGCCCATGGTGACGGAGAGCATCATCACGCCCTTGACGATGACGAAGATGGATTCGATCTGAAAGTACCCATAGGGGTGCTTTTCCGATACCGGCTTGTGAAACAGCGGTGTGAGGAACAGCAGCAGGGCGATAAAGACCAGCTCAGAAGCGTCATACACCGCATCCGTCAGCGCGGATTGGGAGTGGCTGTACACGGAGAACACGAATTCCGCAAGGGCAAAGGCCAGCCCTGCGAAAAAGGAAGTCAGCAGAATCTGTTTTTCGCGCTTTTCCATCATGATGGACATACACCTCATTTCTGCCGGCCAGCCCAAGCGCGTCGGGCGGTCAAGGCACTGCGAGGCATTATAGCATATGCGCGGCGGGGTTGTACAGCGCGGGGAAGGGGGCGTGTACTTGGGTCAATCTGCGGCTCAGCGCAGCACGGCATCCATCGCCAGCTTGGCCGCGCCATAAATGCCCGCATCGTTGCCCAGCGTGGCCAGCGCTACGCGTGCCTTCTGCGTCGAGAGCGTGCAGCACGCTTCATAGTGTGTGCGCACCCGATCGAGCAGGAATGTCCCCGCTTTGGAAACGCCGCCGCCGATGATGTACATTTCCGGATCGACGATATTGGTGACCATGGCCATCGCCTTGCCCAAAAAGCCCATGCATAGATCGACCGTATCAAACGCAATCGCGTCTCCGGCTTTGGCAGCATCGAACACATCACGCGCGGTGAGCGGCTCTACGCCGCGCAGCGCGGAGGGTTCATCTGTATGCCGGGCAAGCAAGCGTTTGGCGTGGCGCACCACGCCGGTGGCAGAGGCTGTCTGATCGAGGCAGCCGTACTGCCCGCAGTTGCAGGGCATGGGCTCGTCCGGATTGACAACGAGATGACCGATTTCTCCGCCCAGCCCCTTGCTGCCGTAGACCATGCGGCCATCCAGCACGATACCGCCGCCCACACCCGTGCCCAGCGTGATGAACACGAGGCTGCGGCAGCCCTGTCCGCCGCCCTGCCAGTATTCGCCCATCGCGGCCACGTTGGCGTCGTTTCCGGCAAAGACCGGCACGCCGACGAGCTGCGCGGAGAGATCACGCGCAGGGTTGAAATCACCCCAGCCGAGGTTGACACAGCGGCTGACATAGCCGTCCTGCCGAACGGGGCCGGGTACACCTACGCCGACGGCGACAATGTGATCTGCTGCGCCAGCATAGCGCAGGATTTCCGAGGCGATATGGGGCATAATGCGGCTGCCGCGTTCGGCTGTATCCGTGGGAATCTCCCACTTGTCAAGCAACTGGCCCTCCGGGGAGAATGCGCCGAGCTTGGTGGCAGTGCCGCCGATATCAACGCCAAAATAGAGCTTATCCATGTCCAATGACCTCCTTGAAGCCCATGCGGCGCTTGTCAATTTGCCGCAGGAGAAGCGAGATGATCCAGACAGAACTTGGCCGCGCCGATCATGCCCGCGTCATTGCCCAGCGTGGCGGCCTCGAGCTGAAGCCCCTCGGCAAAGCGCGGCATGACGCTGTGCATCACGCGCTCGCGCAGCGGCGCAATGAGCAGCGCCTCCTGCGCGGAAACGCCGCCGCCGATGAGCACCATCTCAGGATTGAAGATGTGCACCAGACCGGAGATGCCGGCAGCCACGTCGTCAATCCAGTCGGACAGCACGGTGCGCAGGGTTTCATCCCCCTCCGCCACGCGGGTAAAGAGGATGCGTCCGTTCATCTCCGTTTCGCCGGTGGCCTCGATGGCGCGGCGCACGAGCGCGGTGGTGGCGGCGTAGCTTTCAAAGCAGCCGCGCTTGCCGCAGGGGCATGGAATGCCGTCCTGATAGAGCGTGAAATGCCCCAGCTCGCCCGCGATGCCGCGTGCGCCGCCGAACACCTGACCGCCCAGCACGATGCCGCCGCCCACGCCGGTGCCCAGCGTGACCATCAGCACGTTCTGCACGCCCTTTGCGCGTCCGGCAAAGCACTCGCCCAGCGCAGCGGCGTTCGCATCGTTGAGCGCAAAGACCGGCACGCCGAAGGCGGCCTCCATGTCGCGCTTGATGGGCGAGCCCTCATAGCCGGGGATTTTGCCGTTGGTGCCGATGACCACGCCTGCGCGGTCGTCCACCTGACCGGTGGCAGATACGCCCACGCCCTCGATGGATGCACCCTCGTGCGCGAGGAAGGCCTGCGCCTCGCGGATGACCGTGGTGAGAATGGGGGTCTTGTAGCCGTCGAAGCAGACGCTGGCCTCGTGGCGGGCGTGGATGCCGCCGGCGTGATCGACGAGCCCCATCTTGACGGCGGTGCCGCCGATATCAATGCTCAGAATCATGGGAAACATCCTTTCTCATTATATAGAAACGATCATGTTGTTTTGGGATGCGCGGAATAAGGGATTGATGCTGTTTCGCATCGAAAACCTTTTACGCAAATGGAACCCGTTTCAATCGTAGACCGCTTTGCGGTCTGCT